>JANMNT010000236.1:0-14376 GCA_031368465.1 Burkholderiales bacterium
GATCACGGGTGTCGGCAATAAAACGATAGGCGGCGAGCAGACCGGCCGGGCCGACAAATTTATCGGGGTTCCACCAGAACGAGGGGCATGAGGTTGAACAGCAGGCACACAGAATGCATTCATACAAACCATCGAGTTCAAGACGGTCTGACGGCGATTGCAAGCGCTCCTTTTCGGGCGGCGGGTCGTTGTTGATGACAAACGGCTTGATCGAATGATACTGCGTGAAAAACTGCGTCATATCAACAATCAGGTCACGAATGATCGGCAACCCGGGCAGAGGCTTAAGCACCACCGGCTCGCTGAGCTCGACGATCTTGGTGATGCAGGCAAGCCCGTTCTTGCCATTGATATTCATTGCGTCCGAGCCGCACACACCCTCGCGGCATGAACGGCGCAGCGCAAGCGTGTCATCGATTGATTTGATGCGAATCAGCGCATCCAGCAACATGCGGTCAGTCGGCTCAAGCGCGATGTCGTATTCCTTGAAATACGGTTTTTTATCAACGTCTGGATCGAAGCGAAGAATCTTGAATTTCATCTGTCAGTTCCGTTTTATCTGGATCGGGGATCAATACACGCGCGCTTTGGGGGCAAACGATTCAACCGTCAGCGGATTCAGGTTGACCGGTTTGTAGTCGAGCTTGTTGCCGTCCTTGTACCATAGCGTATGTTTCAACCAGTTGGCGTCGTCGCGTCCGGCGGTGAAGCCGGGACGGTCATGGCAATCGGCACGGTCGTGTGCGCCGCGTGTTTCTTTACGCGCCTCGGCCGAAACCATGGTCGATACCGCCACTTCGATCAAATTGTCCAGCTCAAGCGCTTCGATACGCGCCGTGTTGAACACTTTCGACTTGTCCTTTATCTCGGTGCGCTTTGCGCGCTCGGCAATTTCCTTCATCTTCTCAACACCAGAAACGAGCATGTCGGGGAAGCGAAACACACCACAATGCGCCTGCATGGTCTGACGCATCGCATCGCCGACTTCGTGCACCGATTCGCCGCCAGTCTGGTTATCCAATCTGGCGAGACGCGCTATCGAGACTTCGCCGGCATTGGCAGGCAACGGCTTGAATGCATTATTTTCGCGGATGTATTTGACCATCGAGTCGCCGGCTGATTTTCCCATCACCAGCAAATCTGTCAGTGAATTGGTGCCGAGGCGGTTGGCGCCATGAATCGACGCGCAGCCGCACTCGCCCGCCGCATAAAAGCCAGCCACAACACTGTTTGGGTTGCCGTTTTTTGGCACCACCACCTCGGCCAGATAATTGGTCGGAATGCCGCCCATCTGATAGTGGCAGGTCGGCACGACCGGGATCGGGTCTTTGGTGCAATCAACGTTGCCGAATTTGAGCGCGATTTCACGGATACCCGGAAGCCGCTTGTTGATCACCTCGGGGCCAAGATGGTCGAGCTTCAACAGGATGTAATCCTTGTTGGGACCGGCGCCACGACCATCCTTGATTTCAGTCGCCATCGCGCGTGAAACCACATCACGCGACGCCAGATCTTTCATGGTCGGTGCATAACGCTCCATAAAACGTTCACCGTTGCCGTTGAGCAGAATGCCGCCCTCACCTCGAACGCCTTCGGTGATCAGCACACCGGCACCGGCGACACCGGTCGGATGGAATTGCCAGAACTCCATGTCTTCAAGCGGGATACCAGCTCGCGCAGCCATGCCGAGTCCGTCACCGGTATTGATAAACGCGTTGGTAGACGATGCATAAATGCGTCCGGCCCCACCGGTTGCGAACAGCGTCGCCTTGGCATGGAAAATCATGGTTTCGCCGGTTTCCATCTCCATCGCAGTCACACCGACAACGTCGCCGGCGTCGTCGCGAATCAGGTCAAGCGCCATCCATTCAACAAAAAACTGCGTATTGGCAAACACATTTCGTTGGTACAGGGTATGCAACATCGCGTGGCCGGTGCGGTCCGCAGCCGCACATGATCGCTGGACGGGACGCTCGCCGAAATTTTGCGAGTGTCCGCCGAATGGGCGCTGATAGATCGTGCCGTTATCGTTGCGATCAAACGGCATGCCGAAATGTTCCAATTCAATGACTGCGTCTGGCGCGTTTTTACACATGAACTCAATCGCATCCTGATCGCCGAGCCAGTCGGAGCCCTTGATGGTGTCATACATATGCCAGTGCCAGTTGTCCTCGCCCATGTTGCCCAGCGATGCACCTACCCCGCCTTGCGCCGCCACAGTGTGCGAGCGGGTTGGAAAAACCTTTGATAACACGGCGACTTTCAGTCCCGCCGTCGAAAGTTGCAATGCGGCGCGCAAGCCGGAACCACCGGCGCCAACAACAACGGCGTCAAATTTACGAATCGGTAAAGGAGAATGCGGAAGAGCCATTTTCTAATTGCCCCAGAGGATAGAAACCGTCCAGATCGAACATACGATCAGGAACAAACAAACCACAACTTGCGAAAGCAAACGGATCCACAACGGCTTGACGTAGTCCATCAAAACGTCGCGCATGCCGATCCAGGCGTGATAAAACACCGAAAGAAAAAACACCAGCGTCAAGATACGCATGACCTGCCCGCCGAACAGCTGTTTCCATTCGCCGTAGCTGACACTGCCATGCACAAGGAAAAAACCGATGATGACCACGCTGAATAACAGCATGATGACGGCGGTCACACGCTGAATCAGCCAGTCCTTCCAGCCGTAATGCGCGCCAACAGGTTGTTTGTTAACCATTGTCTTTTCCCTCTCTACCAAATACGCACGGCGAAAATCAGCGTGCTGACGGCACCGGCAATGAGCACCAGCTTGGCGGACAATCGCGCGGGCGCGAGGTTTATTCCGATATGCAGGTCGAGCAACAGATAGCGGATACCGGCAAACAAATGGTGCATAAATGACCAGACAAATCCAATCAAGATTATTTTGAATACCGGGTTTGCAAAGTACCCCCGCCAGGCGGCGAATCCCGATTCAGACGTGAGTGTTGTTTGCAGGACATACAACACCGACGGAATCAAGAAGGCAAACATGGCGACGCCGGTGACACGATGAAAGATTGAAACCAGCCCCGGGACCGGCAGGTTGAGCAGATTCAGATCAACGTACTTTGGTCGCGCAGTGGCGGACATGGGACTTGAAGTCGGGCGGGATGACATTCTGGTACCTTTATTTGTTCAAGGGCCGTGTTGTGTTGGCTTGGGGCTGCGGTTAACGTCAGCCCGCAAGTTAACCGTTTGTTTTGGTACGGCAAGGGAAACTTCATTGTCAATCTGAGAACACGCAATCAACGCGAAAAAACCCATGCTTTTGCTGTGCCACCACTTTGCATTTGAGCGTTTGATTCTAAACGGAAATGCATTGAATTGAATAGGGTTTCGCCGGTTATTCCTTCGACCGAAACGGGCAGCGGATTGTATTCCTCAGTGTTGCGCAACCATCTGTTTTAAATAGCTTTTTTTGCCATGCGCGACCTTTACAGGCGGTTGCGCGCTGGTGCCAAACAGTAAAATATACATTGATATCATTTTCTGATATCATTAAGATTGATCACCTTTGACAATAAATGCGTCCGTATTGATCTCGACATTCATGAAAAATATCATGCGTTACCGCGGATACATTGCCCGCATCGACTTCGATGAATCCGATGGTGTATTTGCAGGCAGCGTACTCGGACTATCGGAGCCGATCTCTTTTTATGGCGCAAGTGTTGATGAACTACGCGGCGATTTTGTATTTGCCATCGACCATTATCTGATGGTCTGTGAGGAGGCGGGCATTGAACCCGAAAAACCGGCCGGGGGGAAGATATTGGTTCGGCTCACACCGGAAACACACGCCGCTGTGTTGATTGCGGCCAGATCAAATGGCACCAGTCTCAACGATTGGATGAATGACGCAGTGGTGAAAAAGCTGGCGGGACAGCAATAGCGCCGTGATTAATGCGCGGTCGGGTTAACCGCAAACCCCAATCCACCCGCACGCACCACAAAAATCGCAGCCGTCTTTGCGTATAACCGCATGATGTCCGCATTCACGACAAACTCCGCCCTTCATCAACCGTCTGGGCTGCTGCGGCACGTCGAGAATACCCATGTCACTGATCGGATAACCGTTTTTATCAAGCACCCCGAGCGTGTTGTAGCGGTGAATAAGCAGGCGCGCGATGTAGGCAACCGTGGATGGCCAGTTTTGTTGGCGGCGTTCACCCGGCACAAATGCCATGAAATCGCCCAATGGTTCGGCGTAGTTCAGCAACTTGCGGAGCTTCATGCCGATCCACGCCGGATCATGCACCCGCATATCCAGCGAAAGAATCCGCGACAAGCCATCAAGGGTCCGCGGGTAGTTTCCCGACAACCACATCGAGTAGGGCCTTGTTGTGCCATCGGGCAGTGTGACTTCTTTCAGCCCCAGAACAAAATCGTCGTTTGCCGCCGGATTGGCAATGTCAACCGTCCATGACAGCGTACCGTCAACGCCAGTTCGTGGCTCATCAACTGAAAACATCGCATCGAGTACCGGCGTCTCGCCCCCTCCTTCAAATGTATGTAGCCGTTCACACCGGTAGCGAATAATCTGCGAGATCGCTGAGACGACGCCGGGCATGCGCTGCCTTTCACCGGCTGGCGGGAACCGCATATCGAACGGTTCGTCGCCACGTGTGCTGGTCAGTGCATCGAGCTTTAGAGCGAGCCAGCCACGGTCATTGGCGCGCATATCCATCGACAGCGTTTTTGCAACGGCACCCAACCCGCGCGGCTGTTCGGTGCCGTTGACCCAGACTTCAAACGGGAACGCCTTGCCGTTCTCCTCTATATGCCCGACGAACAACGCAAAGCGGCCATGGGGGGACTCGATCATGTACGTCCAGGCGTCGTTGCCATCGCACAGCTCGGGTCGCCCCGGCCAGCGCAACGACGCAAGCACCGGTGCCGGCAACGAATCAATTGTCAGTCGCGCGTTTTGGTTGTTTGCCACCGTGCCCTGCGCAGTGGGTGTGACCGACAAGACTGAACCGAGCACCCCGTTTGGCCGGTAGGTGGCGATTCCCTTGAGCTGCGATTTCCAGGCGTCGATATAGAGATGTTCAAAGTCCTCGTAAGGATAATCCTCGGCAACATTGACCGTTTTTGAAATTGCAGTGTCGATGTAAGGTGCCACGGCGGCGACCATCTGCAGGTGCGCGCCCGCCGAAATCTCCAGCGCCGTGACAAAGTAGTCGGGCAGATTTTCAACATTGCCACCACTGTGTCTGAACAGACGCCACGCATGATCCTCGACCATGTAGTGCTTTTGCGACCCATCCGCATTGCGTTTTTTGCGCTCATAGGTATAGGAGAATGGCGGCTCGATGCCATTGGATGCGTTGTCTGCGAAGGCGAGAGAAATCGTACCCGTCGGCGCGATCGACAGCAGGTGTGAATTGCGGATGCCGTGTTTATGGATGTCTGAGCGGAGATTTTCCGGTAGACGGGAGGCAAAATTTCCGCCCGACAGATATCGATTTGCATCAAACAGTGGGAAGGCGCCGCGCTCCCCGGCGAGTGCCACTGATGCCGAATAGGCGCGGTCACGCAAGAACGCGGCGATAGTGGAAGCCATTTCGCGCGCCGCTGGCGTGTCGTAACGCAGCCGCAGCATGGCGAGCGCGTCGCCCAGACCGGTAAAGCCAAGTCCGATGCGACGCTTTGCGCGTGCTTCGTCGTGCTGTGCGACCAGCGGCCACTCGGTGATATCAAGGACGTTGTCGAGCATTCGCACCGCCGTATCAATAACATTGCCGAAGGCATCAAAATTGAACGAACAGTTTTGCTTGAAAGCCGCCGTCACCAAACGCGTCAGATTAATCGAGCCAAGGCAGCAACAGCCATACGGTGGTAGTGGTTGTTCTCCGCACGGATTGGTCGCCGCGATGGTCTCACAATAGTTCAGATTGTTATCACGGTTGATCCGGTCCAGAAACAAAATTCCCGGCTCGGCATGGTCGTAGGTCGACTGCATGATCTGCCCCCACAACATGCGGGCGGATAACGTCCGATAAACCCAAAGCCCGTCTTCGCGACGAAAACCACCCTTTGCAATTACTTCTGGTGCCGGTTCGGCGCGATGCACCAAGGCAATCGACCCGTCCGCCTCAACCGCCTGCATAAACGCATCGCTGACACCGACCGAAATGTTGAAGTTGGTGAGCCCGCCGCCGTCCTTGGCGTGAATGAAAGTTTCAATATCCGGGTGGTCACAACGTAACACGCCCATTTGCGCACCGCGGCGCGCGCCGGCAGACTCAACCGTTTCACAAGAACGATCAAATACTTTCATATACGATACCGGCCCGCTTGCCCGCGAATCCGTACCGCGCACCCAAGCGTCCTCGGGGCGGATTGCTGAAAAATCATAGCCCACACCGCCGCCACGGCGCATGGTCTCGGCGGCCTCGGCGAGCGCAGTATAGATTCCCGGGGTGCCGTCAACGACTTCGGTGATTGAATCACCAACCGGTTGCACAAAACAATTGATCAACGTCGCCGACAGTGTGGTGCCTGCCGCGGAATTGATGCGGCCGGCCGCGATGAACCCCGCTTCTTGTGCCTCAAAGAACCGCTGCGCCCATTCACCGCGTTGGGCGGGACATTCGACCGCAGCCAATGCATTGGCCACACGCCGGCGGACCGCCTGCACGCTGGCCTCGTCGCCCTTGGTGTATTTCTCCAGCAATACCTCGCGCGAAATTGCTTGTTCGGGCAATGCGTTCAAATCCGATGACATGATCGACGACTTGGTGGCAACCTCAGCGGACTGAGCGGTATGACGCGTATCCATAAACATCCTAGGAAAACAGGGCAAGTGACCTGCGGGCGGCCATTTCATCTGACCAACCGATGCCAGTCACTATTGTCGATCAATGGTTGATCGATCATTTGATCCCCGTCAAATGTTGACCGGGATTCTGTGCGCGGGGCAGCCACCGCGCCGTTACCGATCGCTGGCGGCTTGCTGCAAAGATCAATTATTGCCGGCTCGTCAAAACCGATCGATTATTGCCAGAAAGACCATCGCGGTACGCTAGATGGGTCGCGGCGATCACGCACCGGCCAAAATGGCCATTTGCGAATCATGCCAATTCGTTGAAATACGAATAGCCCTCGGTCAAACATAACCCGCGCCGCCACTCAACCGGTTTGTCACCGTAGGTATAGGCGACCCGATCGACACTTAACAAAGGCGCGCCGACCGGCAACTTCAGATGTTTGGCGGAAATCCGGTCTGCCGCCACCGCCTTGATTTTTTCCTCCGCCCGAATCATGCGCACGCCATAGGCAGCCTCGAGGAAACTGTAGATTGAACCGTGCGATGCTTCGAGTGACGCCATTGCCAGTCCGGGAAACTCAGCGTTGGTCAGGTGTATTTGATCAAAAATTAATGGCCGGCCGGCAAACACCAGCAAGCGCTTGATTACCGTGACCAAGGTTCCGGTACGCAGCGCAAGTGTTGCCGCCGTCACAGCATCCGCTTTCACCCGCTCCAAGCCGATAAATGTTGTGGTTGGATGAACCACCGCACCAATATGGCTGCGGTCGTCGCGTCGAACCCGCAAAAAGCGGTATTGCTGGCTGGGCGCGGTGTGGGTTGCGACAAATGTTCCCTTACCCTGCCGCCGCACAACGATAAACTCGGCCGCCAGCGCATCAATTGCCTTGCGCACGGTACCCTGACTGACGCCAAAACGGGTCGCCAACTCCATTTCCGATGGGATCGCCTCGCCGGGCTTCCATTCGCCTGAGACCAGGCTCCTTGTTAAAAGTGTTTTGATTTGCTCATAAAGGGGCTGGAAGCTTGGCGTGGCGTTCGTCGGCATTGGGGGCGGGGACACATTGGTCATGCTGAAATATTAGCACTGATTATGTATTTATGTCTTATATAAGATATAAGTCTTGTTGACTTTTTTGAAACACGCTTTAGAATTGTTGCATTGCAGCAGCAGCGTGCCATTTTTCGATTTTCGACACCTTCCCAGACGACATCGCAATGACCCCATTTCTCCGCCCGCGCCGTTCAATGCTTTATGTTCCCGGCTGCTTCCAGCGTTTTTTAAACAAGGCACGAACCGTCAAGGTCGATTCGGTGATCTTTGATCTTGGTGACTCAGTGCTGGTTGAAAACAAGGAGCTTTCGCGCACCCAGGTGGTCGAGGCGATTTTGTCCGGCGGTTACGGACGCCGCGAATTGGTCGTGCGGGTAAACGATCTGGACTCGCCGTGGGGTCTTGATGACGTCAAGGCCGTCGCGCGCATCGGCGTCGACGCCGTTTTGTTCCCGAATATTGAGTCGCGGCAGGATGTGATTGACGCACTCTCGGCATTGGACGCCGCAGGCGGGGCGCATTTGCCGATTATGGTGATGATTGAGAGCCCGATTGCGGTGTTGCGCGCCGAAGAAATTGCCGCCGCATCCGACAGAATCGCCTGCCTGATCATGGCGACGTCGGATTTGATCACGCAGTTACACGGCCGCAAAACGCCCGACCGCATTCCCTTGCACTACTCGCTTTCCCACGTATTGCTGGTGGGTCGCGCCTATAAGCGCGCGGTGGTCGACGGCATCAGCATCGATATCAAGGACATGCATTCCTTTGAAATGGCCTGCCGCCTGACACGCGACCTCGGTTTCGACGGCAAATCACTGGTGCATCCCAATCAACTCGCCTATTGCAATGATGCGTTCACACCAAAGGCGACAGAGGTCGCGTACGCCTATGAAGTCATCGACGCACTTGAAGTTGCGCATCGCGACGGACGCGGCACCATCATGCTTAATGGCAGACTGGTCGAGGGGCATCATGTCGCGGCATCAAAACGCATCATCGCGCTTGCCCAAATGATCAAGGAACTGGAATCGGCCTGAGATACATTCCATGAGACCGCTTTCCGGCTATTTTTTCGGTGACTACCTTGTCGGGCAAAAATTTGTCCACGCCACCCCGCGCACCATCACCAACGGTGATACCGCGCTATATCAGGCGCTGACAGGTTCGCGTAACCCGCTGCATTGCAGCGAACCCTTTGCCCATTCACTCGGCTACCCTTCTGCGCCGGTTGATGGCCTGCTGGTGTTTCATATTGCGTTTGGCAAGACCGTCGCCGATGTATCGTACAACGCGCTGGCAAATCTTGGTTATGCCGAATGCCGCTTTATCCTTCCGGTATACGTGGGTGACACAATACGCGCGGAAACCGAGATTATTGGTTTGCGCAAGAACAGCAGCGGCAAGACCGGCGTGGTGTATGTGCGTTCGAATGCATTCAATCAAAACGACCAAATGGTTTTGAGCTGGGTGCGCTGGGTGATGGTGCATTGCGCGTCAGACGATTCGCAAGCCGTCACACGGCAGCCAATCGCACCGGAATTTGCGGCGTTTGTCGCGCCCGACCACTTGCACGTACCGCCATTTTTCCGCGCATCGACGCAAGCGGCGGACGCGAGCGGCAGCCGGTACTTTTGGGATGATATTGTGCTGGATGCACCGATTATTCACCCGGCTGGCATGACGCTTGATGAGACCGACCACACGCTCGCCACCAAGCTCTACCAAAACACGGCGCGGGTGCATTTTGATGCGCATCATATGGCCGATTCACGTTTTGGCCGGCGGCTGGTCTACGGCGGCCAGGTGATCTCAATTTGCCGCGCGCTTTCCTATGACGGTCTTGAGAACGCACTGTCGATCGCCGCCATCAACGCCGGCGCGCACACCAACCCAACCTTTGCCGGCGACACGTTGTACGCGATCTCGACGCCGATTGCCAAGTGGCCGTTAAGTGCACAGATTGGCGCGCTCCGCGTCCGGCTCGCTGGGTACAAAAATGTCGACCCCAATGCCGTCGCCTCAGCATCATTGACCGACGCGCAACGCGTACTTGACCTTGATTACACCATCCTGATGCAACGTCAAGCTTGATCCGATCAAACCTTTGAACTCTTGAAGACAACCATCATGTCAACAGTCCATCCTGACACCGCCCTGTTCGCCGGTGAAAAGCCATTCCCGATGATCGCCTCGTGCGAACACTTTGCTGGCAGCGAAAAGCTGATCCTGAAAGCCCTTGCACTGCAGGATAGCCTTGGTCCGGTGTTTGATATCACCTGCGACTGCGAAGACGGCGCGCCGGCGGGCCAGGAAAAATCCCACGCCGAAATGATTGTGCGGGTGCTCACAAGTGACGCCAACAAACACAAAATGGCGGGTGCACGCATTCACGATCACTCCCATCCGCATTGGCGGCAGGATATCGATATTCTGGTCGGCGGCGCGGGTGCCGTCCTGCGCTATATCACCATCCCGAAGTCGACTTCTCTTGAAGACGCGGCCGAAATGATCGATTACGTTCGCGCAACTTCGAAGAAAAGCGCGCTCGGCCGCAATATTCCAATCCACATCCTGGTTGAAACCCATGGCGCGCTGCGTGACGTTCATCAAATCGCGGCGTTGCCTGACATTGAAGTGCTCGATTTCGGTCTGATGGATTTTGTCTCGGCGCATCACGGCGCGATTCCGGCATCGGCGATGCGTTCGCCCGGCCAGTTTGAACATCACCTGATTGCGCGCGGCAAGGCGGAGGTGGTGGCGGCGGCACTCGCCAATGGTGTTGTGCCCGCCCATAACGTCTGCCTGGATCTGAAGAATACCGAGGTGGTAAAGGCCGACGCGATGCGCGCGCGCAATGAGTTCGGCTTCCTGCGCATGTGGTCGATCTACCCCGCGCAAATTCAGCCAATTGTTGACGCCATGCAGCCCGATCACTCCGAGGTTGAGGATGCCGCCAACATCCTCCTCGCAGCACAGGCGGTCGACTGGGGACCGATCCAATACAAGGGCGAATTGCACGACCGGGCCACCTATCGATACTTTTGGGAACTGCTGCAAAAGGCCAAGGTGACAGGCGTTAAAATAGTCGCGGAGGCAGACGCCGCTTTTTTTGCCGCATGACGCCCAATGAATTGTCCCAACATACTTGATCGGTAACCAAATGATGCAATCTGCCGGCGCAAAATTCCGCCAAGCCCTCAAAGACGAAAAGCCGCTGCAAATCATCGGCACCATCAATGCCAACCATGCATTGTTGGCCAAGCGCGCCGGCTACCGGGCGATTTATCTCTCCGGCGGCGGCGTTGCGGCGGGATCGCTCGGCATGCCCGACTTGGGCATCAACAACCTCGACGATGTGCTGACCGACATTCGTCGCATCTCCGACGTCTGTGACTTGCCGTTGCTGGTTGACATCGACACCGGCTTTGGGCCGTCGGCATTCAACATTGCCCGCACCGTCAAGTCACTCATCAAGTTTGGCGCGGCGGCGTGCCATATCGAAGACCAGGTCGGCGCCAAGCGTTGTGGCCACCGGCCAGGCAAGGAAATTGTCACCAAACAGGAAATGGTCGATCGTGTAAAGGCGGCGGTCGACGCCAAAACCGATCCTGATTTCTTCATCATTGCCCGCACAGATGCAATTCAGGTGGAAGGTGTTGACGCCGCACTTGAACGTGCCGTCGCTTTCGCGGAAGCCGGTGCCGACGGCATCTTTGTCGAAGCCGCGTACGACTTGCCGACTTACAAACGTTTTGTGGAAGCGACAAAAAAGCCGATCCTTTGCAACATCACCGAGTTCGGCAAAACACCGTTCTTCACCACCGATGAGCTGCGCGCCGCCGACGTTGCGATGGTGTTGTATCCGCTTTCCGCCTTCCGCGCAATGAATAAGGCCGCCGAGACGGTTTATGAGGCGATCCGCCGCGATGGCACACAAAAGAATGTCATCGACATCATGCAGACGCGCGAGGAGTTGTACGAAAGGATTGGCTATCACGCGTTTGAACAGTCGCTGGATAAACTTTACGCCGCCAAAAAATAATGCCGGATGTTCCCACCCTGCTGCTACGCACCTTCCCATCGCCGGTCGAATTACGCACCCCGCGCGTGCTGCTGCGGCAATGGAAGGACAGCGACGCGGATGCATGGTCTGCAATGAATGCCGACCCCGAGGTGCGAAAATTTTTTCCAAAGGTACTTTCGGCCGATGAAGCAGCCGCTGAAATGTTGCGCATTCGCACCGGCATCCAACAACGTGGTTGGGGAATGTGGGCGATTGAGATCCCGAACATCCATCCGTTTGCCGGCTTTGTCGGCTTAAGCGTGCCCGGATTTGAAGCACCTTGGATGCCTGCGGTTGAAGTCGGTTGGCGGCTGGCGCGCGACGCGTGGCACCAGGGGTACGCAACCGAGGGTGCCGCGGCGGCGCTTGATTTTGCCTTTGTCCACCTGCAATTGCCGCAGGTTGTGGCCATGTCGGTCGCCACCAACACACCATCACACCGGGTGATGGACCGGTTGGGCATGGTGCGGGATAAGGCAGGCGATTTTGACCACCCGCGTGTGCCCATGGATTGGCCGCTCAAGCGGCATCTGCTACATCGGATTTCGCCGGCGCAATGGCAACAACACATGGCACGGCAATGATTCTGGCATTCGATCACGTGCAGATTTCCATCCCATCGGGGCAACTCGACAGCGCGCTCGCCTTTTATGTTGATGTGCTGGGTTTTAGCCGCGTGCCGAAACCCGCCGATATGCGCCAAACCGGCGCGTGGTTAATACAGGGCGCGGTAAATCTGCATCTGGGCGAAGAGGATATGTTTGCCGCTTCCGCCAATGCCCATCCGGCATTACGGGTTGATAACTTTCTAGCATTGATGAGCCTTGCAGAGCAAAATGGCCTGAAAACCCGCGTGGATAAAGGACCTTTTGGCTTCCATCGGGGATCTATCTGGGATCCATTTGGCAATCGAATTGAATTGATGCAAAAACTGTGAGGAGACACAATGTCGGACGCTACAAACACCGCGCCTGCGGGACCCAAGGTTAAAAAATCCGTCGCGTTATCCGGTGTGGTTGCCGGCAATACCGCTTTGTGCACTGTCGGCCTCACCGGCAACGACCTGCACTACCGCGGTTACGACATTCTCGACATGGCCGAGCAATGCGAATTTGAAGAAATCGCACATCTACTTGTCCACGGCAAACTACCAACCGCGACTGAGCTGAAATCGTACAAGGCCAAGCTGAAGTCGTTACGCGGGATTCCGGTCGCAGTGCAGGACGCACTTGAATCGCTGCCCTCTTCGGCGCATCCAATGGATGTCCTGCGTACCGGCTGTTCCGCACTCGGCTGCAATCTGCCGGAAAAAGATGACCACAGCCTGGCGGGGGCAAAAGACATTGCCGATCGCCTGATGGCCTCGTTTGGCTCAATGCTGTTGTACTGGTATCACTTCGCGGTCAACGGCAAACGCATCGACGTTGAAACCGACGATGACTCAATCGGCGGCCATTTTTTGCACCTATTGCACGGCAAGCAGCCATCCGATGCATGGGTCAAGGCCATGCACGTCTCGCTGAATCTCTATGCTGAACACGAGTTTAATGCCTCCACGTTTACCGCCCGTGTCATTGCCGGTACCGGCTCCGATATGTATTCGGCAATCACCGGTGCGATCGGCGCGCTACGCGGCCCCAAGCATGGTGGTGCAAATGAAGTCGCCTTCGAGATTCAATCGCGCTACAACGACCCGGACGAAGCGGAAGCTGATATCGTGAAACGTGTCGCCGAGAAACAAGTCATCATCGGGTTTGGGCATCCGGTTTACACCATCTCTGACCCGAGAAACGTCGTTATCAAACGTGTTGCGGAGGGACTCGCCAAGGCCCAGGGCAATATGAAGCTCTACAACATTGCAGACCGGTTGGAAGCGGTGATGATGCGGGAAAAGAAAATGTTCCCGAACCTCGATTGGTTCAGCGCCGTGAGTTATCACATGATGGGCGTGCCAACGTCAATGTTTACGCCACTCTTTATTATCAGTCGGACCTCTGGCTGGGCGGCACACGTGATCGAGCAGCGTATCGACAATAAGATCATCCGGCCAAGCGCGAATTACACCGGGCCGGACGATTTGCAATTTGTACCGATCGCCAAACGGGTGTGATTGCCCGTTAACCCCCGCAGCAGAATTGGAATCCAATGAACACGCAATTTCGCAAGCCACTGCCAAACACCACGCTCGATTTTTTTGATGCACGCGCCGCCGTAGACGCCATCCAGCCCGGCGCCTACAACAAACTGCCTTATACCTCGCGCGTCTTTGCCGAGAACCTGGTGCGCCGCTGCGATCCGGCCACACTGACGGCGTCGCTGACACAAATCATTGAACGCAGGCGCGACCTTGATTTTCCGTGGTTCCCGGCGCGGGTTGTGTGTCACGACATCCTCGGCCAAACTGCCTTGGTTGATCTGGCCGGATTACGTGATGCCATTGCCGATCAGGGCGGTGAT
>JANMNT010000377.1:0-7832 GCA_031368465.1 Burkholderiales bacterium
GCGGCGTTTGTCGGCGGCGGTGATTTCACGCGTAAAGATCATGGCAAACCTTGACATCGCCGAACGGCGCCTGCCACAGGATGGCCGCATCAAGCTGCGGGTGCAAGGCAAGGAAATCGACCTGCGCGTATCGACGGTACCGACCATGCACGGCGAATCGGTGGTGATGCGGATCCTCGACAAGGGCGGGGTGACGCTTAATTTTGCCGCGCTTGGATTTGACGACGCAAATCTGAAGGTGTTTCTAGACATTCTCGGACAGCCGCACGGCATTTTGTTGGTCACCGGTCCGACCGGTTCCGGCAAAACCACCACGCTTTACACGGCGCTGGATCGACTCAATCAGCCGGACGTCAAGATTTTAACCGTCGAAGACCCGGTCGAATACCAGATGCCCGGCATCAATCAGATTCAGGTCAAGCCGCAAATCGAGCTAACCTTTGCCAACGCATTGCGTTCGATTGTGCGGCAGGATCCGGACGTGATCATGATCGGCGAAATTCGTGATCTTGAAACCGCGCAAATCGCCGTGCAGTCGGCGCTGACCGGTCACCTGGTGTTGTCAACCATTCATACCAACGACGCGGCATCGACCATCAACCGCCTGCTGGATATGGGCGTTGAAGATTATTTGCTGACCTCGACGGTGATCGGTATTCAGGCGCAACGTCTGGTTCGACGACTTTGCAATCATTGCAAGTCGCCGTACCAGCCGGTCGAAGAAATGGTGACACAAATGGGCTTGCGCCGTTACGCAAAAACCCCGCAGGTGACGCTGCATCATGCCAAGGGCTGCGCGAATTGCGGCCACACAGGGTACTTTGGCCGCGAGTGCATCATGGAGGTGATGACGATCTCTGATGAGTTGCGCAGCCAGGTCATGAAACACGCCACGGCCTCCGAGCTGCGCGCCGCTGCTGTTGCGCAGGGCATGGAGACCATCTACGAAAACGGACTGAAAAAAGCCGTGGCCGGTATTACCACCATTGAAGAAGTCCTGCGTGTCACGCGTGAAGACTAACCGGCCGATGATGTTGCGTCACGCGACAACCAAATCCGCTGAAGGCAACATTTCGGCGTGTGCAAAATTGGATGTGCGACGCACGCACATTTTTGCAAGTATCGTACGCTAAATGCCGCTGTTTCAATACAAAGCGGTCACAGTCAGCGGTGAGACGCAAGAGGGCGTGCTCGACGCCGCGACCCACGCCGCCATCATTACCCACATCAAGTCGCTCGGCCTGATTCCGATTCGCGCCACCGAGATCGGCGCACCCGGCGACGGCGCATCAACCATCGCCGCAACGCAGGCAACGCGGTCTCTGTTTGCCGCGCGCCAAGTTTCGCAGGACGTTCTGGCCATCACCACCCGCGAACTTGCCACGTTGCTGCGTGCCGGGCTGCCGCTCGACCGCAGCCTCGAGATCCTGATCAACCTCGGCGAACACCAGCGTCTGCGTGAATTGCTGCAGGTGATTCGCAACGAGGTGCGCGGCGGGGCGGCGTTGTCAAAGGCGCTTGATCAGCACCGCGACGTGTTTTCGCGGTTTTATATCAACATGGTCAAAGCCGGCGAAGCCGGCGGTGCACTCGGCGGCGTGTTGATGCGGTTGGCCGACTATATGGAGCGCGCCAAAGAGTTGCGCGAGACGGTAGTGTCGTCACTCATTTATCCGGTGATTCTGTTGGTCGTGGCGGCATTATCGATGTCGATTTTGCTGATGTTCGTGGTGCCGCAGTTCAAACAGATCTTTGACCAGGCGGGCAAAACCCTGCCGTTGATCACCGATATTGTCCTGACAGTCGGACTATTTTTGCGCGGTAACTGGCATGTGGTGGTGGCGGGATTATTGCTGGTGATCTGGCTATTGAAGCGCTCGTGGCAAAACCCGGTTTCGCGTGCAGCATGGGATCGACGCACACTCGGCTGGCCGGTAGCGGGTCCCTTGGCGGCTCGGGTTGAAATGGCAAAATTTTCGCGCTCGCTCGCGACGTTGTTGCAAAACGGCGTGCCGCTGCTGGCCGGTCTGTCGATCCTGAAAGACACATTGGGCAACGCGGTGTTTCGCGGCGCGGTCGAAGTTGTGTCGCGCGAACTCAAGGAAGGCCGTGGCATGGCCAAACCGATGATGGAAACCGGTGTGTTTCCGAAACTGGCCGTGCAGATGATCGCGGTCGGCGAGGAAACCGGCAAACTCGAAGAAATGTTGATGCAGGTGGCGGATGTATATGACCGTGAAGTGGCCACCGCCATCAAACGTGCCTTGGCACTGCTGCAACCGGTGATGATCATCGGCTTGGCAATAGCCATTGGTGTGATTATTTTTGCCATCCTGAGCCCCATGTTCGACATGATGGATTTGCCTTTTTAGACACTGCTGTGAGGACACAATGAATACAACGTTGACGACATTCAAATTTCAACCCGCACGCCGCACCACGCGAGTACGCGGCATGGGACACACCAGCGGATTTTCACTGATGGAAATCATTATCGTGGTGACCATCATCGGCCTGATTGCGGCGTGGGCGGCGACCAATATTTTTGGCAAGCAGGAACAGGTGCAATCGCGTATCGCCAAGGCGAAACTCACCGCGCTGTCGGGCCCGCTCGACCTGTACAAACTTGACACCGGTCGATATCCAAACACGCAGGAAGGTTTGCGGGCGCTGCTCACCAACCCCGGCAATGTGTCGAACTGGAATGGCCCGTACGTCAAGAACGTCGATGAACTCAAGGACCCCTGGCAAAATGAGTTGATTTATAAATCACCGGGCGACGCGAACCGCCCCTATGATTTGACCTCGTTGGGCGCCGATGGCAAAGAAGGCGGCGACGGCCCCAATCGCGATATCAATTCGTGGGATTGATTCGCAGCATAGCGCATCACGATGCGCGGCGCCCCGTCGGTCATGCCTGCTAGACCATCACACAACAAAGGATTCTCCCTTCTCGAGATCATCCTGGTCATTGCGCTGATGGCCGTGATTTTCACGCTGGTACCGCGCTTGTTTGGTGCCGGCGTTTCCGGTTCTGAACTCAAATCAAATGTCCGCGCCATCGCCTCTGCGATGAAACTGGCGCGTGACGCCGCCATCAACACGCGTCGTGAGGCGTTTGTTTCGATCAACGTCGACAGCCGCGAATTCACCACCACGTTTGATCAAAAGGTGCACAAGCTCAACGACCAATTGACCTTGAAATTGTTTACCTCGCAAGCGGATCAGATCAACGAGCAGTCGGCAAGTTTTCGTTTTTATCCGGACGGGTCGTCCAACGGCGGACGCGTGACCGTGGTGGCCAATGAACGTGAATTTGCCATCGATATTGATTGGTTGACCGGGCGGGTGACCATCAGCGATTCCGCCGCCAATGTGCAAGCAGGGCGGGCGTCATGAGACAAAAATGCCCCAAACGCCGCGCCAATAAATGTGTTTGTGGTTTTTCGCTGCTCGAGATCCTGGTTGCGTTTACGTTGCTGGCCATTGTCATGGCGATCTTGATGCGCATTTTTTCGGGTGGCGTGAACAATGCTGATATCGCCGATCGATACGCCAAGGCGGCCATGCTTGCCGAATCCCGGCTGGCGTCGGTTGGTGTCGAAGAGACGCTGACGGAGGGCGACACCAGCGGACAGTTTGACGACGATTTTGCGTGGCAACTGTCGGTGCGGCTGTATGCGACGGCCAACGAACCCCTGATCCGTTCGAACCTCGAAAACGCGGCCATCGCCAATGCACAGGCGAGTGGAACACCGCTGGCGTCAAGCTTGACGCAGCCGGCCACCAATGCAGTTGGCAGCACCCTCGGCAACGTCGATGTCGATTCGCTGATGCCGGTGCGTCTTTATGAAATCGAGTTACGTGTGACTTTCAAGAGCGACGACGGTCGCGCGCGCGACGTGACACTCAACACCATGAAGATCGGGCCGCGGGTATGACCACGACGGTCAAAGCGCGCATTGCACCATGCACGCCGCCTGCCGGCGGCTTCACGTTGATCGAAATCATGCTCGCCATCACCCTGCTGGCGATGATGATGGCGATGATCTACGCATCACTTAATGTCGGCATCCGCGCCTGGGACGCCGGCGACGCACGGGTCGCGGCAGCGTCAAACTGGCGCACGGTCGAGCATTTTTTGCGGCGCGAGCTTGGCCAGATTTTTCCATCGCGTTGGCGAGCGGTGCCGCAACCGTATATTGCCTTCGAAGGCACCGCGACCAGTCTGCGTTATGTGACCGCGCTGAATCTTGACGCGGCGCTGCAAAATGGCGCGTCCGCCGGTCTGCAATGGGCGGAACTATCGCTGCAAGATGGCGGCGTGTTGCAGCTCAACCGCCAGGCATTTGACAGCCAGGCACAAAATTTTGACGGCCTTGTTGCCGCCGGTGTGTCTGGTGCCGCCAGCGCCAGTGCGACACCCGGCACGACATCCACCAACACTCCGCAACCCACACAACCCACGGTGGCACCGGTGCGTCTGATGGAAAACGTGACCGCCTTTGAAATTGGTTATTTTGGTGCCGAGACCGATCTTGCCGAGCCAACCTGGCGCACCGAGTGGCGCGATTTGGTCCGGCTGCCGATGCTGGTGCGGTTGCGTGTTGAAACCACCCGTGGGCGTGATGTGCCCGATATGGTGGTGGCGCTCAAGGTCGGCGAAGAAGCGGGTTGTCTGGTTGCCAACTTCACCCGCACGTGCGGACCGCGCCCGCGATGAAGCAGCCGTTCAAACAGGCCGGCGTGGCACTGGTCATTGTGCTGTGGATCGTCACGCTGTTGTCGGTGATTGCCGTGTCGTTTATGCACACCATGCGCACCGACGTCAACGTCGTGGCGAATTCGTTGGCGCGCGTCAAGGCTGAAACACTCGCCGATGCCGCCTTGCAACGCGCCATTTATGAATTGTCCAAACCGCAAAATACCGAGGGCCGTTGGAACGCCGACGGCAGCGCAAGGGAATGGACATATCGCGACATCAATGTGACCATCACCATGCAGGACGAAACCGGCCGGATCGACATCAACCGTGCCAACGAACAATTATTGCGCGGCCTATTGTTGTCACAGGGTGCGACCGAGGAAGAGGCGCTGAAACTGGTCGACACAATCGCCGATTGGCGGGATGCCGATTCACAAAAGAGACTGCGCGGGGCCGAAGCGCCGGATTACACCGCCGCCGGACTCAATTACGGCCCGGCCAACGCATTTTTTCAGGCGGTTGAAGAACTCAAGCTGGTGCTGGGTATGACCCCGGAGCTGTACACACGCCTGGCCCCGCTGATCACGGTGTATTCGGGCGCATCGGGAACGGGGTTCAACGAGCAGATTGCCAGCCGTGACGTATTGCGCGCGATTCCCAACGTATCCGATCAACAGATCGACGAATATCTGACCCGCCGCGATCTGGCGCGTGCCAGCCGGTTGCCGATTCCCAATTTTCCGCAAAACCTGTTCCGTAGCACTGGCAACAACCTTACCCCGACACGCATCCGCACCGAGGCGGTGTTCCCGGACGGCACCACCTTTGCGCGTGAGGTGGTGGTGCGGCGCTATACCGACGCCAAGCGCCCATACGCGTTTTTGTCGTGGAAAGAGGGGCGTGATCTGGGGCTAAATCCGACCGATCCGACAGGACAAACGTCTCCCGATGGCAACATCGCCGCCAATCCGGCAACAACTGGTAACACTTCGGGCGTTTCAAACAATCCCGCCGGTAAGCCGGGCTCGCCGATTCAGGCTCCTTGAAGGTAAGATGTGAGTCTTATGTCCGCCGTCATGCCGTCACCCGCCGTCAATCCCCCCACCCGCAGCTGGCTGCCGCCCGCACTCGCGTCGTTTTGGCGTTGGTGGTCCGGCGAATTACACGAGGTTTTCAGTCCGCTGATCGAAAAGTATTGGGTTGATCGCGCCAATGTGGTGACCATTTCGTTGGCGGCGGGCGGCGCGATTCCTGCCAACGCGCGCCTGAACGGACGAGACGTGCGCATTCTTCTGCCGGCCGAAAATGTGCTGCAAAAAACCGCCACTTACCCGGCTGCTGTCGACGAAAACCTGGCCGAGGTGCTGGCCAACGATCTCGATCGTCAAACGCCGTTCACACCCGGACAGGTGTACACCGCGCATCGTATTGAGCGGCGTTATGACGGCGCGGATGGCGCGGCAAAAATTGACGTTGGCCTGACCATGGTGTTGCGCCAATTCGCAGACGGTGCGCTGGAACGGGTGCGCGCTAGTGGCGGTCGGGTCTATTCGCTCGGCGTGGTCGGCGACATTCATCACCTTGAGCTGTTGCCGCCATCGGACCGTCCGGCGCGGCGTCTGACGACAATGCAAAAAATCAACATCGGATTACTGGTTACGCTGCTGGTGCTGATCATCGCGGCGCTGGTCACGCCGATAGCCCTGATGCGCGGCCAGATCAAAACCCTGACGCCATTGGTCGACAAAGCGCGCAGTGAAGCCGAAGCCACCCGTAAAATCGAGGCGGAATTTCAACGGCTGCAGCAGGAGTACCAGCTTGCCACCGGCAAAAAATATGCAAGTTATCCATTGCTCGATGTGCTTGAGGAAATGACCAGGCTGTCGCCAGACACAACGTGGCTGCAGAGTTTCGAAATGAAGCTTGCGCCCGGCTCGACAAAAGGTGCGTCAACCAAATTGCCGACGCGGGAAATCCAGATTATTGGCGAAGCGGCATCTGCGTCGAAGATGATCGAGTTGTTGGAACAATCGAAACTTCTGCAGAACACCACGCAACGGGCGCAAACGACGCGCGGCGCCCAGCCAAATACCGAACGTTTTCAAATCGCCACCGAAATCAAGCCCCGAAGTGCGCCGGAGACGATTGACTTGTTCGCAGTTGCAGATACGCCGGCTGCCGTTGTGCCGGCGCCGGCCATTGGTGCAACAGACGCTGCCAAACCAGCTGCCACCGCCGCGCCACCAGCCACACCAGCGGCGACAACAAACGCCGCGCCGGGGGCGCCACCCGCGCCGTCGGTCAAGCCAATTCAGACACAAATGCCGTCAACAATGTTGTCCAAGCCTTCACTCAAACCATGAACGCCATCACCAGACGATTTGCCTTCAAGTCGCCGCAATCGGGGCGCATGACCGCCATCGGGTTGTTGGTATTGGCCGTCATGTTGGTGGTCACGGCGTTTGCCGCGCCGGCTTGGTGGTTCAATCAACGTTATGGCCAGGAGCAGGCGCGCATGGTGCGTCAACTCGAAAGTTACACGGCGTTAAACGCGCTGCGGCCGAAATTGTTGCGTGCAGCGGAAACGCTCAAGGCAAAAGACACACGCAAATATTTTTTGAAAGGCGCCTCACCGGCATTGATGGGCGCCGACCTGCAGGACGTGGTCAAGGCGATTATCGAAGCCAACAACGGCCGCGTTTTGTCGTCGCAGTTATTGCCGCACAAGGACGACAATGGCTACCGGGTGGTGAATGGCAATATTCAAATGACCGCCAACATACAAAATTTGCGCTTGGTGCTTTATGCCATTGAAAGCCGCGAGCCGTATTTGTTTGTCGAAAACCTCATCATCCGCTCGCAGGTTCCGTCGGGGTTCAAGCCACAGGCCGGGTTTGAACCCGACATGTTTATCCAGTTTGATGTGTCGGGATTGGCGCCGGTTGCGCCGGTCGTCGCTGAAGCGCCAACAACAATCAAGAAACCCGCACCGGCTGCCGCCAAAGCGGGGACAAAATCATGATGGCGCCACGCCACACCATTACCACCATCCTTGCCGTTGCACTCGCAACAACGGTTGCCGTGATCGGCTGGGAAACGGACTGGGGGCGTGCGTTGCACAGTGACG
>JANMNT010000393.1:0-8973 GCA_031368465.1 Burkholderiales bacterium
GCGGGCCGCCAGTGTTGGCGCAATTCTGAAGTGCAAAATTGCCGTTGCAATCAGCCCTGCAATCCCGGCAAACGCATAAGCGGCGCTCGCACCAAACGATTGCCACAGCCAGCCGAGTGTCAGGCCGGCGGGAATCGACGCAATACCAACCAGCGCGTAATACCAGCCAAACAGCGTGCCGCGGGTTTGTTCGTCGGCAAAGTCACCCATCACGGCACGCTCCACGCCCTCGCTGATTGACATCGCCACCCCAAACAGCATGGCGGCGACCCACAAGTTTGCCAGTGTCGCGACAAAACAAAACGCCAGCATTGCAACACTGTGCAGCAGCCAGCCGGGGATCAACATGGAGAAACGGCCGTAACGATCGGCCCAGACCCCGGCTGCATAGTTGGCAAAAATTTTCACAAAATTCAATGCAGCCCATAACAACAATGCATGCACAGGTGACGCACCCAGTTCGTGGGCACGCAGCACGATAAACAATTCGGCGGTGCGCGAAAACGTGAACAGCATTACCGTCAACAAATAGCCGCGCGCGTGCTGCGGCACCTCCGACCAGCGCAGCGACAAATTCATCGACGTCGGCGGGATGGATTTTTTGACATCGCGCACACCAAATGCAAGCAGCGCGACACACAGCAGACCGGGAATTGCTGAAATCAGCAGCATTTGTTTCAGGTCCGTTGAAAACGTGGAAATAATCAATGCACCCAACAGAGCGCCACCAACGGCACCCAGATTATCAAACGCGCGGTGGATGCCGAATGCCCGCGCGCGCATATTTGCCGGCGCCAGAT
This sequence comes from Burkholderiales bacterium, assembly GCA_031368465.1. Classification (GTDB taxonomy): domain Bacteria; phylum Pseudomonadota; class Gammaproteobacteria; order Burkholderiales; family Usitatibacteraceae; genus UKL13-2. The sequence continues at coordinate 801 of JANMNT010000393.1, forward strand.
CAACAATCAACGCGTCACGCGGGGCATTGCGGATGCCTTTGCCGACGCGGTCGAGCACGCGAATCACCACCACGTGCCACCAGACCAAGGCGAATCCCAGCATCGGCCGCACCGCATTCGAGACCAAATAGCCGCTCACCGCCAACGGTTTTCGTTGCCCGCCACGCGCGTCCGAGAGTCGACCCGCCCATATCTGCACAACACACGCGACTGCGTTCGCCAAGCCCTCGACCAGACCAAGCACCACCGGACCACTCTGCATGACCGTGGCAAGCAGGATCGGAATAATCGGCGTCACCATCTCGGTCGCGATGTCGTTCAACATGCTGACCGCACCGATCGTATACACCGCCAGCGGCATGCGCGTTCGGGTAGTGGTGGTCACCGTTGGATTGGCATTCGAATTGGCGGGGGGCGCAGGCATCTCGGCGAGTTTGTTTGGCTGGAAAATTGCCAGTCTAGGCGCAAATACACGACGTCGGGCAGCGTTGCATGACAAAACTGCGCCCGTTTGATAAAAATCAATGTGTTTGGGGCGCATCCCGATACGATTGATTCGCTAAGCCACTGGCCATTAAGCGATTTTTATCATTTTCCTCATCGTCACGGAGGCAAGAATGTACAAGCATCTGTTGTTCCCAACCGACGGCAGCAAGGTTTCCCTCAAGGCGCTTGATACTACCTTGGCATTGGCACGCATGTTTGACGCCAAGCTGACGGTGTTAACGGTCACACCGCCCTACCCGCCGATTTACGCCGGTGACGGATTTGTTTTCGACCCGATTTCCACCAAGGAATGGAAAGCCATCAACGACAAACACGCCGGCACCATCCGCCTGGAGGTCAATAAGCGTATTGCCAAAAGACAAGGTTCCAATACGTTTCCGGTCAAGTTGCAATTCCTGTCAGTGGCCGACCTCGAACCACATTACGCGATCATTGAGGCTGCCAAAAAACAAAAGTGTGATTTGATCGTAATGGCGTCACACGGCCGCCGCGGACTCTCAGCCATTTTGCTCGGCAGCGAGACCACCAAAGTCCTGACACATTCGAAAATTCCGGTGCTGGTATGCCGTTGACGTTGTAAGCTAACTGATGCCACGATTGCCGCAGCGGCGTTATGCCACGGCAATCGCAACCGGTTATTTGACCAGCAGCACCGGCACCGGCGATTCGGCAATCGTATCGTTGGCGACCGAGCCCATTACCAAATTGCCAAGGGATGAACGACCGTGGGTGCCCATGACAATCAGTTGAAAGCCGTCCTTTGCCGCCATTGCCACTTCGTGGCCGGGCTCGCCAACCAGCTTGATCACGTTCGCCGTTCTTCCGACTGACTTGAGTAAGCCAAGCGCATCCGCGAGCGCAACATCAGTCTCTTCGGCGTAATACTGATCGACCACATCCTTGCCAACCCATGCCTTTGCACCCGGCGACGGTATCGGCAGGTGCACATTAATCAAGGTAATCTGGGGCGTGACGCCAAAAACATCGGCGTGTTTTGTCACATATTCAAGCGCCCGTAAACTTGACGGCGATCCGTCGATGGCGACCAATACTTTCATCTTGTTGCCTCCTTTAAATTGCTCAAGCTTATGTTGCCACAAAGCCGGCGGATGTATTTGACCTGAATCATCACAGCAGTAGCTGACGCGCGTTTTTCCGCTGGCGGCGGCATAATTGGCCAATCATTGTGTATTGACCATCAGGAGCCACCCAAATGCCCACCCGTCGTGAAATGCTTGCAATGAGCGCTACAGCGGCAGCCGGCGTAATGCTGCCTTCGGCGTCGCCTGCTGCAACCACAGATGTCACCAAGTCAACCGTAAACGCGGCCGCCGGCTAGCCGTTATCAATATTGATTTTGGGCGGCACCGGTTTTACCGGCCCGCATCAGGTGCGCTACGCGTTGAGTCGCGGCCACAAGGTCACCCTGTTCAATCGCGGCCGGCGGTCGCGCGAATGGCCGGCCGAGGTCGAGGAATTGGTCGGCGACCGCGACACCAACGATTACGCCGCCCTGAAAGGTCGCAAGTGGGATGTCTGCATTGATAATCCCACCACCCTGCCGCATTGGGTACGCGACGCCGCAGCCGTGCTGAAGGGCAATATCAAACACTACATTTTTGTTTCGACGATTTCCGTCTATAGCGATTCCAGCAAGCCGGGCAGCGACGAAACCGCGCCGCGCGAGGTATACAGCGGCAAGGATGCATTGGCTGAAAACAATGCCTCGTTACGGGCAAACATGCGTTTGTACGGCCCGCTCAAGGCATTCAGCGAAGATGAGGCGCACCGGCAATTCAAAGGTGACACCACCGTGATCCGTCCCGGCTTGATCGTTGGCCCGGGTGACGAGACTGATCGTTTCAGCTACTGGCCGGTACGCCTGGCGCGTGGTGGTGACGTATTGGTGCCGCCGGCAAACGACCCTGTGCAGTTCATCGATGCGCGCGATTTGGCCGAGTGGACGATTCGTGTTGCCGAAACCAAGACGCTTGGCGACTTTAACGGCCACGGTCCTGACTACGAGTTATCGATGGGTGCGCTGCTTTACGGCATCCGCGCGGTGACGGCGAGCGGCGCGATATTACGCGAGGCCTCGGCAGAGTTTTTGGCGCAGAACAAGGTCAATATGTGGAGCGACATGCCGGTGTGGGTGCCGGGCAAGGGCGAAACCGGCGGCTTCCACCGCCGGCGCAACAACCGCGCCATCACCGCCGGCCTTACCTTTCGGCCGCTCGCGGTGACGGCCAAAGATACGCTGGCCTGGTGGGAGCTGCAGCCGGCTGAGCGTAAAAAAACCATGCGCGCGGGTCTGACCGCAGAGCGTGAAGCGGCCTTGTTGAAGCTGCTTGACGCGGCATCGACAAAAACTTGAATCCCCCTGCCAAAGCGACCATGCAAAAACCCGCCTTCGATGTTGTTGTGTTTGGCGCGACCAGTTTTGTCGGCGAGATTTTGTGCCGCTACTTGTTGCAGGAGTTTGGCAGCCCGGCCAAACCCGGTGCGCGCAAACTCGACTGGGCGATCGCCGGACGCTCGCGCGCCAAACTCGATGCACTGGTGACGTCGCTCGGCGCGGCTGCCAGGTCGCTCACCGTCATTGTTGCCGATGCTGCTGACGAAACCGCGCTTGCCGCCATGTGTCAACAAACCCGCGTGGTGGTGTCGACCGTCGGGCCTTATGCGCTGTATGGCGAGCCGTTGATTCGTGTTTGTAGCAAACTGGGTACCGACTATTGTGACCTGACCGGTGAACCGCAATGGATGCGGCGCATGATCACAAAATACAGTGAGTCCGCGGCGACCAGCGGGGCGCGAATTGTTCACTGCTGCGGATTTGACTCAATCCCGTCCGATCTCGGCGTTTGGTTTTTGCAACAAAAGTCGATGCTGCATTTTGGCGAGCCGTGCACCAACATCAAAATGCGCGTCAAAGCCATGCGCGGCGCGGCATCGGGTGGCACGGTTGCAAGCATGGTCAACATGGTCAAGGAGGCCGCACGAGATCCCGGTCTGCGCAAAGAACTGAGCAATCCGTATTCACTGTGCCCGCCCGATACCGGCAAGACGCGTCAAACCAATGTCAAGGGCGCGGTGTTTGATACCGACTTCGGGGCGTGGTCGGCGCCGTTTGTCATGGCCGCCATCAATGTGCGAGTGGTGCTGCGTAGCAACGTCTTGCAAAGCCCGGCAAAAAACGCGCTGCCGACCATTGCAGAATTTTGTTATGACGAAGCCATGTTGATGGGCAAAGGGTTTGCCGGACGCAGCAAGGCGATGACGCTGAGCGCCGGACTCGGCGGTTTTGTCGCCGGTGCCGCGATCCCGCCGATTCGCTGGCTGATGGAAAAATTCATGTTGCCCGCGCCCGGTGAAGGACCCAGTCCGGCCGCACAGGCCAGCGGTTTTTTTGATTTTCGCTTTGTCGGCCGCACGGTAGATGGCCGCGAGCTCCGCACCAAGGTCACCGGTGATCGCGACCCGGGTTACGGCTCGACCGGCAAAATGCTCGGCGAAGCCGCGGCGTGTCTGGCGCAGGATGTGTCAAAGACCGAGGTGCCCGGCGGGTTCTGGACACCGTCAACCACGTTCGGTGAACGTCTGCTGAAACGGTTGGAAGCGCACGCCGGTGTGAAATTTATGCTGATCGAAGGCTAGCCTTCGCGATTGCGCATCCAGTCTGCGGTATTGGCAAACGACGCAATCAGTTGATCCCTTAGCGGCGCGACGACCCCGGTCAACTCCATCGCGCGGGTCATACACGCCATCCATTGATCGCGTTCAGATTCACCAATGGCAAACGGCATGTGCCGCGCACGCAGCCTTGGATGGCCGTAAACATCGACATACAACGAGGGGCCGCCGAGCCATCCAGACAAAAACATGAACAGCTTGTCGCGCGAACCGGTCAGTGATTGCGGGTGCAACTTGCGGATGCCAAAAAAGTCGGGGTCTTCATCCATTTGGTCGTAAAACGTATCGACCAACAAACGCACGGTTTTTTCCCCGCCGAGCATGGCGTAGGGTGTCATTTGCGGGTTTGGCGCGGGTTCTTTGATTGTCATCGGCAGATTCCAGAGTCCACGCCATTATAATTTGGCCATAATGAAAAAATATTTAGCGCTCAAGGTCGACGTCGATACGTTGAAGGGAACCAGGCAGGGTGTGCCGCAGCTGATTGAATTGTTCAAGAAGCACCAGGTTGGCGCAACGTTTTTATTCAGTCTCGGGCCGGATCATACCGGCCGTGCCATCAAGCGGGTGTTTCGCAAAGGCTTTTTTGCCAAGGTGAAACGCACCTCGGTGGTGTCGCACTATGGTTTTCCCACGCTGCTGTATGGCACGGTGTTGCCCGGCCCGGATATCGGCAAACGCAGTGGCGACACGTTGCGGCGTGCCCGCGATGAAGGTTTTGAAGTCGGTATTCATTGCTGGGACCACGTGCGCTGGCAGGACGGTTTGTCAGCGGCCAACGAACAATGGACGCGCACAGAAATGGAACGCGCACAAAATCGTTTTTGCGATATCTTTAAGACCCCCGCCAAGACGCATGGCGCGGCTGGCTGGCAAATGAACACCCACGCGCTGCGACTCACCCAGTCGATGGGTTTTGAATATTGCTCTGACGGGCGCGCGCATCATGGCGAAGGCGTACCACACTACCCGGTGGTTAATGCCGAGATTATCGATTGTCCGCAGCTGCCCACCACGCTGCCGACACTCGACGAATTGATCGGGCTCGATGGTGTGACCGAACGTAACGTACACGAGACCCTGCTTGCCGTTTCAGCCAAAAGTGACTGGAAAAGCCCGCCCGTGCTGGGGTTTGATACACCGCCGCATGTTTTTACCATGCACGCCGAACTCGAAGGTATGCGCTGTCTGCCGGCACTCGACAAATTGATCACCGGCTGGAAGGAACAGGGGTTCAAGCTGGTTGCGACCGAGACGATCGCCGGACAATTGGCGCGTGAGAAATTGCCATACTATGTCGCAGAACAGGGGGCAATCGCCGGACGATCGGGCACCCTGCTTGTACAAGGCAAACCTTTCCTGCCGGCGGGCGATGCCGATGTGTCGCACCTTAGTCAAAATACGCTGTCAGAATAATCCGATTGGCGTGATTTGTTTCGCGCCGCGTCCCGCAACCACCAGACCAAACGAGCACATCATGAGCCAACCCGTTGCAGATTTTGAAGTCGCCGCCACCGGCAATCAGCGTTTTGCCTCTGCCGCGTTCAGGGGTCATCCCTACGTCATTTATTTCTACCCGAAAGACGATACCCCCGGCTGTACTATCGAAGGCGCCCAATTTCGAGACCTGCACAAGGAATTTATCAAGGCCGGCCATATGGTATTCGGCGTATCGCGCGACAACCTTGCAAGCCATGAAAGATTCAAGGCAAAGATGGCATTTCCATTCGACTTGCTCGCCGATACCGACGAAACCATGTGCAAGATATTCGACGTCATTAAAGAGAAAAACATGTACGGCAAAAAGGTATTTGGCATCGAGCGCTCGACCTTTATCATCGGCAAAGCCGGTGAAATCGTCCGCGAATGGCGCGGCGTGAAAGTCGACGGGCACGCGGCCGAGGTGCTGGCGGCGGTCAGGGTCGCAAACGGCGCGTCGGTCTGACCGCGTCAAATCATCCCGCTGGCAAAAACCGCGCAAATTCTGTGATAGTCTGCAATTAACAGATCACGCATTCAAGCCCGCCAGAATTGAACCTACCATTATTCCCGCCCTACCCAGCGCCCTCTTGTGCAGCCCGCACAAGGGGGCGTTTCACTTTTGAAGTTGCCACACCGCTGTTTTCACCGCTGTTTTCACCGCTGTTTTTCTGATGTATTTCCCACGTTCTGACCAAACCTGAGAGAGGCAAACACCTTGGCTCCAAAACCCGGCAACGCAAAACGCGTCCCAACAGCTGCACGCATCGCCAATAAATTGTTTGTGCTGGATACAAACGTATTGATGCATGATCCAACTTCGCTGTTTCGTTTTGAAGAACACGACGTGTACCTGCCGATGATCACGCTCGAAGAGCTCGACAACAACAAGAAGGGCATGACCGAAGTCGCACGCAACGCCCGTCAGGCCACCCGCTTTCTCGACGACATTGTTTCCGGACAGGAAGGCGACATTGAACTCGGCATCAGCCTGTCGAGCCACCGCAACGGCGAGGCCTCCGGCCGGTTGATGCTGCAAACGCGCCCGGTCACGCTCGAGTTTCCATCGGCGCTGCCCGATAGCGGCAAGGCCGACAACCAGATTATTGCGGTCGCACTCGATCTGCAGCATCACAACCCCAAGCGCAGCGTGGTGCTGGTGTCGAAAGACATCAACATGCGCATCAAGGCGCGTGCCATTGGCGTGGCGGCCGAGGATTATTTCAACGACAAGGTGCTGGAAGATACCGACCTGCTCTACACCGGCATGCGCGAACTGCCCAAGGACTTTTGGGACAAACACGGCAAGGATATGGAATCGTGGCAGGAACACGGCCGTACGTTATATCGCATCAAGGGACCGATGGTCGGCGCAATGATCCTGAACGAATTTGTTTACCAGGATATCGACAAACCGTTTTACGCGATGGTGCACGCGGTTGAGGGCAAGACCTGTGTGCTGAGAACACTCAAGGACTACACCCACCAGAAAAACAACGTCTGGGGAATCGTCGCGCGCAATCGTGAACAAAATTTTGCGTTGAATGCGTTGATGGACCCTGAGATTGATTTTGTCACCCTGCTCGGTCAGGCCGGCACCGGCAAGACGCTGATGACGCTAGCGGCGAGTCTGATGCAAACGCTCGAATTCAAAACCTATTCGGAAATCATCATCACCCGGGTGACGGTACCGGTGGGTGAAGATATCGGCTTTTTGCCAGGCACCGAGGAAGAAAAAATGAATCCCTGGATGGGCGCGCTCGAGGACAACCTTGACGTGTTGAATTCATCAGACGAAGAGTCGGGCGACTGGGGCCGTGCCGCCACCCGTGATTTGATCCGCAGTCGCATCAAGGTCAAGTCACTCAACTTTATGCGCGGCCGCACCTTCCTCAATAAATTTCTGATCATCGACGAGGCGCAGAATCTTACGCCGAAACAAATGAAAACGCTCATCACCCGTGCCGGCCCCGGCACCAAGGTGGTTTGTCTGGGCAACATTGCGCAGATCGATACACCATACCTCACGGAGGGGTCGTCAGGTTTGACCTATGTGGTTGATCGTTTCAAGGGCTGGTCACATTCCGGTCATATCACCCTGCAACGCGGCGAACGTTCACGCCTGGCCGACCACGCAGCCGACGTGCTTTGACACCATTGTTGCCCCGCACCAGCGTCACAATCGCCATGCAATTGGTGGCGATTGTGACGGCTGTCGCATTGCCCGCGCCCCTGATTGCGCGGCCATTGACCGAAACCGATCTTGCTTCACCGGCTGCCAACGCCATCAAAAAAATACCCAAAGAGGTGCTCAATGCGCCCAGACCAAAACGCTTTTCACTCGAGGCAAAACAAGACGAGGATTTGGCGGCGGCACGCTATGTCGAAGAAATTCGTGTGTTTGGTGATCGGGACCCGGAAGATGTGGTTGCGCAAAAACGCCCGCCGTTGCTGGCATTTCGCGACAAACTCGCGAGAGAACGCACGCTGACGC
>JANMNT010000003.1:0-5732 GCA_031368465.1 Burkholderiales bacterium
CTTTTGAAAGCGTCGGGAGAGGGCATGATCCTTTTCAAACACGCCGCGGTACTCGCCGTAGGTGGTCGCACCGATACATTTCAATTGTCCGGACGACAGCGCCGGTTTAAGCAGGTTCGATGCATCCAACGTGCCGCCAGATGCCGATCCCGCCCCAATCAAGGTGTGAATTTCGTCAATGAACATGATTGCGTTCGGATTATCGTGCAGTTGTTTCAATACCGCCTTGAGCCGCTGTTCGAAATCACCGCGGTATTTGGTTCCCGCCAACAGCGCACCCATATCGAGCGAATAGACCTGCGACTTGGCGAGAATCTCCGGCACTTCACCGTCGACAATGCGTTTTGCCAGTCCCTCGGCAATGGCGGTTTTGCCGACGCCAGCCTCACCCACCAGAAGCGGGTTGTTCTTTCGCCGACGACACAATATCTGGATGACACGTTCAACTTCCAGGTCACGACCGATCAACGGATCGATTTTTCCATCAATCGCGCTTTGGTTAAGGTTTTGCGTGAATTGCTCAAGCGCGCCACCGCTCTCACCGCCTTCAGCCGTTTCACCTTCGGCTTCGGCTTTTTCAGGATGTTGCGGCGCCGCTTTGGAAATGCCATGGGAAATGAAATTGACAACATCCAGCCGGGAAACCCCTTGCTGGTGCAGGTAATAGACGGCGTGTGAATCTTTTTCGCCATAAATTGCAACCATAACGTTGGCACCCATCACCTCCTTTTTGCCAGACGACTGCACGTGCAGTATCGCCCGCTGGATGACGCGCTGAAAACCAAGCGTTGGTTGTGTATTGACTTCACCGGCACCCGCCACAATAGGCGTGTGTTGCTCAATGAATTCAGTCAGGCTCTTGCGCAACTCGTCCACTTTGGCCGCGCAGGCCTTGAGTACTTCCTGTGCCGACGGGTTGTCGAGCAGTGCGAGCAACAAATGCTCGACGGTGATGAACTCATGCCGTTTGTGTCGCGCCTCAACAAACGCAGCGTGCAGACTCATTTCGAGTTCATGGGCAATCATGTCATTCCATCTCTTTCTTTTCAAAACGCGTGACAATCCAAAATAGGCCTGTCACTTGATACAACGAATTTAACAAGCAAATCGCATACCCGAGTCAATTGGGGATGTTTTTGCAGATTTCACCTGCCTCGTTCAACTAAACCTCTTCCATACTGCAACGCAACGGATGTTCGTATTTGCGGGCCAGATCCATGACCTGCTCGACCTTCATCGAGGCAACATCACGTGGAAATACGCCACAAACACCCCGCCCTTCAGTATGTACCTGCAACATTATCTGGGTTGCCCGCTCGTGGCTATGCCCGAAAATGCGGGTCAAAATATCCACTACAAACTCCATCGGCGTGTAATCGTCGTTGTACATCAATACCTGCCACATTGCCGGCGGCGCTGTTTTGGCCGGTTTTTCCTGCAGTTCGGTCGCTCCTTTACCGGGGTTGCCCGCGCCATTTTGGTGCCTTGTTGCCATGTCGGAAGCCAATATTAGGGTGAAAAATTGAAAGGAAACGCGCTTGGTTAATGATATGGACAAGTGCACTCACTTTTCAACCCCAAGGGGTGAAAGGGGCGAAATTTGGGGAAATTTGTAAATACACCACGCATTGTTGCAAAAAAGCCTGTAAAATCTTGACTAAGTCTACTTAAGTAAGTACAAAGTGGACTTGGAGTTTAGCTTTAAGGTTTTCTGCATTTGCATCTGCGGTTGCGGGCCTTGAAAAGCGAAATATTTCCGGGGCTCTCCAACCCGTCTTTTCAATAAGGATGCATTTGTATGGCAACAGGTACAGTTAAATGGTTCAACGACGCCAAAGGTTATGGCTTCATTACACCCGATGATGGCAGCGAAGATCTTTTCGCGCATTTCTCGGCAATTCAAATGAACGGCTTTAAGACCCTTAAAGAAGGTCAAAAAGTTGCATTTGAAGTGACACAAGGCCCTAAGGGCAAACAAGCTTCAAATATCAATAACGGCTAAGTTTTTCCGTTCTTGTGTCAGCTAAAAACCCCCTCAGCAACCCTGCGGGGGTTTTTGTTTGGGCGGTCGATGTTGTTGGGGCTTGCCCTTGTTGATTGCCTTTAACAAACCGTATGGCGTCATTTGTCAGTTCAGCCCATCGGGCGACAAACCCACGTTGAAGGACTATGTTGAAGTCGGTGCTGTTTATCCGGCGGGCAGACTGGACACCGATAGCGAAGGCTTGATGTTGCTCACCGACAACGGTGTTTTGCAAGCCAAGATCACTAACCCGCGCGATCAACTCGCCAAGACCTACTGGGCACAGGTAGAGGGAAATGCAACCGATGTGGCATTGGCGCCCCTGCTAAAAGGTGTCGATCTCGGCGACTTTGTCGCCGCGCCCGCGTTGGCCGCAGCCGTCATCAATCCGCCGGCTCTTTGGTCGCGCACGCCCCCGGTACGATTTCGCGCCAGCATTCCAACGTCGTGGCTTGAAATCACCATTGCCGAGGGTAAAAACAGGCAAATTCGACGCATGACGGCAAAGATCGGATTGCCAACGCTGCGGCTGATTCGCGTCGCAATTGGCAAGTTTGATCTCATTGGGTCCGGGCTGCAGCCAGGCAATTGGACGGCGATTGGGGCCGAAAGAGTCTTTTGAGCGGCGTTTTGCGCCGATTTTGACCAAAAACCACCTAGAATGAACCACTTAGGCAAGAATTTTGGAAAAAATTGTTTCAATTTCTTGTCAACCGGCTAAAATACCCGACGTTAATTACCGTGACAGGCAAAAGGACCACTGCCATCAAAGCTCGTTCCCAGTATCTGTCGTTAACGTTAACAACACTCACTCACACTTAGGAAACATAATGAAAAAATTGTCCACCATCGTTGCAGCATTGTTTGCTGCTGCTGCATTGAACGCCGCTGCCCAAGCTCCTGCCGCTGCACCTGCCAAAGCTGCTGAACCAGCTAAAGCCGCTGCCCCAGCCGCTGCTGCTCCTGCTAAAGCTGCCGAACCTGCTAAAGCTGCTGCTCCAGCAAAAGCTGCCGAGCCTGCAAAAGCAGAAATGAAGAAAGAAGAAAAGAAAGCCAAAGCAGAAAAGAAAGAAAAGAAAGCTGAAGCCAAAAAAGAAGAAGTGAAAAAAGAAGCGCCTAAGAAAGAAGAAGCTAAAAAAGAAGAAATGAAAAAAGACGCACCAAAGAAGTAATGTGATGCGGGCTTGACGCCTGCTCGCTAGCGCTTCACCAAAAGGGCACCCAACGGGTGCCCTTTTTGTTTTCATGCCTTGGCGCCAACCGCCCACCAGACATCGACTACCGCATAATTCCCCATGACTACGCAAAACCAAAATCGAATTGTCGTCGGCCTCTCGGGTGGGGTTGACTCGGCCGTGACTGCGTTGCGACTCAAGCAACAGGGCTTTGAGGTGGTTGGTTTGTTCATGAAAAACTGGGAAGACGATGACGACGACGAATATTGCTCGACTCGTCAGGACTTCATCGACGCCGCAGCAGCAGCCGACGTCATCGGGATTGATTTTGAGGCGGTCAATTTTGCAGGCGAATACAAGGAACGGGTGTTCGCCGAATTCCTGCGGGAATACGCCGCCGGCAGAACGCCAAATCCGGATGTTTTGTGCAACGCCGAAATCAAGTTCAAAGCATTCCTCGATCACGCGATGCGAATGGGTGCCGCAAAAATTGCCACCGGCCACTATGCTCGTGTACGTGAAGTCGACGGTCGATTCGAGCTGCTCAAGGGCGTGGACGGGTCAAAAGACCAAAGCTATTTTTTGCACCGTTTAACCCAGCAACAATTGTCCAAAGCAATGTTCCCGATAGGTGAATTGGAAAAGCCGGTTGTCAGACAAATCGCAGCGGCCGCAGGACTGCCAAACCACGACAAGAAGGACTCAACGGGAATTTGCTTTATTGGCGAGAGGCCTTTCCGCGAATTTCTCGAGCGATATCTTCCGAAGCAACCTGGCTGCATGGTCACGCCGGATGGCAAGACGGTTGGAGAACATCAGGGCCTGATGTACTACACCATTGGCCAGCGCCAGGGCATCGGCATCGGCGGAAAGAAAGATGGCGACGGCGCGCCCTGGTTCGTCGCCGGCAAGCGCATGCAAGAAAATGTGCTTGTTGTCGTGCAGGGTCACGACCACCCTTTGCTGCTGAAGTCACAATTGGTTGCGGCAGATGTATCCTGGATTGCCGGCACAGGCCCGACGACGGGGGAGCGTTTCGCGGCAAAAACGCGCTACCGTCAAGCTGATGCACCGTGCATTTTCAACCATGATGCCGGGCAGATCGGATTTTCTCTTTCCTTTGATGCACCGCAATGGGCCATCACGCCGGGGCAGTCAGCCGTTTTGTACGATGGCGAAATTTGCCTCGGCGGTGGCGTTATTTCCTGATCGCCAATCCCTTAAACAGGGGATGGATTCGCGGCGATATTCAGTCCGTTGCCACCATCACGCCAACCAGGCATGAAAGCTCTCAGGTAAGATTCGTTGACAACAAAACAGCGGTCGGGAAAATGGGAAAACTTGGCGACATCCTGAACAAAGACGTCGGCAGCATTGCCACAAAAGTTTTTAAGGCCGACGTCGGCGAGATTGTCAAAAGCGCCGGGCGGGCGCTCAATACCGACGTCGGCACCATTGCCAAGGGTGCCGGCAACGTGTTGTCCTACGACTTAAGCGATCTTTTCAGCAGCGGGGTTGAAAATACCGACGCGCAAGGGTCAGGTGGCGGTGCGCCCGCGCAAAATCAGACCGAAAATATTCAGCGTCATTCGACGCATGCGGCGGCGGCAAATGCCGCGGCTGTTTCCACCCAACCTGTCGCGGCAAGCGTCCCGAGCGCCGACGCTTCCCCTGCGACCATCAACCCACCGGCACGCGCGAGACTTACCGAAGCACTTGTCGCACGCAATAGCCGCGTCATGCCCGCCGGTCTCGACCTCAATAGCCTGTTGCCGGTTAAGGTTGGCGCATTCTCGCGGTTACCCGGTGCGGCACAAGGCGAAATTGCCAGTGACCCGGTCAGCGCCACCTATAGCAGCAATGTGGAGGCAATTACGGTCACCCTTGCGGCGTGCTGGGACGCCGACGAGGCGCGTGACAAATTGAAGCGGCGACAGTCGAAATTGGAAAGCGCGAGGGGCACCCCGGATCACTCTTGGGCGGCAGGGATCGATAGCCATGGCGTTGTCTTTGTTTGGACCCGCGAACACTTTTGTTATGAAATTGTCTCGCCACGAGGTGTGTCGGCGCTGGCGGGGTTTCTGGCTGATTTTCCGTATTGAAGTCGCCGCCCCCGCATCACATAATCACCATTTACATCCATCGCCTTTTACGGCATCACGCACCAGCGGAACAACCGCCGCGAGTCCCAAATTTGCATATTCATCTTTGCAGTTCGGCCGGCTAAGGGCTTTGTCAAAAATCTTTTCGATGTTTCGTTTTGGCGGTTCTTGCGCAACAGTTGGAAAAGGCAGCAAAGTTCGACGGCCCGCACCATCAGCTGACAATTCGCGCGCACGCTGACGCAAACTGTCCAAGTCAAGTTTGGGCACCGGGCGCGGTGTTGGCAACCGCGGCGTTGGCACAACCGGCAAAAGTGATGACAAACCTGGCGACAAACCTTCCGCCCGTACCGCGCCGGCGGCGGGCTGATTGCGGGAACCCCCCGCGTCCGCATCCCTCGGACGCTGGATATTGTCATTGACGACGCCGAC
>JANMNT010000068.1:0-12546 GCA_031368465.1 Burkholderiales bacterium
TTCAACTGTTGATTGACCCGATGAGCTACCAGTACCTGATTGGGGCGGAAATCGATTATTCGGAAGGTCTTGAGGGCGCCCAATTTGTCATCAAGAATCCGAACGCAACCAGCACCTGCGGGTGTGGATCGTCTTTTTCGACCTAGACTCGATCGCTGACATTGCCCGTCAAAACCGGCAACATTGTGGTTCAAAAAAGGAGGCTTCGGCCTCTTTTTTTTCAGATTCGCAACGATCGGACCGCAATGAAAATTGGTGCGGTGCGCATGCCTGAAACGGTTGGGAAATTTGTCGGTCAGCCATGCGCATCTTTCCGGTGGCATATCAATGGTTTTCCATCCAGTTTGCAAACCCTGGTGGCGGGTTCGACTGCAACCCGATAAAATCGTCCGGCGATTACGACCCGGCCGGTCGCGGTTTTTTGCGGAAATGGGAACCATTTCCGCATTTGGTCGCAATCGACTGGGCAGGACGACGACGATTTAATAAATTCATCCTGCCGAATTGCGCCTGCACAACATCCATTCGACAGTGCGCACTGCACCAACCATACCGACAACAATCCCAAGAGGAAGGTCTTTGATAATGTCTTTTGCCAAGTCATCCCCGCAGCAACGATTTATCCGCAAGACAATCGCCGCCGCCGTACTGGCGACCCTGTCCGCATCATTGTTGGCGCAAGCCCCAGCCGCGGCACCGCCCGCCACTGGCGCACCCGCTGCAGCCCCTGTTGCTGCGGGGCCAGCGGCACCTGCGCCCGCCGCCCCGCGTCCGTTTAAGGACATCATCAAAGACGCAAAGATGACGGCGGGTTTCTTCACGACCTATCAGAAAGATGAAAAAGTCTGGCTTGCGATTAAGCCGGAGCAATTCGACAAGCCGTTTTTCTTCACCTACAACATCCCGCAGAGCGTTGGTGAACGCGGTCTGTATGGCTCGCAAATGGGCGGGGCTGAGATGGCCGTGTTCAAGAAGATCGGCAACCAGATCCAATTGATCGCCAAAAATGCGGAGTTTTATGCCACACCGGGCACACCTCAGGCACAGTTTGTTTCAGAAGGTTTTTCGGATTCGCTGTTGTCAAGCGCGGCTGCTGCATCCGGAGCAGACCCGGAAACCAAGGCGATCTTGATCGAGGCGAACAGCCTGCTGTTTGTCGACATTCCAGGCTACCTGACGCGTCTCGAATTCGCCTACCGGATGCCGTTTTCGCTCGACGCGCGCAACACCAGCTTCACGCATGTCAACAATAACGACATGATTACCGGAATGAAAGTACAGGCGCATTTCAGCGTGCCAAAGTTAAACGCGCCACCGTTGACACCGTCGCCGGTGCCAATGCCGTCACCGCCACAGAGCACACCGGATCCGCGCAGCTTGTTTGTGAGTTTTTACTATTCGTTTGCCAAGCTTCCCGATGTGCCGATGACGCCACGCGTGGCAGATGAGCGGGTCGGGCACTTTGTCTCAACACGCACAAATTTTGACGAAGACACCTCGCCGAAGGTCAAGCAGCATCTGGTTAACCGCTGGCGCTTGGAAAAGAAAGACGCGGCAGCCGCCATGTCTGAGCCAAAAGAGCCGATCACTTTCTGGATCGACAAAAACGTTCCGGCGAAATATCGCAAGGCAGTCGAGGGCGGGATTGTAGAATGGAACAAGGCGTTCGAAAAAATCGGTTTCAAAAATGCCGTTGTGGCAAAACAACAGACCGACAAAGACTCCTTCGATACCATGGACGCACGTCACGCATCGGTCCGCTGGTTCGTTGGTGCCGACGTTGGCTTCGCCATCGGCCCATCGCACAAAGACCCGCGTACCGGCGAGATTCTTGACGCTGATATCGGCATGTCTGACGTGTTTGCCCGTGGTGCCCGTCGCCTTGTGGTCGAAGATATCGGCAAACCGATGGTATTTGATGCCGCCATGGCCGGTGCAATGTCGCCGAACTTGAAGCAGCAGTCACTTTTTATGCAGTGCAACTACATGGCTGAAAAAGCGCATGACATGCACTTCGCAATGGATGTGCTTGAGGCGCGCGGCTTGGATATGGACTCCCCAGAAGCCGAACAACTTGCACAAGCCTATGTCTTCGACGTGATCATGCACGAGGTCGGGCATACATTGGGCTTCCGCCACAACTTCCGTTCATCGACCATTTATTCGATGAAACAAATCCAGGATCCGGCGTTTACCAAGGTCAATGGCCTTGCTGGCTCCGTAATGGACTACAACCCGTTCAATCTGGCGGTCAAGGGCGAAAAACAGGGCGAATATGTCATGTCAACGCTGGGGCCGTACGACTATCTGGCCGTTGAATATGCATACAAGCCACTTGACCCAAAAACCGAAAAAGTGGATCTGGCGGCGATTGCACTAAAAGCCACAACCAACCCGCTGCTCGCCTATGCAACCGATGAAGACGCCGGTGGTGGTGGCGGATTCAACGGCATGGACCCGGACGTAAACCGTTTTGATATGGGTGCCGACCCGATTGAATACTTCAAAAAGCGCATGAAGCTTTCGCGTGAATTGTGGGATCGTGTGCAGACGTTGCAGTTGAAGCCGGGCGAGAGTTATGAACGCTTGACGCGCTCCTTTGCATCGGGTTTCCGGTCGGTCTCACAGGTCGCACCGCTGTTGGCAAAGTATGTTGGCGGTGTTAAACATGTGCGTGACCGTGCCGGCAGCAACAATGCCCTTTACACGCCTACTCCGGTGGCCAAACAGCGCGAAGCATTGCAGTTGGTGACCGATGGTTTGTTCAAGGTCGATAGCTTCAAATTCAAGCCGGAATTCGTGTCGCGCTTGTCGATCGACCATTTCGACCGTTGGGGTCCGGGCCGTGGCAACCCTGATGTATCAATTGCAAACAGCGTCATGAACCTCCAGCGTGGGGTGATGGACATTCTGTATGCCGATAACGTCGCGCAGCGGTTACTTGACAGCCAGGACAAGGTCTCAAATCCAGCGCAGGCAATGAAGCTGTCGGAAGTCTATGACACGCTGCAAAACGCGATCTGGGCTGAATTGCGTACCGGCGGCGACATCAACACCATGCGGCGTAATTTGCAGCGCGAACACATCAAGCGTATTTCGAACGCGTTGATTCGCCCGGCGACAACCACGCCGGCGGATGCGCGCAGTTTGATGCGCGACGAAGCGGTTCAGTTGCAAGGCCAGATTCGTGCGGCGATGGGCAAGCCGATGAGCAAAGAGGCCAAAGCCCATTTGGGCGAAAGCCTGAATACGCTCAGCGAGGCGCTCAAAGCGCCGATGCAACGCGCGGGCGCATAGTTTCACGCTTCCCCGGCAATACCGCCGGGGAAGCGTGATGTTGGTCCAATCAGCCGATAGTCGGGACGAAAAAGCGTATTTCCCTTATAATTTAGCGTCTTTGTTTCCAATCACCTTCAGGAGTACACCATGGCAGGCGAACGCAAGCGTACCCGCCGCAACACGCTAGAGCGTCGTTGCTTAGGCAAATATTTCAAACGACTTTTTATAGGTTCGAACAAATCGACCTTTAAGATGCTCGAAGCGATCAAAAAGAACTAATTGTTCCGATGACGCCAAAAAAGCCGCTCAATGAGCGGCTTTTTTGCATTTGGCGAAGGCATTTGTCGGCGCGCATTTTCAGACCAAACAGTCTGAAATAGCTTGCCACCATTAGACTTTGCATAATGGCAATCGCGTTTGCCCGTACCGCCTTGGCCGCGCCGGTTAATGTCCGTACCAATTTCTGCCGAACGTAAGTCGCGGGGGGGCCGGATCACAGGGTCCGCAGGGGTCCGCATGGAAAAAACCGGATTGACGACCCAATTAACCGTGCCAGCGGTCATTTTTGCTGCGCTGCACCATCGATTGTGATTGACACCTGATACGACCTGGTAATACGCTCATTTAAAACGACTGTTTGAAATCGTCTTTTTTCGAACCAAGCCGCTGATAATTAACGTAAAAGCGAAAATCCCTGCAAATGAATACTGTGGCCACACAAAAAATCCCGCAGATTTCCCGATTGGCGGACGTCTCGGCAACCAAGACGGTTGAGAAAAGCGAGGCGGTTGATACAAAGTCGCGCATTCTAGATGCTGCCGAAGAGCTTTTTATGGAGCACGGCTTTGAGGCAACCAGTTTGCGCTTGATCACCACTGCGGCAAATGTCAATTTGGCGGCCGCAAACTATCACTTCGGATCAAAAGAAGAGTTATTCCAAGCGGTATTTACCCGTCGGCTCGATCCAATGAACCGCGATCGTGTCGCGCTGCTGACAACCTACGAAGCTGCGGCAGCGGTCAATCCAAAAACGCACGCGCTGACCTGCGAGAAAATTATTTCGGCGATGTTTATTCCCGCGCTGAAAATGGCGCGTGACCAGGAGCAGGGCGGTAAGAATTTTTTGCGGTTACTCGGACGCGCATACGCCGACCCCGCGCCGTTCATCCGTGAATTTCTGTCCAGCCAGTACGCCGAGATGTTGGGACGGTTTCGCGCCGCCTTTGGCAGGGCGTTGCCGCACATCCCACGCGAAGAAGTGTCGTGGCGGTTGCACTTTGTGATGGGCGCGCTGTCATTTACGCTGGCCGGAACCGACGTATTAAAAATGATCGCGCAATATCACCCGAATGAAGTTGAAAACGACGAGCTGTTGTTGAAGCGCTTGGCCCCGTTTCTGGCGGCGGGCCTGCGCGCGCCGGTTGGTTCTGCCGGCGATGAACACCAATGGTTCAACGACGCATGACGCAGTCATATGCAGCCGACTGCACGCATTTTTTCAGTAGATTGAAACCGTAGAAAAGGAAATACCATGACAATTTTGACTTCCATCCTCGTTGTTTTTATCGTCGTTTGGATGCTGGCTTATCACGCCGTCAACGCGCTGACCTGGTCAATTGCGGTTGGCGTACTGCTCATGGCAGGCACGGCAAGCGGCGTGATCGGTGGTGCCATTGCGGCGTCACTTTGGTTTTTGTTTCTGGCGGCATCGTTGATTGCCAACATCGCGTCGATTCGAATCGCGCTATTGTCAGTGCCGATTTTCGGCCTCTACAAAAAAATGTTGCCGCAAATGTCGAGCACCGAACAGGAGGCGCTGGAAGCGGGAACAGTATGGTGGGATGGCGATTTATTTTCCGGAAAACCGGATTGGAATAAATGGCTGAATGTCCCGCGTGCAACCTTGACCGCCGAAGAACAGGCATTTATTGACGGACCGACCAATCAACTCTGCAGCATGATCGACGAGTGGAAAACCACCCATGAAGACCATGACCTGCACCCGAAGGTATGGCAGTTTATCAAGGACAACGGTTTCCTTGGCATGATCATCCCAAAGGAATACGGCGGCAAGGGTTTCTCCGCGTACGGCCACAGTCAGACGGTGATGAAAATTTCAACCCGCTCCGCCACCGCCGCCGTGTCGGTCATGGTGCCGAATTCGCTCGGCCCGGGCGAACTGCTGATGCATTACGGCACCAAGGAACAAAAGGACTACTACCTGCCGCGGCTTGCCAAAGGGCTCGAGGTGCCGTGTTTTGCTTTGACCGCGCCCGACGCCGGCTCAGATGCCGCCTCGATGCCGGACGTTGGCATTGTGTGT
The DNA here is from genome assembly GCA_031368465.1 of Burkholderiales bacterium. Lineage (GTDB taxonomy): Bacteria > Pseudomonadota > Gammaproteobacteria > Burkholderiales > Usitatibacteraceae > UKL13-2. The sequence goes on from JANMNT010000068.1 coordinate 5,603, forward strand.
AAACAAATGTGGCAGGGTGCAGAGACATTGGGTTTGCGGGTCACATGGGAAAAGCGCTATATCACGCTCGGCCCTATTGCCACAATACTCGGTCTGGCATTCAAGGCGTTTGACCCAGACAAGTTGCTCGGCGGCGAAACCGATTTGGGCATCACCTGTGCGCTGATTCCGACCAGTCATCCCGGCGTCAACATTGGTCGTCGCCATATGACGCTGAATGCCGCCTTCATGAATGGTCCCAATTCGGGCAAGGATGTGTTTATTCCAATGGATTGGGTGATCGGCGGGCAGCCGATGCTCGGACAGGGCTGGCGTATGTTGATGGAGTGTCTGGCGGCGGGTCGTTCCATTTCACTACCTGCGCAATCAATCGCTGCCGGCAAGGTCGCCAGTTTTGCCTCGGGCGCCTACTCGCGCGTGCGGCAACAGTTCAAAACACCGATTGGCAAATTCGAGGGTATTGAAGAGCCGTTGGCACGCATTGGTGCCATGACCTATTTGATGGACGCCACGCGTACCATTACCGCCGGTGCGCTCGATTTGGGTGAGAAGCCGTCGGTGCTGTCGGCGATTTCAAAGTACCACGCCACCGAACGTATGCGGCAGGTGATTACCGACGCAATGGATATCCACGGTGGCAAGGGAATTTGTATGGGCCCGAACAATTATCTGGGCCGCGCCTACCAACAAGTGCCGATTGCCATCACCGTCGAAGGTGCCAATATCCTCACACGTTCATTGATTATTTTTGGTCAGGGTGCGATTCGCTGCCATCCGTGGGTGCTGAAGGAAATGAAAGCCGCCCGTGCTGATTCAATCGACGAATTTGATGAGGCGTTTTGGGGCCACATCAAATTCACCATGTCCAATACCGGCCGTGCGCTGTGGATGGGTATCACCGGTGGGTTGGGTCTGCCCGCACCGGCATGCCCTGAGACCAAGCGTTATTACCAGCAAATGACACGATTCTCGTCGGCGTTTGCGTTGCTGGCCGATGTCTCGATGTTTGTGATTGGCGGCTCGCTAAAACGCAAGGAGAAACTCTCCGCGCGTCTGGGTGACGTCTTGTCGTATCTGTATCTTGCCTCGTGCGCGCTCAAGTTTTATGACGAACGCGGCCAGCAAAAAGACGAGCTGCCAATCTTGAAATGGGCGCTGTATGACTGCGCATTCAAGATTCAGGTGGCGATGGACGGCATCATCAAGAACTTCCCGAATCGATTTGTCGCCTGGTTCTTGCGCGTGCTCGTATTTCCAAAAGGCATGACACTCATCCAGCCGTCCGACGACCTTGGGCACGAAGTTGCAAAAATCCTGATCACGCCGTGTGCGGCACGTGATCGTTTGATTGCTGGCATGTATTTGCCGGACGATGAGAACGACATCATGGGGCAGTTAAATGCGGCAATGAATGCGGTCATGGCGGCCGAGCCAATCGAAGCAAAAGTACGCGTGGCGCAAAAGGCCGGCCGGATTTCCGCAAAGGCAATCGAGGCGGTATTCGACCAGGCCAAAGAGTTGTCCGTGATCACTGAAACCGAACTGGCACTTTGGAAGCGCGCGCGCGTGCTGACCAAAGAGGTCGTCCGGGTTGATGACTTCGACAAAAATTTCGGGTTGGCGGTCACACAATCGACCGCGCGTGATCGGTACGCCGAAGCTGCTGAATAGGTCGCGACGATGAAAAAAGTTTATGTTGTTGATGGCGCGCGCACGCCTTTTCTCAAGGCAAAAGGCAAGTTGGGACCCTTTAGCGGCGGCGACTTGGCGGTTGGTTGCACGCGACCATTGCTTGCACGCCAATCGTTTTCGCCAACCGCATTCGATGAAGTGATCGTGGGTGCGGCAATGCCGTCCGCCGACGAGGCGAATATCGGTCGGGTGGTGTCATTGCGGGTCGGCTGCGGTGAAAAAGTACCGGCGTGGACGGTGATGCGCAACTGCGCCTCCGGCATGCAGGCACTGGATTCGGCCTACGTCAATATCCTCGCGGGAAAATCAAACCTGGTACTTGCGGGTGGTACTGATGCCATGAGTCACGCGCCGTTGTTGTTTGGACCGGCCATGGTCAATTGGTTGGCCGATTGGTACGCCGCAAAATCGTTCGGCCAACGCGCCGGTGTCGCGGTCAAATTTCGGCCGGCATACCTTGCGCCGGTCATCGCGATTCTGAAGGGGCTGACCGATCCGATCGTCAAGCTTTCAATGGGTCAAACCGCCGAAATCGTCGCCAAACGATTTGGCATTACCCGGCAAATGATGGATGCGTTTGCCGCGGAATCACACCTGAAGGTGCTGGCAGGTCGCGACGCCGGGCACTATGGCGAAATCGAGCCGTTGATTGATACGCGCGGCAACGTGTACAAGGATGACGACGGGGTTCGATCTGATTCAACGCCGGAACGACTGGCGAAATTGCGGCCCGTGTTTGACAAGACTTACGGCAATGTCACCGCCGGCAATTCGTCGCAGGTGACCGACGGTGCGGCGATGTTGATCCTGGCGAGCGACGAAGCCGTTGCCAAGTTTGGATTGAAGCCGCTTGGCGCCATTATCGATTCACAGTGGAGCGCGCTCGATCCGGCGGAAATGGGGCTCGGACCGGTTCATGCGATCACGCCAATGATGCGACGTCACAATCTTGGATTGAATGATCTCGACTGCCTTGAGATCAATGAAGCCTTCGCTGCACAGGCGCTGGGATGTCTCGCCGCTTGGGAGTCGGAAGCCTATTGCAAGGAGAAACTCGGCCTTGATGGCGCGTTCGGCAAAATGGACCGCAGCAAATTCAACGTTGACGGCGGTGCCATTGCATTGGGCCATCCAATCGGCGCGTCGGGCGCGCGTGTGGTGCTGCACGCCTTGAAGACGCTTGAGCGAACCGGCGGCCGTTACGCCGCCGCATCGTTGTGTATCGGCGGCGGGCAGGGCGGTGCGATGCTGTTGGAGCGGGTCTAGCCACGAATCGCAATATCCACCGCGGCGACATCAGGTGCCGGACGAAGTTGAAACACGCCGAATGGCGGGGTGTATCAGGCAAATTTGTCCCATCGACCGCAGCCATATTGCACTTTGGATTTTTGATATTCGCAGGGAACAAAAAATGCAGAACTGGAAACACTGGCGCCTTGAGCAAGACGAAAACAAGCTTGGCTTTCTCACCTTTGACCGCGCCAAGCCGGACGGTACCCGCGATTCAACCAATACATTTTCGTCGGAAGCGTTGCGCGAACTCGGCGAGATTTGTGTGCATTTGCGCGCCAATCCGGCCAACGGGTTGGTGATTCAGTCTGCCAAGGACAACGGTTTTGCGGCCGGCGCAGATATCGATGAATTCACCAGCTTTACCACCTATGCGGAAGCAGCAGCGATGACCAAGCTGGGACTGGATGTGTTCGATCAGGTGGCATCACTGCCATTTCCGACGGTTGCCATGATTCACGGCTTTTGTATGGGCGGCGGTACCGAGCTGGCATTGGCGTGTCGATTTCGCATCGCTGACGATGGCGCCAAAACCAAGATGGCGTTGCCTGAAGTGATGATTGGTATTGTCCCCGGTTGGGGCGGCGCGATGCGCATGCCGAAATTAATTGGTGCCACGCAGGCACTCGGCCTGATGTTGACCGGGCGTGCGGTGAACGGCAAAACCGCGCTGCGCATGGGCCTGGTTGATGTTGTCACACCGCGCCGACATTTTGCCAATGCTGCATTGATGTTGTTGAAAAAGCCACCCGCGCCACATCAACCCGCTTTTAAAGACGCGGTGACCAATTGGCCGATCATCCGCACGCTGGTTGCCGGTGCATCCCGGAAACAAGTCGCCAAAAAAGCCCGCAAAGATCATTACCCGGCACCGTTCGCGATCATTGATCTTTGGGAAAAATTCGGCGGCGATCCGCGCAATGTTCCCGCTGACAGTGACGCATCGATGCAAAAACTGTTTGAGCATCCGACGGCACGCAATTTGATTCGCATCTTTAAACTGCAGGACCGGCTCAAGGCGCTGGGATCGGGCGATGCCGGCATCAAGCACGTTCACGTTGTCGGTGCCGGCGTGATGGGTGGCGATATTGCCGCATGGTGCGCGTTCAAAGGATTCACCGTGACCCTGCAAGACCTTGATCACGCGCGTATTGCACCGGCCATCAAACGTGCCGCCGAACTGTATAAGAAGAAACTCAAGCTGCCGCATCTGGTGCAGGCGGCGATGGATCGGTTGATTCCGGATGTGAAGGGCGACGGTGTGGGCCATTGCGATCTGGTGATTGAGGCGATTGTCGAAAATGCCGAGATCAAGAAAAAACTTTACGCGTCGATCGAGCCGCGTCTGAAGCCCACCGCCATCCTCGCCACAAATACATCGTCAATTCCGTTGCAAGAGTTATCGGCGGGGTTGGTGCAACCGGAGCGTCTGGTGGGCATTCATTTTTTCAACCCGGTGGCGATGATGATGTTGGTCGAAATTGTCCAAGGGCCGGAAACATCCGCCGAAGTGATGAAGCGCTCACAAGCGTTTGTCAAAAAAATCGACAAGTTGCCGTTGCCGGTGAAGTCAGCCCCTGGCTTTTTGGTCAACCGCATTCTGACCCCATACATGACCGAAGCGCAGGTGATGCTGGAAGAAGGTATCCCGGCCGAAACCATCGATGCCGCTGCAAAAGAATTTGGCATGCCGATGGGGCCAATCGAATTAGCCGACACGGTGGGCCTGGATGTGGGGTTGGCGGTTGGTACCGAGCTCGCCAAAGCTGGCGGGCCACAGCCGCAAAAAATTCAGGCGCTGGTCGCGGCAAAAAAGTTGGGCAAAAAGACCGGCGAAGGTTTTTACAAATGGGTCAATGGCCGGCCGCAAAAAGCAAAAGGATCGGGCACCGTGGATCTGGCGCCGTTGTGGATGCGCATGACATTGCCGGCGGTCAACGAAGCCGCTGCGTGCGTGCGTGAAGGCATTGTGGCGGACGCGGACTTGTGTGATGCGGGTGTGATATTCGGCACCGGCTTTGCGCCGCACCGCGGCGGGCCGCTGAACTATTTGCGTGCCGCCGGTAAGGAAGAGTTGCGTCGCGAGTTGCAATCACTCGAAGCCCGATTTGGCGTGCGTTTTCATCCAGACCCGGCTTGGGATGTGGTTTAGCGTGGTGTGCCAGTGAATCGCGTACTTGACCTGTGGGAAAAGTTTTCCACCAAACCGTTCGGCAAGGCGATTTTCTCAAGAATTGTTTGCTGGAAGGCGCCGTACTTCGGCTCGATCAAGCCGCGCTTTGTGGAATTGCGGTCAGGCTTTTCAAGGGTGGCGATGAATAATCGTCGCGCTGTCCAAAACCATATCCAGACCATCCATGCGATTGCATTGTGCAATCTCGCGGAGCTCGGCGCCGGCACCATGATGGAGGCAAGTCTGTCGAAGAACATGCGCTGGCTGCCAAAAGGCATGACGGTTCAATATCTCAAAAAAGCCGAAACGAATGTTGAGGCGTTTTGCACTGCCGACGACATTGCCGACGGACCGGCACGCGATGTCATGGTGAAGGTCGACATCAAGGATAGTGGCGGCGAGGTGGTCACCCACGTCGAGATCAACATGTGGGTGAGTCCGCGCAAAACCTAGCCGCTGCCGGCGCGTATAATTTTGTCAGTAAATATCCCCGCCTGATGGACGCACGGCGGAATACAACCGCGCCATCAAGAGTGCGGCAATACACCGCGAGAGGAAAACCGTTTTGACGCAGTCATCTGTCCTGCAGAACCGTCGCGGCACCCGCTACCTGATGTTTGACGATGACGCGACCATCGCCGACGTATTCGCGCTGCGTTGCCGCACATCGCCGAACGCGCCGGCATACCGCGAATACAGAAGCGCCACCAAAGACTGGCAGGGTGTGACATGGCGCGAGGCGGGCGATCTGGTGATGCGCGCGCGCGAAGGTCTGCGCCGCGATGGTTTCCAGCCCGGCGAGCGCATCGCCATCATGCTGAAAAACAGCATCAATTGGGTTGTGTTTGATCAGGCGGCGTTTGCCCACGGCATGGTGCCGGTGCCGCTGTTTGTCGACGACCGACCCGACAATGTCGCCTATATCCTCGACGATGCAGACGTCAAAATAATTGTCATCGATGGAGAGGAACACTGGAAACGGTTGAAGACGGTACGGGATCAGCTGCGATCGTTAAAACGGATCATTAGTATCAGACCCGTCGCCGACCCGGACGAGCCACGCCTGGTGAATCTCGCCGACTGGTTACCGGCGGCAACCGTTGCGTTTGACAAACCGCCGTCCAATAGCGGTGACCTCGCGACCATTGTTTACACCAGCGGCACCACCGGCAAGCCAAAAGGCGTGATGTTGTCACATCGCAACATGCTGGCCAATGTGCAATCGGGTCTGGCGGTGTATGACGTCTACCCCGACGATGTCTTTTTGTCTTTTTTGCCGTTGTCGCATATGTTTGAACGTACCTGCGACTACTACCTGAATATGGTCTCGGGTGCGTCGATGGTTTTTTCGCGATCCATCCCGCAATTGGCCGAGGATTTTCGGATTGTGCAGCCGACGGTCATTTTTTCGGTGCCACGTATCTATGAAAAATTTTATGCCGCGATTTATGACCAGCTGAAAAAGGCATCGCCAATCAAACAGCAGTTGTTCGAGTTTGCCGTTGCCACCGGTTGGGCGAAGTTTGAATATGAACACGGCCGCGGGCGCTGGCAGCCACAGTTTTTGTTGTGGCCGTTGCTGGAAAAACTAGTCGCGAAGAAATTACTCGAACGGCTCGGTGGCAAATTGCGTTTTGCCATTTCCGGTGGCGCCGCGTTGTCGCCGGCTGTGGCCAAGATTTTTATTGGGTTGGGTTTACCGCTTTGTCAGGGATATGGACTGTCCGAAGCGTCACCATTGTTGACCGTCAATTTGATCGAGCATAACAATCCGGCGACCATCGGTCCG
>JANMNT010000081.1:0-2511 GCA_031368465.1 Burkholderiales bacterium
ATCGGCTTGAGGCGTTCTGCCATGGCCAGCGTCGGTTCATACACCGATGAAAAACTAACCGGCTCGGCACCAAGATATTTGGTCAACACAAAGTTGTGATAGTCCAGTACCTCAACAAGTTTGGATTTGAAGCGATCCGGAAATCTAAGGTCGTTGACGCGGATTGCACGGCGGGCGACCTTGTCTTCGTAACACGGTCCGATGCCACGCCCGGTGGTGCCGATTTTAGCGTCGCCCTGCTTTTTTTCGCGGGCCTGATCAAGCGCGACATGGTAGGGCAGTATCAGCGGACATGCCTCGGATATACGCAATCGTTCGACCACGTTCAACCCCGCAAGGGTGAGTTCGTCAATTTCCTTCAACAGCGCTTCCGGTGACAACACCACACCATTGCCGATGTAGCAGGTGACATGCGGGTGCAGCATTCCGGACGGAATGAGCCGCAGGATCGTCTTCACGCCGTTGACCACCAGCGTGTGTCCCGCGTTGTGACCGCCTTGAAACCGCACCACACCGACAACCTTCTCCGTCAACCAATCAACGATTTTTCCCTTGCCCTCGTCACCCCATTGCGTGCCGATTACAACCACATTTTTCTTCATGCCTCATCCTTGATAGGTGCCACTTGCCACTGTCCATCGATCATTCTGATTTCACGTTTACAGCCGGCGTTGTCTTTGCCGAGGCGCGTAATCACTACCTCGCCGCCAACGCGCAAAGCCTGCACCATAATGTCCGCCGCTTGGTCCGGGTTGGCCGGCGCAAGAATTGCTGAAACCGCGGGTGCGCGATCCGTTACCAATGGCAACAACGCCTTCAAATCCATTGAAAATCCGGTCGCCGGCCTTGCCCTGCCAAACACGCGCCCCACATCGTCGTATCGCCCCCCCCTGCCAACTGCGGCAGAGGCGCCATCGGCATACGCCGCAAAAGCAATGCCGCTTTCGTAATTAAAACCACCAAGCTCGCTCAGGTCGATCGATACCGCGGTTTCGCGTCCGGAAAATCGCTTGCTGACCCGCTCAAGATCGTCAAGCGCCTTGCCGACGCGATCATTCTTCGGCAACATCTGGCGGGCACGATCGATTACGTCATTGTTGTTGCCTGTATCACCGTACAACATCGGTAGTGCGGCCAAACCTGACAAACCCGCGCCGTGCCGATTAACAAATGTCTGCAACATTGGCACGTCCTTTGCGGTAACTGCCGCAAACAATGATTCACGATCGCTCGCCGAAACTTTTGCATCATCGACCAATGCGCGGAAAATTTCCGAGTGCCCGATATCGAGTTTGGTGGTTGTAATACCAAGCGCGGCCAGCGTATCGAGCATCAGCTGTTGTATTTCGATATCGGCATCCAGCGCGGCAAAGCCATACAGCTCCGCGCCAACCTGGAACGGCTGCCGCGATTTGCCCAGGCTGGATGGCCGCGTGTGCAAGACACTTCCGGCGTAACACAGGCGGGTGACGCCCTTGCGGTTCAACACGTGCGCATCGATTCTTGCGACCTGTGGCGTGGTGTCGGCACGCAGCCCCATCATCCGGCCAGACAATTGATCGACCAGCCTGAATGTCGCCAGATCCATATCGCGTCCCACCCCGGACAGCAACGACTCGACATATTCAAGTAGCGGTGGCACGACCAGCTCGTATCCATGTGCGGCAAAAAGATCCAGTGCCGTGCGGCGCATGCGCTCAAGTTTTCCCGCCTCGGCCGGCAGGACGTCTTCGATATTTTCAGGCAACGCCCAGGTGGTCATTTCAGTTCACTTCGCAACAGGTCAAACAATAAAGTACAACATCAACAGCCCGGCAATCATCGCCAGCAGCCCGACAAACCGCAATTGTCCATCTGATAGTGCAAGAGCCTGACGCATCGCCTGCCGCCATCGCACCGGAGAAACGAACGGCATGATGCCCTCAAAAACCAGCATCAACGCACCACCGGCCAGCAAAATATCCCAAATGCTCATTTTCAATTTTCGTAACCGGAAAACGACGTAAAAAGCGGGCAACAAAAACGGCGCGCTCTTTTCAGAACGCGCCGTTGGTGAATTATACGCACTTTTCAGTTGCCAGGCAGTGGTGCTAAATCGGCAGAAACACTTCTTCTCAGCCGGGTCCGGAAGGCTACTTGCCGCGACCGGGATTGCGCAAGTACTTGAAGAAATCAGAACTAGGCTCCAGCACCATCACATCGGACTTGCTCTTGAAACTCTCACGGTAGGCTTCCATGCTGCGGTAGAACGAATAGAACTCGGCGTTGCGGCCGTACGCCTGCGCATAAATTCGCGCCGCCTGGGCATCGCCCTCACCTTTGGTCTTTTGTGCTTCGCGATAGGATTCGGCCAGAATAACGGTGCGTTGGCGCTCGGCAGCGGCCTAGATCTCGGCCGCATCCCCCGAGCCGGTGGCGCGCACCTCATGGGCCACCCGCCCTCTCGCCGACTCCATCCGGCGATCGCCGTCCGCCGAACTGTCCGGCACCAGCTCGACCCGTTTCAGGCGC
>JANMNT010000082.1:0-3834 GCA_031368465.1 Burkholderiales bacterium
TGGCGGTTTGGTTCTTGGCTCGTAACGGTGGTGTGCCGACGGTTCTCACCAATGTCGGCGCCGTGCCTGCCGGTTACACTGCCACGCCGCTGCAATAACCGCAACCGGCCGCAACGCGTGTGGCGATCACCGCCACCCGTTGCGGCGCTTGTCTTTCCAACATCAGGTTAGACGTAATCGAGCGGCAACGCCGTGGTGAATTTCATTTGCTCCATGGCAAAGCTTGAGCTGACATCAAACAACTCGACTGAATTTATGAGTCGGCGATATACCGTATCGTAGCCTGCGATGTCCGGTACCACCACACGCAACAAATAATCGAGATCGCCACTCATCCGGTAGACCTCGACGATTTCCGGAACATCCGCGACGGCATTGGCAAATTGTTCGAGCCAGATTTGATTGTGTTGATTGGTCTTAATTCCGACAAATACCGTGACACCGAGATTGATTTTTTTGGCGTCGAGCAGCGCCACCCGTTTACGCACAACCCCCGCCGCCTCAAGCCGTTGGACACGCCGCCAAGTCGGGGTGGGGGATAGTTTTATTGCCGCCGCCAAATCGTTCAAACTCATCGAGGCGTCCTCTTGCAGATTCTTGAGGATCAGCTTGTCAAAGCCATCAAAGGAATTAATTTCCATTATTTCGTCTTTTTTGGGAATAATTCACCTAAATATGCATTTCTGACGCCAAAATAGCAAGGCAATTGCGCGCTTGGGACGCTAGACTCAATGCCTCGTTTCCAGTCACCCCGAGGTATTCGCCATGCGGCAATTTTTTACCAAACACCCAAACAGCATCGGCGAATCGTATTGGCAACACATGCGTGTGGCACTCAGTTTTGCCTGGGCGTTGTTTGGTGCGGCGGGGGCGGCACTGGTTCACGCCTTCTTCCCTGCGTGGTTTGAGAAGACCACCAGTGCACAAATTACCCGCTTGCATGACCGTTTGGTGTGCAACCGCGTTCGGACAAACACCAATAACGACAAGCCGTTCGAGAGCAAAGTGGCTGAAACTGCCCAACAGGCATAGCGTTTTCGATTGGAAATGCTATCTACATGAAAATGATGGCTTTTTTGCTGGCCTTTTGAAACGCAATCCCGTAAACTCTCGTTTGTGCAATGCAGCAAGGCTTTTTGGACTGCAACGCGACAGTAGTAAACAAGTTCATCGTCCCCCGCCCCGCTTTTCTCTTTTCAGGCTGACGTTCACGCCTTTCTCGAATCGCATATAGGTTGGTGCCGATGTTGGCGCATCATCCGCGATCTTCATTTCTGTTCGAAATCGTGACCACACACAAGTGTTTGTGTGTTGGCTTTTGCTGTGCCTCTTTTTGCGGTCAAGCTTGATCGCGTAACGATTTCTTTGTGCCGGTGCGGCGCGAAGTGGTCACGATTGAAAGTTGAAAATGAAATTTGAAACACTTGGCTTGAATAAATCGCTCCTCGAAGCGATCGCCGCCACCGGCTACACCGATCCAACCGACGTACAGGCACGCACCATCCCGGAAGTACTTGCCGGCAGCGACGTGCTGGTGTCGTCACAAACCGGTAGCGGTAAAACCGCCGCCTTTATGTTGCCCGCCCTGCAGATCCTGAGCGAACCACACCCGGTTGCCGGTCGCGGCCCGCGTGTACTGGTGTTGACACCGACGCGTGAACTCGCGATGCAGGTCACCAAAGCAGCCGAAGTGTATGGCGTAAAAATGAAACGCATCAAGACTGTCTCCATTGTCGGCGGCATGCCTTACCCGGTGCAAAACCGTTTGCTCAAAGCCGGTGTCGATATTCTGGTGGCAACACCCGGCCGTCTGCTCGATCAAATGCAATCCGGCCGCGTCGATCTTTCGCGCTTGCAGGTTCTGGTTTTTGACGAAGCCGATCGGATGCTCGACATGGGTTTCAAAGACGACATTGACGCGGTTGTGGCGCAGGTGCCAAAGAACCGCCAGACATTGCTGTTTTCGGCAACACTCGACAACAACATTATCAGCATGGCCGGCGACATGTTGAAAAACCCGGTGCGCATCGACGTCTCGGGACACAAAACGCGTCACGAAAATATCGAACAGCGCCTGCATTTTGCTGACGACCTCGCCCACAAAGGTCGTTTGCTCGACCATCTGTTGCGCGACACCGAGGTTCATCAAGCCATTGTGTTTACCGCAACCAAACGTGCGGCCGATGATCTGGCACTTGACCTGATCAATCAGGGTCACGCCGCCGCCGCATTGCATGGCGACATGAAACAAGGCGCGCGTACCCGCACACTCGAAAATCTGAAACGCGGCCGTGTCCGTGTTTTGGTTGCCACCGACGTTGCCGCCCGCGGTATCGACGTACAGGGCATTTCACACGTCATCAATTTTGATCTGCCGCGTCAGGCTGAAGACTATGTGCACCGTATCGGTCGCACCGGTCGTGCCGGTCGCAGCGGTGTGGCGATTTCGCTGGCGAACGTCCGCGAAAATTTCCAGGTCAAGATCATTGAGCGCTTCACCACCCAGCCGATCCCGGTGATCAGCATCCCGGGCCTTGAGCCCAAGCAAAAGGTGTTTGACAAGCCGCCTCCCGGCAAACGTTTTGGTCGCAGCGGTCCGCCGCGCAGCGCAGGCAGCAGTTTTGGCGGTAACGCCGGTGGTGCCCGTCATGAACGTGCCGACAGCGGCAAGTGGTCAAAAGATGGCGCCATGAAATCGAGCTTCGGCAAACCAGCCGGCACGCACGGTAAACCGGCGTTCGCAAAATTTGAAGGCAAAAGCGAACACAAGTTTGCCGGCAAGCCTGCTTCCGGATTTGGCGGCAAACCAAGCGCCGGGTTTGGCGGTAAGCCGAGCGCCGGATTTGTCGGCAAGGCATTGCCGGCCAGCACCGCCAACAAAGACGGTGGCGGTTGGAAAAAAGCCAGCCACTTTGCCGGCAAATAATCGCCGGATGTAAGGCGGCCAATGGCCGTCGCAACAAACGTTTGAATAAAAAATGCCTGCATATGCGGGCATTTTTTTGCGTGGCGTTGACGCATTTTCCAAATCAATGCCGTCATCACGTCAACGCAAATTCCCAGAATCCGTCATTTCAGCGCAGACCCTGCCCCAGCGATATTGTTGCGTTGCGCATGCAGCGAACGTCTGGCAATGGATTACGTTCTGCCTATGCGGGATGCAGAATTTTTAATTCAATCGAAATGGACGTATTTTCATCGGCAAAAAATATCTGTCCGTCCTGAATGGTTGCCGTCAACGTCATTTTCCGATCCGCCAACTTGGCCATCGCACGACTCGCCTCCTGTGGCACATCAATCACACTGAGGCGCGGTTGTTTGACGAGGTCTTTCTGATTCTGTGCCCACCAGACATCGACCCCGCGTCCGCCATACGTGTAGAGAATCACCCGGCCGGCTTTGCCACACGCACGTCGCAACAAACGCTCCTCCGGCAATCCGACGTCAATCCATTCTTCAATTGCCCCGGTGAGGTCCCGCCGCCACAATGCCGGCTCGTCTTCGCTCGAGATACCTTTGCCGAATTCGAGCCGCTCGTGTGCGGTGAGTGCGAACGCCAGCACCCGCACCATCATGCGCTCGTCGGTCTCCGAAGGATGCCGCGCGATGGTTAGCGGGAACGTGCCATATACACCGCGGTCGATGTCAGAGACACCCAACTCGGCTTTAAAAATGGTTGCCTTGAGCGCCACGAAACCTTACTTGGAGAAATTGCGCGGTTTTGCGGGTTTCGCGCCCGACAACGTCCTGCCGCCGGCCTTAACACCCGTAGGTGCAACACCGCGTGGCCGCCTGCGCTGTGCCACGCCCTTCGGCGTGGGCTTGCCTCCCGCT
>JANMNT010000096.1:0-4777 GCA_031368465.1 Burkholderiales bacterium
TCCTGAAGTTGTGATCGATCACAAGCAATTGTCCGCCGATATCGCCAAACACTGGGATACCGACATTGTTCTGCAGCTTGTTGAGTACATCAAGTTACCCGCCAAGTCGCCGGGCTTTGACGTTGATTGGGCAAAAAACGGCTATCTCGATGCGGCCATCGAACAGGCGCGCGCCTGGGTCGCGGCGCAAAACGTTGCCGGCCTGACGATGGAAGTCATCCGTACTTGTGATCGCACGCCGGTGCTGTTTTTTGACATTCCCGCGAGCGGTGGCCTCGGTAACGATAAAACAATTCTGCTGTACGGGCATCTCGACAAACAACCCGAGATGACCGGCTGGCGCAGCGGATTCGGCCCCTGGATACCGGTACTTGAAGACGGCAAGTTGTATGGCCGCGGCAGCGCCGATGACGGCTATGCCGTGTATTCCGCATTGGCTGCCATTGTTGCATTGGATCGCCAGGGCGTGGCACGTCCGCGCTGTGTCGGCCTGATCGAGACCTGTGAAGAAAGCGGTAGTTACGATCTGCCGTTTTATCTTGCCGCACTCGCCACGCGCATGGGCGATGTGCAATTGGTGATTGCACTGGATTCCGGTGCCGGCAATTACGATCAGATGTGGGTGACCACGTCGCTGCGCGGACTGGTAAACGGTACGCTAACCGTAAACATACTGACCGAAGGTGTGCACTCGGGCGACGCCGGTGGCGTGGTGCCGTCGTCATTCAGGGTCGCGCGGCAACTGCTCGATCGTATCGATGATTCACGCACTGGTTTGGTCAGGCCGAGCGCGTTCTGTTGTGCCATTCCCCATGAGCGTGTGGAACAGGCCAAACAGGCCGCCGACATTCTGGGCGAAGCGATGTGGCAACGGTTTCCGTGGGACAGCTGCTGCGGTGACGATGGCAAGTTTGTGTTTGTACAACCGACCACCAAAGACCCTGTTGAATTGATCTTGAACCGCACTTGGCGCGCGGCGTTGGCGGTGGTCGGTGCCGATGGTTTGCCGCCGATTGCCTCGGCCGGCAATGTGCAGCGCCCCTACACGGCGCTGAAATTGTCCTTGCGCCTGCCGCCGCTGGTCAACGCGCCGCAAGCGGCCGAGACGCTCAAACAAACGCTTGAATCAGATAGCCCGTATTCGGCCAACGTCAGCTTTCATTACGAACAGTCTGCGACCGGTTGGAATGCGCCTGTTTCAAAGCCATGGCTGACGGCGCTACTTGATCATGCCTCGCAAACTTGTTTCGGCAAACCTGCGGCGTATTTGGGTGAGGGCGGAACCATCCCCTTTATGGGCATGCTCGGTGAAAAATTCCCCGATGCGCAAATGCTGGTGACGGGTGTGCTCGGACCAAAGTCAAACGCCCACGGGCCGAATGAATTCTTGCATATTCCGTACGCAAAAAAACTCACCGCTGCGGTGGCGTTGGTGATCGCCGGCGTCCGCTAGTTTTTTGACAGCTGAGCGACACTGTGGAATCGACGCCGGCACAACAGTCGTTTGTTTTCCCGGATATCCGCGAGGTTGCGGCGGGCCGCCCGCTGCTGTGGCTTGCACGGGGATGGGCGGATATGCGTGCGACCCCGTGGCAGAGTTTTTTTTACGGCTTTTGTTTCGCCGCCATGGGCCTGCTGTTGTTGCTTGTGTTTCGTTTTGCGATCGATTACACCTCGACGCTGGCCATGGGATTTATGTTGCTCGGGCCGATTCTCGCCATTGGCCTGTACGATTTGTCACGACAATGTGAACGTGGTGGCGGGGTGAGTTTTCGACAGTCATTGGTGGCCTGGCGCGAAAATACCGGTGGTATCGGCATTTACGTTTTGATACTGACGGTCATCTATCTGGTTTGGGCGCGCGCGTCGCTGGTCAGTTTTGCCTTGTTTGAGTCCCGCGCCATGCCGACGTGGGGGGCGTTTGTGACGCAACTGACGGAAATGAAAAACATCCCGTTTTTGATGATGTTTTTTGGTGTGGGTTTGGTGTTTGCCGCGTTGGTATTTGCGTTCAGCGCCGTCTCAATCCCGTTCCTGCTTGATCGCCGCAGTGATGCAATCACCGCCGCCGCCGTCAGTGTGGCATGTCTGGCAAAAAACCCTGTCGCAATGTTTTGTTGGGCGCTGTTGATTGTGTTGCTCATCGGCATCGGTTTTGTCACCGCCTATATCGGCCTGCTGGTAACAGGACCGTTGATCGGCCATGCGACCTGGCATGCCTATCGCGATTTGGTCGCGGCACCAACAGAATAGTCGGTGTTACAGACGGCACGGGCGGTTGTCAAAAATAGTCTTGCAGCGCGTATGCAACGTTTGAAAGCAACATGGCTGAAACCCTGAAAAGCAAATACGGACCGGAAATACCGAGAAAAATCGCGCAAATGGTCTCGGCGGTATATCCCGCCTTTCCCGCGAGGGCGTTTCTGCAGGATGTGCTGGCCGGATATGATGCGTTGGAACTGATGCCGCGGGGCGCACTTATCGCAGCCGGCCTCAAGAAGCATCTGCCCGCCGCCTACCCACGTGCGGTCAACATCCTTGTCAACTCGATGGGCCCGAAAACAGCCCAGATAGAAGGCAACGGCATGGCGCCATTCCTGTATATGCCGCACGCCATGTTTGTTGCAAAACACGGTCTGGCACATTTTGCGGAATCAATGCAGGCGCAGTATGAAATTACCCAGCGATTCACAGCTGAATTCAGCATCCGGCCATTTATCGAGCAACACCCGGAGGCGACGCTCAAACAACTCAAGACATGGGCGCACGACCCAAGCCACCATGTGCGAAGACTGGTTTCCGAGGGGAGCCGGCCGCGCCTGCCATGGGCGCCACGATTGCGCGAATTTCAGCGGGATCCGCAGCCGGTTCTGGCACTGCTCGAACTACTCAAGGACGACGCATCGTTATATGTACGCCGGTCCGTGGCAAACAACTTGAATGACATCGGCAAAGATCACCCGGCGCTGTTGGTCGAGGTGGCGGCCCGCTGGATGAAAGATGCATCACCCGGGCGCGAATGGATTGTCAAACATGCGCTTCGCAGTGCAGTCAAACGCGGCGATCGCGCGGCGCTGGCGGTGTTGGGTTTCGGCGGAAACAACAAAGCACGGATTTCTGACGGGAAGGTCCGACCGACAACTGCCGCAATGGGTGACAGGGTCATGATATCGTTTTCGTTGACCAACAATGGCAGCAAACCGCTGCGGACTGTTGTTGATTATGTTGTGTACTTCGTCAAGGCAAATGGCAAGGCCAAGCCAAAGGTATTCAAGCTCAAACAGATCGTGCTCGCCCCGGGCGCAACGGTTGTGATCGAAAAGTCCCTGGCGTTAAAAGACCTGACGACACGCAGGCACTATCCCGGTCTACATAAGGTCGCGGCTTTGGTCAATGGTGACGAGCAGTCCATCGGCCAGTTCCGCTTGTCCCGGGCAACCGCAAAATGACATTGGGATTAGAATATTTGGCATGCAAACTGACAACATTGCCAAACTCATCGCACCGTTGCATGCCGCCAGCTGGAAAAGCGCCTATCGCGGCATTTTATCGGATCACTATCTCGACTTTGTGGTTGATGGCGATCGACTCTCGCATTGGGCGCGCCATGTACGCGAGCTAGCAGCGGGTGATGGTGAAATTTTTCTGGCGCGGCTCGACGATGAACCGGTGGGTTTCCTTTGCATCGAATCGGCGCATATGGGCGAAACTAACATTCACGGTGCGTACGTCAATAACCTGCATGTTTTGCCGCACATCAAAGGGCAGGGTATTGGCACGGCGTTGATTGAATATGGCGCGAAATGGGCAAAGTCCCGTGGACTCAACAAACTGTATCTGTTTGTATTCGAGGATAACGTGGCCGCGCGCCGGTTTTATCAGGCAAACGGATGGCATACGGTTGAACGGCTCATGAGTGAATTGCCAGACGGCTCACTTGCCGCGGAACTCCGGCTCGTCAAATCAATCTGATCAAGATGAAAAAACGAAAACTGGCGCTGATCGGCGCATCGGTATTGACCGGCATTTTTTTGTCTGGCAGCGATGTGTGGGCCCAGCGTGGTGAGCGTGGTGAGCGCGCCGAACGACCGGTGGAGCCGCGTCAGGTCACGCCGCGCGGCGCGCTGCTGGAACAGGAAAGAGCGCTGGTGAGCTTGTTTGAGAATGCCGCACCCTCGGTTGCATATCTGACGACCGAAACGCGGGTCCGACGCGGCTTTTTTGGCGAGCAGGTTGGCGTCGAACAGGGTGCCGGGTCCGGATTTGTCTGGGACAGTCGCGGGCACGTGGTCACCAACCACCACGTTGTCGCTAATATTGTCGCCGGGCGCGACAAGGTGCTGGTGCAGCTCGATAACGGCAAGGAGCCGATTGCCGCTGAAGTGGTGGGAACCTCGCCGGTTTATGACCTTGCGGTGGTGCGATTGACGCAGGTGCCGCCGAACATCAAACCGTTGCCGATTGGTTCCTCACGCGACTTAAAGGTCGGTCAGGCGGTGATTGCCATTGGTAATCCATTTGGTCTTTCGCGAACCCTCACAGCCGGGATCATCTCGGCGTTGGACCGTTATCTGCCAACCGACGATTACGCCGAAATTGCCGGTGGTATCCAAACCGATGCGGCGATTAACCCCGGCAATTCTGGCGGCCCGTTACTCGACAGTGCCGGCCGCTTGATCGGCGTGAATCAGCAAATTCGTTCGTCATCACGATCATCCGCCGGTGTCGGCTTCGCCATTCCGGTTGATACGGTCAACCGGGTGGTGCCGCAGTTGAT
>JANMNT010000145.1:0-6732 GCA_031368465.1 Burkholderiales bacterium
GGTCACGCCGGACATGCCGCTCACCACCTATTTGTGTGATTCGGCCGCGCTTGGTTTTGCAGACGCCCGCTACGATCAAACGGTGGTGTTTTTTCTGCTTCATGAGCAACCCGAGTCGGTGCGTCGCAAAACGCTGAGCGAAGCCCTGCGGGTGACCAAGCCGGGCGGCAGGGTGGTGGTGGTTGATTACCATCTGCCGCAGCGTTTGCACCCGTTGCGCTACCTGTTTCGTCCGGTGTTGCGCAGGCTGGAGCCATTTGCACTCGATCTGTGGCAACACGAGATCAGTCGGTGGTTGCCGGAAGATATCAAACCGGCACAGATACTAAAACAAACCTCGTTTGGCGGGCTCTACCAGCAACTGGTGATCACGCGCTGATCGCAACCGCGATGGTGGTGTCGCTACGCCGCCGCGCCTAAACGCCACAACGACGTGACCTCGGCGGCTCGGGCAGCGTGTAACGGGTCTTCTGCGTCGGTGGCGCGTGGATGGGTCGGGCGCACATCCAACCGGCCGATCACCGTCAGTCCGCCGGCGCTGATATACCCCTGCAAGTCTTCGCGCGAGCGCAAGCCCAGATGCTCGGCAATATCGGAAAGAATCAGCCAGCCTTCGCCGCCGGGCGCCAGATGTGCCGCCAATCCGCTGAGAAAACCGCGCAGCATGCGACTTTCCGGGTCATAAATTGCACCCTCAATCGGTGCGCTCGGCCGTGCCGGAATCCACGGTGGATTGCAAACAATCAACGCTGCGCGGCCTTCGGGAAACAGGTCGGCTTCAACAACTTGGACTTTGGGCGCGAGCTTGAGCTTGCGCATATTTTCGTTGGCGCAGGCGATGGCGCGCGGATCATTGTCGGTCGCGATCACCCGGCCCACACCCCGTCGTGCCAACACCGCCGCCAATACACCGGTACCGGTGCCGATATCAAACGCCAATGGCAACGTACCCGCCGCGCCCGCGACGGCCGGCAACGGCGCCTCGGCGACCAAGCCGACATATTCATTGCGGATCGGGGCAAACACACCGTAATGCGGATGGATGTTTTCACCGAGTGCGGCGACCGGCACACCTTTTTTGCGCCATTCGTGTGCCCCGATCAGGCCGAGTAATTCGCGCATCGACACGACGGAATCACCGGAGGTGCCATCGTTGCCGGGCAGACCATAGGCCTCGACACACGCACGTTGCAAATCCGGTGCACGTCTCAGCAATACCGTGTAGTCGCCTGCCATCGGCAGCAGCAACATGCCGAGTGTTCTTGCACGTTGCGACTGCGCCAAGCGGTGCTGGTTAAACGCATCCCGCGGCGCGGTTGTCGCATCAACAGTGGATTTGATTGACTTCGGCGGCCGGCCTGACTTGCTGACGCCAACCGGTTTTGGCCGGCGGGCGTTGCGGGCTTTTTCATCGGCACGGCGTCCCATCGCGAGCAACATCTGGCGGCCGTTTTGGAAGTCGCCGCGCCATAACAATGCGGTGCCTTCGCACGCCAGACGGTACGCGGTATCCGCCGACATTTGTTCGTCGGCGACCTGCACGCGCTTATGCGGCGGGATGCCACTCTCCGAGCGCCAGCGAGCCGAGCCGGCCATTCCGTTGGGTTCGGTCCAGCGAATGATTGGATATGCGCTCATTATTCGACCAACAGTTTACGCAGGGCCATGGCGACTGCCGCGCGGTCTTTACGTCCCAAACTACCGGCTTGCCGTACGATCAGCCGCGAATCCAACGTAAACAATTTGAAGCGCAGTGTGCACGGCACGTCAAGGCCGGCACTGGACAAGTCTGAAATTTCGATATCGAGCGGCCACGGGTGTTCTGTTGCGGTGGTGATCATTGCCATGACGGTGTGTTGCGATGGATTGTTAAATCCGTCAATTCCACTTAGCACAACGGCAGGACGGCGTTTGGTCGATGTTTTATCGGTAAACGGAAAAGGCACGACGACGACGACGTAACGGTCAAAGATTTTTGAAGGCATCGTTGTCGGCTTTGGAGTCCCACTCGGCAAGGGTTTTTTCGACCGCCGCCAAATACGCGGAATCCGGTGTGGTCACGCGTTTAACGGTCACTTCGTTGCGAACGATCCGGTACTCGACGGCGTCACCCTGGCGCACACCAAGAAACTCGCGAATTTCCAACGGGATCGTCGCTTGAAATTTAACGGTGACTTTGGAGATGGAAGACATACTGGCCGTCCTGTGTTTGTCGGGGTAACGCGGTGGATCGTGGCGGATGGTGCTGCAGCGATGGTGGTCGCTGGCATGTCGTTGAACGCAACGAGTGGTTTTTCAGCACAACGGATACCGTAATACTGTGCGACGATTATACCCCATTGGGTTTTGCCAGTCGAGACCCGGTGATGCACATTTGGCGCACGTAGGGGTTGATATCCGCTGAACCGATTGTTACAGGCTGACGAAGGGATGGAATTTGTGTAAAGATGCTAACTCTGTGATTTAGCGTAGTTTTTTGCGCTGCACAATGCTAAAATTGCAGATTGTCCATAATGAATGCACGACCATGCCACGCGCCCTGAGAAATATCGCCATCATCGCCCACGTTGACCACGGCAAGACCACGCTGGTGGACAAGCTGCTCCATCAAGCCGGTACTTTTGCCGCCCACCAGCATATCGCTGAACGGGTGATGGATTCAAACGACCTGGAAAAAGAACGCGGCATTACCATCTTGGCGAAAAATACCGCCGTGGATTACGAGGGTGTGCACATCAATATCGTTGATACCCCGGGTCACGCCGATTTTGGTGGTGAAGTCGAGCGGGTTTTGTCGATGGTTGACGGTGTATTGCTGCTGGTGGATGCGGTCGAAGGACCGATGCCACAAACACGCTTTGTCACCAAAAAAGCACTGGCACTTGGCTTGAAGCCGATTGTGGTCGTCAACAAGATCGACCGCGACGGCGCGCGCGCGGATTGGGTGGTCAACCATACATTTGATTTGATGGACAAATTGGGTGCCACCGAAGAGCAGCTCGATTTCCCAGTGGTTTATGCGTCTGCGTTGAACGGCTGGGCGACCACCGTGCTCGGCGAACAGCCGGACAACATGCGCGCTTTGTTTGACACCATTCTCAAACACGTACCGGAACCGGTTGGCAATCCTGACGAGCCATTGCAGTTACAGATTTCTGCACTCGACTATTCGACCTACGTCGGTCGCATCGGCGTCGGCCGTGTGCGTCGCGGCAAAGTGCGCGGCGCACAAGATGTGATGCTGATGGCCAATGGCACCCAGAAAAAAGCCCGCATTAACATGGTGCAGGGATTTCAGGGACTGAACAAAGTCGCGCTGGATGTCGCCGAAGCCGGTGAAATCGTCTTGATCACCGGTATCGACGATTTGTCGATCGGCTGCACCATTGCCGACATCGAAAAGCCGGAAGCATTGCCGACCATGGGCGTTGACGAGCCGACATTGACCATGAATTTTATGGTCAATACCTCGCCGCTGGCCGGCCAGGAGGGCAAATTTGTCACCAGCCGCCAGATCCGTGAGCGTCTGGATAAAGAATTGTTGGTCAACGTTGCGCTCAAGGTTGAAGAAACCGAAGACACCGACGTGTTTCGTGTGTCAGGTCGTGGAGAATTGCACCTGACCATCCTGCTTGAGACCATGCGCCGCGAAGGCTTTGAAATGGCGGTCGGCAAGCCGATGGTGGTGTACAAGGAAATTGACGGCGTCAAATGTGAGCCGATTGAAATGCTCACGGTTGACGTCGAAGACACCCACCAGGGCGTGGTGATGGAAGCGCTTGGTGCCCGCCGCGCCGATTTGATCGACATGGTACCGGACGGTCGGGGTCGGGTACGCCTCGACTACCGTATTCCAGCGCGTGGTCTGATCGGCTTCCAAACCGACTTTATGAACATGACGCGTGGCACCGGCTTGAAGAGCAACGTGTTTGATGAATACGCGCCGTTGCGTGGTGATATCGCGTCGCGCCGCAACGGCGTGCTGATTTCAGCAGAGAAGGGTGACGCGGTTGCATACGCGCTGTGGAAGCTGCAGGATCGCGGCCGCATGATTGTTTCGCCGGGCGACCGTTTGTATGAAGGCATGGTGATTGGTTTGCACAGCCGCGACAACGATCTGGTGGTCAACCCGATCAAGGGCAAGCAGCTGACCAACGTGCGCTCATCCGGTACCGACGAAGCCGTGGCATTGGTGCCGCCGATCCAGATCACGCTCGAGTCGGCGATCGAAATGATCGAGGACGACGAGCTGGTTGAAATCACACCCAAAACGATCCGTATCCGCAAACGTTTCCTGCTCGAGCACGAGCGCAAGCGGGCCTCGCACGAAGCGGCGTAGTCGTAACGCTTGACTGCCTGAAAAACATAGTCGCCTAGCAGTTAACAAGACCGCAAAAACAAAGAGGCCACGTGATCGCTCACGTGGCCTTTTGTATTTTTGTTAGTGCAGCAATGCGCCTTCTGGAGTGACGCCGGTGTCAACGTTCAGTTTGGGGCTTCGCGATGCGCCAAAATGAAATTCACAACGACGCACCCATATTCGGCCCGCCGGCCATTGCTCGCTGTGGAACACGTCACTTTTCACACTGTTTGACAAAGTCCCTTAGCGCCGCAGCGTGATAAACTGCCATATCAATTTGGCGGCATAAGTCTTGAAAAAACAATTAGTTATCGAATTTTTCGTGATGGTTAGGGCAACGATTGGCGCCTCTGGCGGGACCGGCTGCGCAATCGTACCGGCGTGTGCATTGACCGCACACAAGGCCCGGCCATGAGTATCGACGTTGTCTTGTGGGGGCTGCTGATCGCCGTTGTGGTGTTGGCGGCAGTCACGCTGCTGCAACATCATCGCATGCAATCCTTGCTGCGCGATATGCCGGGCGTGCTTGCCGCCCAGCAGTCGGCCGAACAGGCGCTACGGCACCGTGAAATGCTGACCGATCTTGGTGATGGTCTGGCCAAACAGGGTGACCGCATCGCCCAGAGTCAGGCCGAAGCCGGGGAGCGGTTGCGCAGTGCGGTTGCACAAGAATTGACCCTGACGCGCGAAGCCGTCACCAAATTGCAACTCGATCAGGCGCAGAACCTCGCCATACTCACGCAGAATTTGTCTCAAAAACAGGACGCGCTCAAAAGCGAAATGCTCGCCCAGACGCTGGAAAAAATTGCCGAACAAAGCCGCGTGCAAACCGAGGCCATGCAATCAACCATGCGGCTGTTGACCCTGCAGATCAGTGAGCGGGTGGAGCTGCTGACCAAAACCAACGATACCCGTCTGGCGGAAATTTCCGGAAAGGTCACCGAGCGGCTTGATGAAGGCTTCAAGAAAACCAACGAAACGTTTGTTAATGTGATGACGCGTCTGGCGACCATCGATGAGGCACAAAAGAAACTCGACGGCCTGACCACCAATGTGGTTTCGCTGCAGCAGTTGCTGGGTGATAAAAAATCACGCGGGGCGTTCGGCGAGGTGCAACTCGAGCAGGTGATTCGTAATATGCTGCCGGAGACCTCGTTTGAGTTTCAATATACTTTTTCACACGGCGGGCAAAAGGTGGTCGCCGATTGTGTGTTGAAGCTGCCCGACCCGGTTGGCTTGATCGCTATCGATTCCAAATTCCCGCTGGAAAATTATGAACGCATGATTTCGGATGAGGCCGACAAGGTGTCGCCGGCTGTATTCAAGGCTGACGTCAAAAAACATGTCGATGCGATCGCGTCAAAGTACATCATTGCCGGTGAGACCTCGGATGGTGCCATGATGTTTGTGCCGGCCGAAGCCGTGTTTGCCGAGATTCATGCACGCCATCGCGATATTGTTGAATACGCCCAGCAGCGGCGGGTGTGGATTGTTTCGCCGACCACCCTGATGGCGGTGTTGAACACCGTTCGTGCGGTGTTGAAAGACGTTGAAACCCGCAAACAGGTGCACATCATCAAGGACGAATTGGGCAAACTCGGCAAGGAGTTTGGCCGCTTTGATGAACGCATGCGCAAGCTCGCCGAACACATCCGTCAAGCCAACAAGGATGTTGACGACGTGGCGGTGACGAGCAAAAAAATCAGCGATCGTTTCCAATCGATCGAACGCGTTGAGCTTGATACACTTGCATCCCCCGCCATAAACGATCCCGCTGCACCGAGACTGATTGATACCGACGCAAATTGACTTGATGATTAACCGGACACTTACCTCATGAAAAACGTAAAACTGAGCCACCTTTTGATGACCGCCACCACCCTGATTTCCGCCGCCGCTATATCAGCGCAAGCCCAGCCACTCAAGTATCCGGATACCAGAAAGGGGGACCAGGTCGACACCTATCACGGCACCGCGGTCGCCGATCCGTATCGTTGGCTGGAGGACGACAACAGCGCCGAAACCAAAGCTTGGGTGACCGCGCAAAACGCCGTGACCGACAAATTCCTCGAGGCCATGCCGCAGCGTGCCGCGGTCAAGAAAATCTACACCGAACTCTATAATTTTGAACGCTTCGGCCTACCGTTTAAAGAAGGTGGCCGCTATTTTTGGTCGCGTAACGACGGCTTGCAGCAGCAATCGGTTATCTATACCGCAAGGTCGTTGACGGACAAGCCGGCCATTGCCATTGATCCGAACCTGTTATCCAAAGATGGCACCGTGGCACTCTCCGGTACATCGGTCAGTCGCGATGGCCGTTTCTTGGCCTATGGCATTGCCGCTGCCGGTTCGGATTGGCAGACATGGCAGGT
>JANMNT010000147.1:0-3514 GCA_031368465.1 Burkholderiales bacterium
AATTTTCAGGATAATTTCGCGGCCGTCTTCATCACCGATAAACACCTTTACCCGTCCGTGGGTGATGGCAAATAGCGAATCACCAAGGTCACCCTCGGTCATGATGACGGTTCCGCGCGGCACTGTTTTTTCAGTCGCCAATTCGCTGATGACGGCAATATCGTCGTCGGATAACTCGCTGAATAACGGGATCGAACGTAGCATGGTGAATCCGGTGGTGAATGGGTGGGTGACCGGGATGCGTCAGGTTTGCACCATTTTGTCACAGCACGCTGCCAAACTGTCAAATTCCAATGGCTGGCACGTGTCGTTTGGATCGCCCACCGTCTGGTACCAACTATCGATGGCAGGTTTATCGCGGGATGCTACTTGCGTTTGTTTGCCGCCGCCCAAAGATACGATGTGCGGTCGGCTAAAATAGCCAAAACTCTTCGGGAAAAATCATGTCCACCACCCCCAAACACCATCGTCTTCTTATCCTTGGATCCGGCCCGGCCGGTTATACCGCGGCGATTTATGCCGCGCGCGCCAATCTCAATCCGGTATTGATCACCGGCATTGCCCAGGGCGGCCAACTCATGACCACCACCGACGTCGAGAATTGGCCGGCCGATGCCGACGGTGTGCAGGGTCCGGATTTAATGACGCGGTTTCAGGCCCATGCCGAGCGCTTCAATACGACCATGATTTTTGACCATATTCACACCGTCGATTTCAAAAATCGCCCGTTTACACTGCAAGGCGACTCCGATACCTATACCTGTGATGCGTTGATCATTGCCACCGGCGCATCCGCCCAGTATCTCGGACTGCCGTCGGAAGAAAAATTCCTTGGCAAAGGCGTTTCTGGTTGCGCCACGTGCGATGGATTTTTCTACAAGAATCAGGATGTTTGTGTGGTTGGTGGCGGCAATACCGCGGTCGAAGAGGCGCTTTATTTGTCCAACATCGCCAAACACGTGACCGTCATTCACCGCCGCGACAAATTCCGCTCGGAGAAAATCCTGCAAGACCGGCTGTTTGCGAAAGAAAAAGAAGGCAAAGTAACCATCATGTGGAACCACACACTCGATGAAGTGCTTGGTGACAATACCGGCGTGACCGGGGTGCGCGTCAAATCGACGGCCGACAAATCCACCAAGGACCTGACACTCAAAGGTTGCTTTATCGCCATCGGCCATAAACCGAATACCGAGATTTTTAATGGGCAGCTCGAGATGGTTAATGGCTATATCGTCACCCAGTCCGGCCTGAAGGGTAACGCCACGGCAACCTCGGTAGCCGGGGTGTTCGCCGCTGGCGACGTGCAGGATCATGTCTATCGTCAGGCCGTGACCAGCGCCGGTACAGGTTGCATGGCGGCGTTGGACGCCGACAGCTACCTCGAAAGTCTCCATTAACAAACCCGCCAACTGACGCGGCGATTGAGCCAAAGATGTCTGGAAACGCCCGCCAGTAAACGTGTCTCACTTTATTTGGGCGACCCTGCCGTAAACCAGCTGTAATGCCGTCTGCCGCAGGTGCAATGGACTCTTCTCAAACTATGCCCAAACCACCCGCAATCAAGCCAACAAAACCGCAGCCGTCGGATAACGCCGCGGCGGGTAATCTGTTTCTTGCTGAAATGAATGCTGATGGTGTCGTGCCAATCAAGTCAACGCCACGCGCAGAACTTGACCGGCCAAAACCAAAGCCGATTGCCTCACATCGGCAGCGTGACGAGGCAAATGTCCCGTTGGAACTGCTCAAAGACACCTCGGGCTGGGACGCCGACATCGATACCGGCGACCTGATCGCCTTTTTGCGACCGGGCCTGCCGGGTGATGTGCTGCGCAAACTCAAACGCGGCCATTGGGCGGTGCAGGCGCGGTTGGATCTGCATGGCATGACCAGCATGGGCGCCCGCACCGAGCTGGCGACATTTTTGGCCCACGCGCGGCATGGCGGTGCGCGTTGTGTGTGTATTGTCCACGGCAAGGGCTATCGCTCTGAAGGAGGCATTCCTCTCATTCGCAACAAGGTCAGGTTGTCGCTGTCACAACGCGAAGAAGTGCTGGCGTTCTGCGACGCCGCCCCGTCAGACGGCGGCGCCGGGGCGGTGGTGGTTTTGCTGCGCTCGTCGTAATGGCATTCAGGGTTTACAGCCCGCCTCTGTGAGCGTCTGTTTCTTGCCATAATGGTGAACTTGCACCGGTGCTGGCGGAGATTGAAACCGCCGCCGCATTGACATCAAGTTCACCCATAAAAACGCCAAAAAGATGAATTCGCTGTCGGTTAGAAACTTCACCCTTGTTTCAGCATGCCTGTTTTTGCTGATCGCGACGATCTGGCTTGCCCATATCGGCGATCGCAAACTCGCCAACCCGGACGAGGGCCGTTACAGCGTGCTCGCCATGCATATGTCCGACAGTGGCGATTTTGTCACCCCGCGGTTGAACGGCCTCAAATATTTTTAAAAGCCGCCCATGCAATATTGGGCGGCGGCGACAGCATTTAAAACATTTGGGAAAAGTGAGTGGAGCGCACGTCTTTACACCGCGCTTTGCGGATTGTTGACGATTCTGCTGGTTGCCTATACCGCCGGCCGGCTGTTTACCCGCGAGATTGGCATTTTCACCGGGCTGGCGCTGGTGGCATGCCCGTATTACATGGCGCTAGCGCAAATCGTGACGCTGGACATGGGCTTGACGTTTTGGTTGACACTGTCTGTTTGCGGCTTTCTTCTATCGCAGCGCACTGAACCCGATGCACCGCAAAAATCCGAAAAGCTTGGCTGGCTGTTGGTCGGCTGGGCAGCCGCCGCCGGGGCAGTACTTTCCAAAGGCCTCATCGGGATTGTTTTTCCGGCGGCGATTCTTTTCCTCTATTGCCTGATTCAATGGGACTGGAGACGTCTCGCCGCGATCAACTGGGTTTCAGGTTTTTTGATTTTTTTCCTGATCGCCACGCCGTGGTTCGTCTTGGTTGCAGACCGGAATCCGGAGTTTCTGCAATTTTTCTTTATTCATGAACATTTCCAGCGATTTACCTCGACCCAGCACCGGCGCGTCGAAGCTTGGTGGTTTTTCCTGCCAATCATTTTTGTCGGCTGCCTGGCGTGGGCGTTGATTTTGCTACCGGCCATGATACGTGGATGGCGTGCCGGGCATCACCGCCAGGCGCGGGATGCCGGTTCAGCCATGGTAAAACCATTCCAACCGTTGCGGTTTGTGATTCTCTGGATCGTTTTTATTGTCTTCTTTTTTAGCATTTCCGGCTCCAAGCTGCCCGCCTACGTATTGCCGGTGTTTCCGTTTATCGCCATGGTGCTGGCGTTTTATATCGCCACCACACCGGGCCGCCGTCTGGCATTTTTTCTCTTACCAGTCCCGCTGTTGGCGCTGGGGCTTGCGTGGTACTTGGGGACCCTGCCGGCGCAACGTGCCCGCAACCCTTTCGAACTCGGCCTGTACAGCCAGTACGCCGACATCCTGATCGTTGCATTTGTCGCGCTCGCCGCCGCGACCGCCGCGGC
>JANMNT010000253.1:0-4013 GCA_031368465.1 Burkholderiales bacterium
TTCGGGTCAGACACGTTATTTCCGTTTCGATCTATCGGGGGCAACATTTGGAACGCCAGTTCAAAACGCAAATCTCGTAAACCAAAGTAACGCGGCGGGATTTGGTTCCGTGCTTATTGCACAAGGCGGTCAAGTTGGTTCAACTTTTGTTGTTTTTCAGGTCACTGCAGGTGCACCAGGAATGGGGAGCAGCGACGTCGTCAAGCTGATATTGAATGATGTAAAGGTTGACCAAATCGGAGCAGCAACGATCAGCTACAGTCATCATGAATTCCTGGTCTCGGCTGCCGGCGCAAACAACGCCGTGCTTTTTCAATCCGGCCCCGCTTCACTTGAGCCCTTTAGAACGCCATAACCAACAATAAAAAAAATGGCAGCGTCCGAAAGACGCTGCCATTTGATGTTTGGCTCCCCGACCTGGATTCGAACCAGGGACCTGCGGATTAACAGTCCGTCGCTCTACCGGCTGAGCTATCAGGGAATCGACGTTTGATTTCTCAAGCGAAGCTGTGCATTTTAGCGGTTTTTGCGGGTTTTGGTCAAACCGTCATTTTTGCGGGGGTGTCACCGGCTGGACGAGACGTTTGCGCGCCTCCGCCAGGCCGTCTTCAAGGTAGGCGCCATAAAAGTCCGGCAGCATGGTGCCGATCAACGAATCGCCGAGTCGTTGGCCGGCCGGGTTGTAAAACGCAACCACCGGCGCAAATTTGATTTTCTGTTGGTTAATAAAGTCGCGGTGTGTGGTCATCCCCCCTTCAAAATCCCGCAACGGCGCGGTTGATTGCAAATTCAGTTGGCGGATGATTGCGCGCGGCGGGGTTTCATTCACCATCGGGCTCAAGTGTGATCGTCGCACCACCTCGCAATGCGGGCAGCCGGGCAGGCTATAGAGAATAACGACCGGCACACCACGTTTTGCCGATTCGATTGCGTCGGCTTTCAGGTCGGTCGCCACAGTCAGCGTTGTTTCGCGCGCGCTGGTCTGTGCATTCACGCCAACCGCGAAAGGGCTTGCGAATAAAAAACAAATCGCCATCCGCATCAGGCGCGGTGCAATACAAAACATATCAGCCCGCGCTGCCGGGATTGCCCGTCACACCGACCAGCTTTGGCAGGTTGAGCGCTTTCGGCTGCACCGTTTTTTTGTCACGCAGGTAACGTGCGAGCAAATCCCAGATCGGCTCGTTTTTGCTGTCACGCGACTCTTCGGCAACCGGTGCCCAGCCGGCAACCTTGTAGGTTTTGTTGGCATCGATCGGTTTGCCCTTGAGCGTCATGCCGGAAATACGACTGCCGATTTTTTCATTCGGCGCGATGGTGTATTGCAATCCACCCACCCGCACCATGTCGCCGCCCTGCTGCAGATACGGGTCGGGATTAAACAGGTTATCGGCAACGTCCTCAAGAATTGTCTTAAGCATCTCGCCTTTGAATTCACTTACGGTTGTGTATGGATAGGTGATCGCGGTTTGATCCATCACATGCTCAAACGTAATCGCCTGGTTCGGCAATATCGAGGTGCCCCAGCGAAAGCCCGGCGAAAACGCGATGTCTGCGCCCTTGGCTTCCATCAACGCATCGAGAATGAGTTGGTCAAAGGTACCGTTGAAGTTGCCGCGCCGGTATAACAAACCCCGCGTGGTTGCCAGCTTTTCAGACAGTTTTGCCTCAAACGGTGCACGGATATTGGTGATCAGTTTTTGCATGCCGGCGTCTGCTGGCAGCAAATTGGAGAACACCGGCAATAACTTGTAGCGGAAATCGACAATCTTTCCACCCTTCACATCAAAATCCAGCACGCCGAGGAACTTGCCGTTCGAACCGGCATTGGTTACCAGCGTTTTGCCACCCTTGTTCTCGACAATAGTTGGCGCCGGTACGCCATCGTGGGTATGCCCGCCGAGAATGGCGTCGATGCCGGTCACGCGTGACGCCATCTTCAGGTCAACATCCATGCCGTTGTGCGACAACAGCACCACCACCTGCGCGCCCTTGGCCCGCGCGCTGTCGACGGTGGCCTGCATTTCCATTTCCTTGATGCCAAACGACCACTCGGGTGTGAAGTAACGCGGGTTTGCCACCGGGGTGTAGGGGAACGCCTGCCCGACAATGGCAACCTTCACCCCATTCATTTCTTTCATGGTGAATGGCGCGAATACCGGGTCGCCAAAATCGGTGGTGTGGATGTTCTGTGCAACAAAATCAATCTTGCCCTTGAAGTCCTTCTCGATGATTTCCTTTACGCGTTTGTCGCCAAGCGTCATTTCCCAGTGCGCCGTCATCACGTCAACGCCCAGCGCCAGACACGCATCGACCATATCCTGACCCTTGGTCCACAATGCGGTGGCACTACCCTGCCAGGTGTCGCCACCATCGAGCAACAATGCACCCGGGCGGCCCGCCTTTAGTTGTTTGACCAGCGTGGCCAAATGCGCAAAGCCACCCACCTTGCCATATGTCTTGCTGGCCACTTCAAAATTCAGATAGGTAAAGGCGTGTGCCTCACGCGTGCCAGGCCGCACACCGTAATGTTTGAGCAGAGATTCGCCGACCAGATGCGGCGGTTTACCGAGTGCGGCGGCCACACCCAGATTGACATTCGGCTCGCGAAAATAAATCGGCATCAGTTGTGCGTGGCAATCGGTCATGTGCAAAAAATGCACGTTGCCAAACTTCGGCAGATCGTACATGCCTGCGCCCACCGATGGCGAGGCCTGCGACGCCAATGCCGAGCGGCCATCGATCGCCATGCCGCCCGCCGAGGCAATCGCCAATACGTTGAGAAATTCGCGCCGGTTCATGCTGCTCATATCATTCCTCGTTAAAACTCAAGATCGTCGGCAATCGCTTTGATGCCGGCTTGCGCGCACGCTTCATCTATCGCGCCACTCGGCGCACCGGAGACACCGATCCCGCCAAGCAAGGCGCCGCCCGCCTCAATCATCAACCCACCACCGACGGTGATGACACGCGGCAGGTTGCGAATGCCGCTTGAGGCTTTGTTAGGCTCGGTTTCCCTGCCCAGCTCCGTGGTGCTGATCTTAAAACTCACGGAGGTCCAGGCTTTGTTGACCGCCGTGTCCGGCGTGTGCGCCCCGGCAAAACGATCCCGCAGAATGACTTGGGTGTTTCCACCGCGATCAACCACAGCGACGGCCACTTGTGCGCCATCCTTGCGGCACTTGTTGAGCGCAGCTTGGGCGGCACGTTGCGCCGTTTCAAGCGTGAGCTGTTTGAGTTGAAACGTCGCGGGCGCTGCAGGAGTGGCGTGCGCGTTCATTCCCACCAGCACCGTTGAAACGATGAGGCTTGAGATTGCTTTCATTTTTATCCTTTCGGGCTTTTGCCGGAAACGTAAATACCGGCTTACTGCGAGGACGATTTTCGAGGAAAAATTACTACAAAATCTTTAAAGAAAATCCGCTTCAACTAAAACTTGGATCCCTGCCTGCGCAGGGATGACGATTTTCTAGAAAAAATTTCACCGAAATTTTTAAAGAAAATCTGTCACTTGTTAACTGGCGACTCAGGATCCATCAACAACGCCACCAAGTCTTTGATCTGTGTTTCGGTCAAAATTTTATTGTGGCCAAAACGCGGCATATTCGAACACGCCGAATAGGCTTGTGAGTTGTAAATCTTGCCGTAAGCGTATTTTGCGATTTCAGGCGTGTAACCGCGAATCTTGCCGAACTTTTCCAGGGTCGAGCCGATGGTGCCGAACGACAATTCCTTTGGATCAAGCTTGTGGCAGGCATAACAATTTGCCCCGCTCGGATTCGCCGGGTTGTCGGTAAATTGCATACCCACGCCGGATTGGGCGATGCGCTCGCCGGCCTTCCAATCGCCGAGATACTTGCCATCGGCGGGGAACGGAATCGATTTGAAGTTTTCTTCTTCGATTTGTTTGGCAAGTGCCTTCGGAATCGGTGTCAGGGTGTACTTGGTACACGCCTCCATTGCCTTGTCCTGCTTCAAGCGATCCAGCTTGGCCTGACCGCGTTCTTTAAACG
>JANMNT010000209.1:0-12863 GCA_031368465.1 Burkholderiales bacterium
GCAGAGCACGGCTGCAGGTAGCCCGGTCGCGCTGTTGACTAGGCTGATCCTGGCACCATTGACCGGCGCGCCAGTCGCGGAATCAAAAACAAGACTGGATGAATTGATCACACTGCTGCTGGTGCGGGCAATTGAGGAGCCGGTCACACAATCTGAGTGTTGGTAGACAGCCTTGATCGTCTCATTATTTGCGGTGATGGAGAATTTGCCGTCATTGACGGCGAGCGCCGTGCTGCCTCCAACGATCGTCGGCGGCAGCGCACCAATGAAGACGCCGGTCGCGGGTCCGGTTTCGGTGAGTTGCAGCACTTCGCTATCACCGCCGCTACTGGTCCACAACACGGTGACGGTCTCAGCGACGGCGGCGTTGGTATTGGCATCCAGGCTGACGACGCGAACAAACACCGGCTCATTGCGGGCGTAGCTGGCAGTGGGTCTGCCACCTGAATCGTTCACCGGGGCCAACAGCAACGCGGCTGGGAACGCGGTACCGGTCTGGTTGCCGAGCAACACGACGTTGCCGACCGGAATGAACGGGCCGGCGAGCGCACCACTCGGTGCGTACTTCGAGGGCGGTACATTTTCGACTCTGGCACCTGCCGCTGCCTGCGCTGCGCGCGATGGCGGAACGTACTGCAGCAGTTCTATCTTGATGCCAACGTCGACGCACGCAGCCGTACTGACTGTCGCGATTGCCGTCCGGGTAAAGTCAGCCGCACCGACCGTGTAGTTCGTCGTCGCCGTATTGGTGATGAGAGTGTTGGCAGGGGTGGACGCGAATGCGGTCGGTACCAGCGCAAGAAAAAAAAGACACGAGGCCCATAGTGGGGCGGGTGCAATCACCTTTTCCTGTGCACCATCAATGCACAGGAAAAGGCGGGCTGCGCGAGCAGCCAGCCGGCAAAACATCGTCCGCGCCGCACCAGAATCGGTGCGGCGCGCGGGACGAATAGTAGAACAACGTGCAAGCATTATTTGGCTTGGCGCTTATTGCACGAAGGCGTTGTAGTAGACCGTGACGAAGTCACCAACTGGCAACGATCCTGCGGGCAATAACAACCCGCCACCAACCGTCGAGAGCAGGTTGAAGGTGATGGTGATGTCCTGTCCGAGGATCGTCACACCAGCGGTCACAGCATTGGCGGCAAGGCCAGGCGGCGTGTAGGTCGTTGCACCGGTACCCTTGACGGCACCGAAGCCAACACCCGGCGCAAGCTTGACTTGTCCACCCGCACCCGCGACGCAGACTGCCGCGCCACCGACACCGCTGATCAAATTGATGTCATGCCCGAGTACGGTTGCCAACGTATCCGTCACCGTGGTGAGTGTGGCCGCTGCCGATCCCGCATTGGTGATGGTGATCGCGTACTGAACCGCCGCACCGGGAATGTTCTTCGGTGTGGTGGTACCACGTGCAGGGTCGCAGACAACGCTGACACTTTTGCTCAGGGTCAACACACCGGTCTGGACCAGATAGGCATTAAGCGCGGAGTGGGCGGCATTGTTGGCCACGTCGCCTACTGCCGGGCCGGCAATATCAGCAAAGACAACCTGAACCGTTCCTGGAATATCCGGTGTACCAAAAGTGCTGATCAGCGCACCGCCGAGTGCATTGGTGCCATCATTAATCCGGGCCGTCGCTGTCAGCGAGATGACCGCCAGCGTGCCGTTTGCTTGTGCTCCCGGTATGGCGCAACTCACCGTCACGGTTGCGGAGCTGTCCGCTGTGAGCGCATTGATATGCTGATCCCCGGCCGAAAAGGTGCCCATGGTCCCGGTGGCGATGCCGATATTGGAGATGGTGCATACCCCGCCGGTTCCGGCGATGAAGCTATCCAGCAACGCGCCGCCGAAAGGATTGGCTGTGCCTGCCGTCATGTCGGCACCGGCCAGCGCAAAATCCTGCGTGGCATTGCCGTTGTTGGTGACGGTAAACGTGCTGAGTGCCGCCAACTGGCCCGGCACGACAGCGACCACCGTCGCATTGAGTCTGGTGACGGTCATGTTGATTTTGTTGTCGACCAGAAACGATGCCGATGCCAGGATCGCTGGTTGGCCGACGCCGCCAACGCTGTAGGTCAGCGACGCGGTATTGCTGACCGTTGTACCAGCGGGCGTACCCGCCGCCCTGGCGTGCGGCACAGCAAGCACGAACATGGCTGTGCCGGTGAGTAGTGCGATGAACCTGATCGGCAGGCCCATTGTGGTTGGTTTCATTTTGTGTCTCCTGTTTGATTGGTGCCAAAGATTGGCCGCGCATTGCTGTTCAGTTGTGACGATGTCTATCCATTAATTGATGACCGCTCGAAAGCCGACCTCACCCGCTTTGCCTGCCAGCAGTGGTCCTCTGTGAGTCCAGCGAATGTTGGTGTATTCACCCGGTGCCGCAATACGCGTCTTACCGTCGGCGCCGTTGACAGTGAGTAGCGTGGCCTGCGCATATTTCCGACCGGCATCCGCTGAGAACTGGATGTCGAAATCCTTACCGAAGGCGCTGCCGGGCGTATATGCAGAATTGTTTGGAATCGGGTTTTCGATCACGACATTGCCGACCGGCTTGTTGCTGATGTTCTCGAACGTCGTGGTGTAAATCACTTCGGATGCCGGCACCGCGTTTTCGACCGGCACGCGCTTGATGGTCTTGTTACCGCTTTTGTCGACGACGCTCTTTTCAACCTGGGCGATGCTCTTCAATTTGATGACCTCGCCCGCCCCATGCGCGAGCCACGAGAAACTGCCAAGAACGGCCAACAGGCCGGCGGTGCGTCGAAAAGTTTGGGTACGCATTGCGTTCTCCTTCAATTAATCAATCGTTACGCGAAAGGTGATGACAAAACTCGCCGGGGCGGTAACAGTCCCCAGCGGTACGGAAATACTTCGGGTGGCGGCGATCCACTGCGCGCGATCAGCGTCGGCAGCATCGGTCTGCGCCGCGCCGTCGACGACGATGCTGCCGGGCACAAAGGTGGTGTTGGTCGGCATCGGGTCACTAATACGAAAATTGGTCGCAACCCCGGTCCCTGATAGGGTTGCGACGATTTGGTAGGTCAACACGGCACCCGCCATCACCACCGTACCGCCATGCGGATCGGCCACGTTGATCACTGTCTTGCTCATGGCGAAGCTGAGGCCGCTGATGATATAGCTGCCGGTTGCACCGGCCTGCCCACACGCGCTGCCGACCACCGCGAAACCGCCGCCCTGACCCTGCGCGGGCAACGCGGTGCCCATCGGTGCGCCGGCTGCACCGACGGTCCGCGATGCGGCTGCGAGCAGCACATCACCGCGCGCACCGTTTGCGACCAACGGCGTATCACTAACGACGTAAATGAGAACACCCGCATCAGGCGCGAGCACTGGATCGTTGATGCCCGGCACGTACAGACGATCTGCGTTCGGTCCGGTCGCCTGAAAGCCGGGCAACGCACCGCTTTCGAAATAGATCGACCCGACCGTACCGTTCAACGGTGTGTAGTTGCCTGGCGGAAGCGGCGTTGGACCATTGGTCCGACTCAGGCTAAAGCTCTCGGTCCCATTCCCCACATTGGTCAACAAAAATGTGAGTGCCGCATCGCGTCCCGGTGAATTCACCGGAACCGCCGCAGCGTCTTGCCAGGTCAGGACGAGCTGAATGATTTCATCGACACGAATCGTTGCGGAACTGGTCGCCGTCGATGGCTGGCCATTGCCGAGCACGTAGCGCAGCGTCGCGGTATTGGTGACAACGGTGCCGGCGGTGGTGCCGGCCGCCCACGCGTCCGGTAACACGAGCAAAAATGCCAATGCGCCAGCACGCGAAACAAACCGGACAAGGACCGACGCGCGCGCGACCAACCCAGTCGCCCACGATTTTCGCCAAAACCTGTCACGTGAAACGCCGATTTCGGTCGTGCAATGTGCAACAAGTGCGATCGCGATTGCCATCTCCTGCAGGCTGAATACCCGTTTGGAATGAGCATAGGTAATCAGGCCCCGCCGGTCTGTACTGTTCCCAACGCATGGCGCACTTTCTACGAGAGATGACCCGGCACAGCAAGCCAGGCCGCATCAGTATTGAACCGCGCTAATTTCCAGGGTGCTATCTCAAGCCCCCCATTTGACTGCTCACCACAAACCAATTCTGCTGCGCTAGTGGCGTCCGGAGCAGCCGCCGAAATAGCGTGGTAGATTCCACCGTCGACGCTTCTACGTCCATGCTGCTCCCATGCAACCAATAATCACATTCAAGAATCGGGGAAAACTGTCGAAAGCAATAGAGCCACCGCTTGCAGCAGCGTCGTGGCGTGACGCGCGCCCAAGGGAGATTCCATGCACAACTCGCACCATCCACCGCGTATACCCTCGGGTCGGGGCCCCTTGTCCTCACTTTCAGTGAGGTGTGCGGCTGCGCTTTGTATCGCTGGTACTGCAATCTCTCCCGCCATTGGTTATGCAGAGACAAATACGGTCAAGCTAAGCGTGGCGGCGCGGGTAGCGTCCTTTTTCCGCGTACAAACGATTTATCAGACGGATAACCTGACCATTACAGAAAGCGACGTCCGTCGCGGTTATATCAATATTTCCGCAGCGACACAGTTTTCGGTGACGAGCAACGTTGCGACAGGATTCGTTGTTGATTTTTACCCACAGACCGACCTCTTTGTCTCTGCGCAGGTGACCGGTTTGCAAGCGCCTGCCGAGGTTGGCGCGAGTGGTGGCAGCGCCCATCAAAACGGTCCGCGCGGCCGCATCTCTTTGCACCTGCTGGATTATCGATTCCAATTGCGGCCGGATGTGGTGCCAGGCATCTACCCTTGGCCGATGAAAATTTCCGTTCGCACGGTGTAGAACCAAAATCCGTCGCCACAGCCGGCGTACGTACCGGCGACCCGGTCAGGGTGTCACGGTAATTGTCAGGGTATCGGCATAGTTGCCAACACTGACCGCCTGCTGGGGAAAAATGCGTCCGAAGATGGCCGACCCTGCAGTAAGCGTATCCGCTCCCTGATTGCACTTGGTGGTCGTGGTGACGAGCCGCGTAAACACCGAGCCACCGACCACCCCGTCCCCCCAGACCGTGCCGCCGAACGAAGTGAAGTACAACTGGTAGCTCATCAGGTCAGCGTTGAGTGAATTCTTCATCTGCCGCGTGGTGATCTGGCCCGAGTTTGTGCTGCTGCCGATGGCAATTGACATGTTGGCGACGAGAGGCTTGGAACCGGTGGTGTAGCAGCAACGAACCGAAAAGGCGGTGGAGACATCGTGATTGGCCGGCGACGAATCGTCATAGCTGCCGAAGTTGAGTCCAACACCGCTGGCAATTGAACACTGCAGCGCGGCCTCGGCAGGGCGGGAAAACATGCAAACGACGCCGATAAGCGCGCTGGCAAAAAGTGCTTTACGGAATGAATTCACAATAGATATCTCCAAGGTTTGCGACGATCTCGCGGCTATCAGGAACGGTGAACGCCAGACGGCAGGTTCGCTTACCGATTTGCGGTCGCGAGACATACGTCCCCGGTGCCAGGTTTTCGAGGTAAAAATCGCCGTGTCGGATGGTGCTTAGGGTGAGGGATACCCTGCCGCCGACGCCATCGAGCACAATCGTGGCATTCTCTAAGGCGGAAACGGTGCCGCCCGTGCCAACCGGGGCACCCGAGCCACCATCCCGCAGCTTTATGCTGCCGGTGACAGCGCGAACGCGGGTGACCGGGAAGACCACGACCGCGCCGGATCGATACGGCGGCCGAACACGCTGCACCAGGTGCGCGGCCAAATAGTCTATGGGCAGGTCTTTTCCCTGAATACCAACGTCGTTTACCTGGTAGGACCCAAGGCTGGGAATAAACACATCGCCGCCAGCGCCGGTCACGCCGATCTCGGCGCTGCTTTTAGTGATGCGCACGCCAGCCAACGCTGGCTCGATGCGAGCAACAGCATAACTGTCGTCGATCGGACGGCTGAAGTAGACACTATTGCCGAGCACTGCCACCGCGCTGGCCACGGCTGCCTGTCGAAAAACGACTGTACCGCCACCAGCGTGATGGATATTCGTACTCTCTGCCGTCAGGATGGCCGCTCGCGTGTTGTACTGCATATATGGCGAGATACTTTCGCTGGCCGCACCAGAGATGATCGAGCGTTCCGCAAACAGGCGATAACCAGCTCCCTCGCCGATCGGCGGTGGCTTCGAGACCTGTAACTGGTCGGTCCGGTCGTTGCCAAGACCGCTGCCACCACTGCTGCGGTGGTGGCTGGCCGACACACCAACACCATTGTTCGCGTAGTACGACAGCCCGATGAACGCACCATAACCAGAACCCGTCCGCTCGGTGCGCTCGGTACGACTCACATTGATTACCAGCGAAAAATTACCCAGCAAGGTCTTGCTATAGCCGAGCGTGGTGATGCGCTGATCACCACTGCCGTTATAGGCGGTGTTGATATCGTAGGCCAAACTGCCGGTCCCACCGATTCCACTACCATAACTCACACTTGCGGTGCCCTGTAGCTTGGGACGTTGTGATGACACATTGCCGATAACCGAATAGTCCTCGCTATAACGGCGCAGCAGCAATTGCGAACTAAACGCGCCAGCCTGGAAAGTGTGCGCGAACGAAACCGCGCTGCCGCTGCGGCTTCCAATCCCATTGCGGTTGCCTGCGTCGCGGTCACGGCTGAACGAAGCAACAGCGGAGATAACACCCGCCTGCACCGTATTGAAGGTCACGCGTGGCCCGATATTGATGTGCCCGCGGGTCGCATCACCACCCAAACCCAGCGTGAGGGTATCGCTGAGGCCGACGCGGTGAAATGCCGACAGCGCAAATGCGCCGTAGTCGTTACTCTTCAGACCAAAGTTGTTGCGCATTTGACCGGCGTTGTAGCTGTATTCACTGAGCCCCTCAGCCAACAACTGATCGGTGAAAAAGAACGGAAAGCCGATACGTTGCTCACGACCAAACGGATCACGCACCACCACCTCCACGTTGCGCAAACCGGCCCCGCTAGACGCGTTCAGATTTTGCAGATTGAAATTGCCTGGGGCTAACTGCTCACTTCGCACGCGTACGCCGTCGACATAAATATCGACCGTCGAGGCCTGCGCGACCGATCCCACATACCCGGCTAGCGGGGTTTTGATGAAATATGGATTGAGCTGGTAAAGCTTCGAAATACCGATGCCGCCCAGATTGAGCGAACTGCCGAGTTCACCAGATGAGGCGAACGAGTCGCCGGCGATCCAGCGACGCATATCGTCCGGCTGATCGAAGACAAGCTGTGTTTGCAGGCGTACCGAGCGGGCTTGATCCGTGGCCGTGTTGAACGCGTGATTGTTGAGCAACAGCAATTCGCCGATATTCACACCCAATTCTGTGTTGGCACTCCAGCTTGCTTTCTGACCGTCGCTTTGGGCGTACCCCAGCCGGTAGTTGAGGAATCCGCCAGGCGCGCGCTGCCTGATCGGCGTTGCCGGAAGCGATGCGCCGAGATTCAAGGATTGTGCCGCGAGCAGCTCGGCCGGCGCCTGTAGTTCGAGTGTCAGCGTTTTCTCGTCAAAACGAATTTCGAGTCCGGGAATTGAGCGCAGCGACACATGATCCTCGCCGCTTATGTTCACGCTTTTCCCAGCCGTATACAGAATACCCACCGCGGTAAGGTCGTTTGGCCGCATCAGGAAATCGGCGTCACTGGTCAGGTAGGCCAAAAAATCGCCTTGCGCAATGTTATTCACACGAATCCGCGCAACAATCTGTATCGGCGCGGCAGTGGTGATTGGTTTGGTGATCGGTGTGGTGGTCGGTTTGGTGGTCGGTACGGTGGTAAGTGCGTTGGTCGGAGTAGTTGTCGGTGAAGCAGCGGGGTTGGACAATAAAGGCGCGGCCAACGGCGATGCTGTCGGTCGGGTGGGTTGCGCCACATTCAGCAGCGAAAGGCGCAACGGCGCCCAATTTTCATGGCTGGGTGAATGCCGTTCATTTTGCAGCACCGCAAGTAACGGCGGACCGAGCGCCTGTGCAAGTTGTAACGGCGCAGCGTGTAGGTGCGCAGTCGAATCGCCAACTTCATGCTGCGCAATGACTTGACCACTTGATACCAGTGCGTAGCCGATGATCCAGTGCAGGGGTGTCGACGCCAGGCCGAGTCGCGCCTGCGCCGCGCCCATTATGGTTTCCCGCAGCGGCTGGCATCCCAATCAAAATCACGTTCGACTGTACCGATTGTATCGGTGGTCATGACGACTCGTAGCGTCTGTAGTTTCCGGCAGAGCTCTTTGGGAATTGGTGTCGTAACACGCTTTGCGCCGCCGCCCAACACGTAACCGCCGATGATTACTTTTTCAAAACCCGCCGGTGATTGAATCGAAAGTGACTGAATTTGGAAATTTTGGTTGCCGCTATTGCGAACGATGACGGCGAGGCCGGTAGCGGTCGGCTCAACGCGGTCAATAATGCCCACCGCCAAACCGTTGTCTGGGCGTACAAAAACAGGTACGCCAAAGCGCAGCACAAAAGCGACCTGGGCGCTGCCCTTGCCAGGGTCTGGCGCAGCTGGTTGTTCTTCAAAAAACAGGCGGTACGACTTTTCCATTCCGACTGCCGGCACCTTCAGGCCGACGCGGACGACGCGCTGATCCTGTTTGTCGACCGAAAATATCCGCGGGAAGTACACCAAGTCTTCACTGTCGGTAAAGACGTCATTGCCCTGCGCGTCCTGCGTCCAGGCTGAAAGCTTCAACTGCATCTCGAGTTTGCGCACCGGTTCGTCGTTGGAAATGGTGACGCTGTCGGTCTTATTTTGCCGATCGAGATCAACACGGATCGGCGAAATACTGAATAGGCCAGCCATCGCCGCCGCTGGCATCAGGCAGAGCAGCACCTTTGCCAGGCTCAATACAACACGCATCCGGTGACGCGCGGGCGGACAACTGCCGGTGCGGGAACGGGTCATGGATTCACCGTGATCGTGACGGTGTCGGTGTAGACCTGGCCGGCAGCAGTAACAAATGCGTTCTGGAATTGTGAGGGCGTGATGCCACCCGTGATCGTCACGCTCCGCGCAAGTGCGGCCGCGCCGAAGCCGTGACCGGTAAAGCCAGCGTCGCCGATATAACTGATGGCGTAGGGCAGGAAGCTGGTCGTGTTGACGGAATGCCGCATCCGCCGCGTGGCAGAAAAATACAGACCACCGTCATCGCTTGCCGCCGTAGAAGTCGTCCCCTTGGTGCATTTGATCGAAAAGGTCGAACTGGCGACGGCGTTACTGCTACCGGTCGGATCGATGTTGCCGAAATCAAGCATGCCGGGTGCCGCCGTGACCTTGCACCTGCCCGTTACGCTGGCCGAGGTAGTCAGTGTATTGTTACCTGCGGCATCGGCGGGCAACGCCATCCACGGCAGGAAAAAAATAACTGCCGTGGAGGAAAGTGCGTAACTGGCGCGCGTTGGTGTAAACATCGGTGCAAACATTGCTGCTAACACTGCTGCAAACGCTGCCGCAAACGCTGCCGCAAACATCGCTGCAAACAATGAGACGAACAAGATTACGGGTTAACGGTGATGACGACCGTGTCGGCGTAGATTTGCGCGCCGGTAGTAGCTAGCGCGCCCGAGAACTGCGCCGGCGTGATGGTACCCGTGACGGTGACGACTCGGGTTGCGGCCGCTGCGCCAAACCCTGCGCCAGCAAAGCCGGTGTCGTTTGTGTATGCCAGTGCGTATGGCAGCAAAGCCGTGGCGGTTACCGAGTGCGCCATATTCTTCGTCGCGGCAGCGAAATGCAGACCGTTGTCGTCGGTCGTGGCGGTCGATGTCGTGCCGTTGCTACATTTCATCGCGAAGGTTTGTGTCGCCACAGCATTCGCGGTGCTGTTCGGGTCGATGGTGCCGAAATCGAGAAGAGCCGGTGCCGTCGATACTTTGCAGCCGCCGGAAATTTTGGCGTTGACGGTTAACGTTGTGGTGCCTGACGCTGCT
Organism: Burkholderiales bacterium; assembly: GCA_031368465.1. Lineage (GTDB taxonomy): Bacteria > Pseudomonadota > Gammaproteobacteria > Burkholderiales > Usitatibacteraceae > UKL13-2. The sequence goes on from JANMNT010000209.1 coordinate 9,957, forward strand.
GCGATGCCTGAGGCGACCAGCAAGGAAATGGAAAGTGCGAGTTTTGTTACGCACGACAGTTTTGTTGCCTTTAGCTTCAACATGGTGTGACTCCTGGTTTGCCCGAATGGATCCAAAATGGACCCGTCCGTTTGTTCTCTAACTCTTATTAAATGGTGGCGAATCAACGGAACACCATAGAGCGGGAACCGGAGGCGGGGTGCGGTATGCGCAGCCCACATCTTTGACAGCTGCCGCTCTAGTGAAGGGCGACAGCCGTGGCGAGAGTGTCTCTTGTCTAGAGCGGGGAAACCGTGCGATGGCATACACTACGGCGGGATCTCAGCGGTATCTTGGCAACATTTCGGCCAAATACACAATTCCTGACAAATTCAACGCAGGCCAACTTCAAACAAAGGTGGTGTCGATCGCGAGTGAATCTGGCATCGAGCAGGATCTTACGATGCGAGAAACGTAAGCAGCTCTTTATTGAATTCCGCCGCGTGAGAGAGGTTAAAGCCATGCGGCGCGCCCTTGACGATACATCTCACGCTACCGACAACAGCCTTGAGGGTGCGCGCACCGCTCACTTCAAACGGCACGATGGCATCCGAGTCGCCATGTTTGACGAGCGTTGGTAATTTGAACTTCGCGAGGTCGCCGCGAAAGTCGGTGTACGAGAAGGCAAGCACACAATCGAGGGTGCCTTTTGCCGAGGCAAAAGCCGCAATATCTCTGGCATAGACGCGCTGACTTTCGCTGACGAGCAATCTATCGTTTGCGCTGAAAAAGTTAGTGGTAAAGGTGTCGAGAAACGCCAATCGATCCGCTACCAAACTCGCCTTGGTCGCGGCAATCTTGGCGTCATCCGAGCGCCCGTCCGGATTCTCCGCGCTCTTGTACAAGTACGGTGTGACGGCGGCGGCAAGGACAGCCTTTGATAAACGTTCGCCACCGTACGTACCGATGTACCGCGCAACTTCACCACCGCCCATCGAGAAGCCAACCAAGGTGGCATCGCGCAGATCAAGATGCAGCATCAGTAGATTAAGGTCGCTGGCCAGCGTGTCGTAATCATAACCAGACCAAGGCTGCGACGACCAGCCAAAGCCGCGACGATCGTAGGTAATCACCCGATAACCGGCGGCAACCAGCGCCGGTACCTGGGCTTCCCACGACCGTCCGCTCAGCGGCCAACCGTGGATGAGCACCACCGGTTTGCCGCGGCCGTGGTCTTCATAGTAGATCGTGATGGGATGCTGTGATTCGGAACCAACAGTTAATTTGGGCATGGAAAATATCCTAATAGTGACTTGGGGAAACGCCCAGCGCAGGCCGACTGACGGCAATCGACTGATTGGACTTTTTTGCTGATGGCATGCAGGCCGAATCCGCGTGGCAAAGTGGCGGCCTATTCACCTGCCAAACGCGTCTGCCTTAATGCGCCAGCGGCGACCGACCATTGCAAACCGGTCTCGCAAAATATTTATACGTGGTGGTTGCGCGTCAATCTGTGCGCAACCGAACAAGAGTCACACGCGCGCAAGTGATGGGCGCGACAACGCTCTTATTTATCCACCCATCCACTCATCCACCCACCAGCGCATCCACCAGCTGATAACAGGTCGCAACACTTAGATCGTAACAAATTGCGGCAAGCGATTTTTCTTCGATGCACGGATTGACGCTGAGGTGCGCAACTAAAACGGACCAAACTCTGTCATTGGGTGCGTTGGCGAACTGTGGTGACGCCACGAAACGCATAACGTGCGGTCTGGGAATTTTCACGTCGGCAAAAAGTCACGCGAGACAGGTCAACCTTGCCTTCATCATGTGCGGCACGTGCGTTGAAAATTCCCAACTCAGACTAACGTAGCCCCTAATGTAACTGGAGAATTTCTATGACACAAATGCAAGCCGTAGCCTTTCAACATTCACCCGTCAAAGCCTCGAATATCATCGGTACAAGCGTCGTCAACCCGATGGGCGACAGCCTCGGCGACATCAAAGAAGTCGTGATCGATCCCCGCAGCGGCCGCGTCGCCTATGCGGTGGTTTCGTTCGGTGGCTTTCTGAGCATGGGCGAAAAGTTGTTCGCCATCCCGTTCAGCTCGTTTGAATATGATGTCGGTAAGAGTCAATACGTACTTGCCATCTCCAAAGAGCGTTTGGAAACGGCGCCAGGTTTTGATTCCGACAACTGGCCGTCAATGGCGGATGAAACCTGGAACCGTGACGTGTATTCGTATTACAAACGTCCGCCGTACTGGGAATAAGTCAGTAATTTAAAGGGCCTCGCTGGCGCCGGCCAGGCGAGGCCTTTTGCTTTTTTACATCGTGGGGTCGTCCATTGCCGCTGCGGGAACTTCCGAAAACGTCGTCGTCCCAGCGTAGAGCCTGCCCCAGCATGCTTAAAGGTGGGGCTGGGACCCAGTCCTTCGTAACTCATAGAGAGTACGATGGACTAGATTCCAGCCCGGCGCAACCCTTGTGATTGTCCGCAGGAATGACGGCAATTTTTCGGTTCTTTGAAGTGCTTCTATTGCAGCAACGCCTAACGAATGCGCACACCAGACATTTATCGCCGGAACGCCACTCCGCGATTGGCGCTTGATTTTTCGGACAATGCGATCTATCGCTTCACCCGCGTGTCGGTACGACCGACCACTGCGCCACGATCCGTGTCCTGGACGCCGCGTTCAATGTCGCGCACCGCCTGTTTCATCGCTTCGCTTGGTGGTGGCGTCACAATGGCGGCACCGCCGTTGTCGACAAGGGCATCTGCGGATTCGTCGCGCTCGAAGGGCAATTTCAGGCTCGAGACTTTGCTTACACCGCGCAACTTTTGGTTGGATACTTTGGATTTCATTATTGCGTCCGGTTGCCGACAACGAATCGAATGTCTTGCCCCTGCGATTTTGGCGTCGC
>JANMNT010000266.1:0-7488 GCA_031368465.1 Burkholderiales bacterium
AGCGTCACGTGAACGGCCTCGCTAACTGACGCGTCGCTTCACCTATTTTTGCTTGGCGAGCCATTTGTCGAACGCGGCGATTTCCTTTTTCTGCGCGGAAATAATATTCTTTGCCATCGTTTTCATTTCAGGCGATTTGCCATTTGCAAGTTCCATCTGCGCCATTTCCACGCCCTGCTGATGGTGCATTTTCATCATCATTGCAAAGTCTTTATCGACGTCGCCCGACATCTGCATTTTTTGCATTCCTTCCATGCCCATCATCATCGATTTCTTCATGGCATCGGAGTGCATCAAGCCGCCCTTCATGTGATCTTGTGGCATCTTCATTTGTGCGGCTGGCGGCGTTTGCGCGTAAGGGAGTGGACTCGCCAGAAAAAGCGAGATCAATGGCACAGCAAAGGTTGCGCGAGCGAATTGGATTTTGTTGCTTTTCATCGGAGACTTTCGTTATTTATAAAAATTACATGGCCATACTGCGACAAGCTTCCGAGCATCGCTTGCACGCCTCGGCGCATCTCTTGCAATGGGCCAACTTGTGCTCGGCGCACTCTGCTGCGCACGCATCGCATGCAGCCGCACAAACCGCACATGCCGCCTTAGTTTGTTCACCGCCTTGCGCGATCAATGATGCTGTCAAACTACAAATACCGGCACACTCGATATCCAGTGACACACACTTGGCCAAGGATGTCAGATCGTCGCTTTTAAGACAGGCAGACACGCAGTGAAGGCAGGCGGCGGCACATTCGTTGCATGCCTGAAGGAAATCAGTTTGGGATTGATTTAACATCTTTTTTTCCTATGGTCGGCAGGACTTTCCAATGCTTATCTTCGCTCCACTAAAAGTGTTTGTCTGTGCGGCGGCGTACTTGCTTGCCAACGGAATGAGTGCGGTGGGACTTGTGACAATGAAGCGCCTTGTCGCGTTCTTCATCGGCGGGGAAAACAACCTTTCGCTTCAGTTCGACCTCCATATAGGTGGGGACAACTGGCCGGCGCGAGCATTTTGGCATCAGCCCTTTGGCGCCGACGCTCGATTAACCTACTCGCCGGAATTCAGTTGACCCAGCGGCAAACCCAACGAACGGTTGCTGGTGCTGGGCTCGTACAGACTTGACACGGGTCGGTCAAAACCGGCAGCCTGGGTCAAGATGGTGTCGCCACCAAAAAGCCTGCTTGATTTCTTTTTTCTTTGGCGGTGGTTGCATTGCGTCAATGGCGCCAACTATCTTCCGTTCACGCGTTGGATCGACGAATGGAAATTTCGACCTTGTGCGCGAGCTGATCATTGACCAACGAAATAAACTCCTCTTTGAGTGTAATCCCGTCGAGCAGTATCTGCGAATGCGCATACGATTCGCCAGTCGCAAGCGTTTGTCGAACAGTAATGTGATACATCGTTTCCCGGTAACGGTAGTCGATTGTGAACGTCTTCCAATCTTCTGGAAGGCAGGGCTTGATACGCAGCTTGTCGGATTCCAGCGTGAGGCCAAGCAGAGATTCCACAATTAGACGGTACATCCAACCAGCTGATCCGGTGTACCAGGTCCAGCCGCCACGACCGGTGTGCGGCGCCACGGCGTATACATCCGCTGCAACGACGTACGGCTCGACTTTGTAGATCGCAATTGCTGTCGCGGAGTTAGCGTGGTTTATCGGGTTGATCATGTCGAACAGTTCCCATGCACGATGCCAGTTGCCTAAGGTGGCAAAGGCCATTGCCGTCCAGACCGCCGCGTGCGTGTATTGGCCGCCGTTTTCTCGCACGCCCGGGACGTATCCTTTTATATAGCCGGGGTTTACGGGCGATTTGTCGAAAGGCGGATCGAGCAATTGAATCAAGCCATGTTCACGGCGTACCAAGCGCTTGTCCACGGCAGCCATCGCGGTGCGAGATCGCTCAGGATTTCCGGCACCGGACAACACCGCCCAACTTTGTGAAATCGAATCTATCTGGCACTCGGCATTGCCTGCTGACCCCAACGGCTCACCATCGTCGAAAAATGCGCGCAGATACCACTCGCCATCCCAGCCATTGTGCTCGAGATTGAGCTGCAGTTGCGCGGCCTCTTTCTGACAGCGATCAGCGAAGGTCGGGTCGCCATGGCTGCGCGCGATTTTTGCGAATTTTGTCAACACGTCATAAACAAAAAATCCCAGCCATACGCTCTGTCCTTTGCCTCCTTCCCCCACGAGGTTCATGCCATCATTCCAATCGCCTGAACCCATTCGCGGCAGACCACGTTCACCGAAATTCAACGACTTCGACACAGAACGTACCGCATGTTCGTAGAGGCTGGCGGCCTCGCGGGAGCGCTCCGGCAGGTCGTAATACGACTCCTCGTCGGATTTCACGTGTCGCCCCTCAAGAAAGGGAATCGATTCATCCAAAATGCCGTTGTCGCCGGTGGTGAGGACGTAGCGGCAAAGCGCCAGTGGCAACCAGAGGTAATCGTCTGAGCAGTGGCTTCGTATGCCGCGATTAGAGGTGGGCTGCCACCAGTGCTGAACGTCGCCTTCCCGGAACTGGTGAGCGGCGCACAGCAGTAGATGCTTACGAGCTAGCGCTGGTTCGGTATGGACGAGTGCCATCACATCCTGCAATTGATCACGAAAGCCGAACGCGCCGGAAGACTGATAGTAGCCGCTGCGTGCCCACAGGCGACACGCGAGGGTCTGATAGACGAGCCAGCCGTTGGTTAATACGTTGAGGGCTTGGTTAGGGGTTTCCACTCTGATTGTGCCCAGCGTCCGCCGCCAATATTGCTGAACCCTTTCCATTTCATTTAGCGCCGCGAACGGTCCGCGATGGCGTTGCAGCAATTTTCGCGTCTCGTCGAGGTGCCGACCAGCGCCAAGGCGAAAGATGATTTCACGCGACTCCCCGTCGCCCAGCTCCAAGGCGATTTGAATTGCCCCACAGGGATCCAAGGCGGCACCCACTTTGTTTGAAAGCTGTGTGCGGGACATCGCTGCAGGGTTACCTAGCGTGCCATTGCGACCCACGAACTCGGCGCGGTCGCCGCTGTAGGTGCGGGGCCCCTCATCGACGTCGAAGAACACAATTTGATCGGCGAAATCGGCGCTATAGGAATTGCGCGCGTACAACGCACCGCTCTGCGGATCGATTTCGGTGACCACGTGCATCGCCGATTTATGACGAAGATCGCCGAGCACCCATTCGACATACCCGGTGGCGGAAAGCCGGCGCGAGCGACCAGATTCATTGTGCAGTTTCCAAACTGAAAACTTGACCGCACTGTCCAACGCAACGTAAACCGTCAGTTCCGAACGAATTCCGTTCTCTGTATGTTCAAAACGACTGTAACCAAAACCGTGCCGTGTCGTGTATGGCTCGGCACCGCGACTGGGCAAGGGAGTTGGCGACCAGAAAGATCCGGTCTCCTCGTCGCGCAGGTAGAACGCCTCACCACACGGATCGCTCACCGGATCATTGCCCCACGGCGATAGGCGGAACTCATGGGCATTTTCGTTCCACGTGTAGCCCATGCCACTGTCGGAGACAACCGAACCGAAAGTTGGGTTGGCCAACACATTCACCCAAGGCGCCGGCGTCACCCGCCCGTGAGCCGTGTTGATAACATACTCGCGACCATCAGCAGAGAAGCCGCCAAGGCCATTGGCGAACTGCAGTTCTGACGCTTGGCGGGGCGGAGAAATCCTATTTTCGGCGGGAAACGCTTGTACCGCCTTAAAACGTGGAACGCTTATCGGCTTCGCCTGCATCTCAACCGAGCGACGCCGGTTAATCTGGTCCCCCAGTGCTCCCCGCCGGTCGGTGACGATGATTCGCGCCACCGCTTGCACCAGAAGGCGGTCTTCATCCGATATTTGTTCTGCCGGTCGCACGAAGATTCCGCCGGGCTTATCCACCACAGGTGCCTCCACGCCGCCCGCAATGAGTCCCACAATTAGATCGTGCAATACCTGTCGGTAGCCCGCGCGATCCTCGTTCCAAATTACGAGGTCAACGGCCAGTCCCTTTAAGCGCCAATAGGCATGGGCCCGCACCATTTGTTTCACCAGTTCGATATTTGCGATGTCGCCAATTTGCAAGAGCACGATCGGCAGATCGCCGGATATTGCATAACCCCAAAGACCGGACTGTCCCCGCCGATTCCTTACGATCACAGCTGGGTCTGCTCGCAGGCTGGCATTCGCGTAAATCACCGAACGCGCCAACCTTCCGTAGAGCTGTGCGTCGGCTTCACTGGCATTGATCTGCCCGAGCACCACCTGACTATGCGTCCAAGCCAGTTCAAAAACGCGGTCGGCGAGGTGTCGATCCTGATATTTGCCGGCGAGGTTTAGTGCGCCTTCCCGACTCGCGGCTACGCCGGTCACGATGTCTATCGTCGCCACTTGATCTGCTTCAAGGGTGATCCGATGCCGTATCGCGACGATTGGATCCAACACTGAGCCTTCGCTACCGGAAAGCTCCCCTCGGTCCCGAAGGGCCTGCGGCGACGCGACCGTACGCGTGCGGCCAATAAAGCGCATCCGGTCGGTTTCATAAGAAACCGTGCCTGGCGCAACCCCACGCACCGTCATCAGGTGAAACATCCAGGGCACCTGCTCTGCAACTGAACGCGGCCGGCGCGTGCACAAGATCGCCTGCCTTTCTCGAATGATCTCGGTCTGCACGAACAGGTTGCCGAAAGCCGGGTGCAAAGCGTCCGCTATTGGCGGGGCCAGTACCACTTCGGCATAACTCGTGACTTCGATCGTGCGGCGATGGCTCGCACGATTACGGATGTGTATGCGCCGCAGTTCGATATCGTCTTCCGGCGAGACGACGATTTCAGTGTGGGTATCGTAGTCCAGATCTCGTCGGCGAAACTCCGCCCGTCCCTCAGAAAATATCGCCTGGTACGATTCTGCGGGTTTGAGTGTGGGCTGGTGCGTGTTTGACCAGAACACCTCGCTGGAAAGATCGCGGATATAGCAAAACGTGCCCCAGTTATCGCGCGTCGCATCTTCGTGCCAGCGACTGACTGCAAGATCTTTCCATCGACTGTAGCCACCACCGGCGTTTGTGACCATCACATGGTATCGACCATTCGACAATAGCTGCACTTCCGGTATCGACGTATCTGGACTGGCAATGATGCGCACCCGCGCGCCGTCGTCCTCGCCTATTTTGCGCACGGCGGAGACATCGCAGTGGTGTAACCGGTAGTCGCCCGCCCTTGGCACCCGCTCCTGCAGCAGCGGGTTGGTTGCCTGGAACATCGGCTCCGATTCGAAGCGCCGTTGCATCTGCCGGCCAAGGAGCAAGCAGGCCAAGGACAAGAAAATCATGCCTTGGTGATGCGCCATGAACGACTGGACGATGACACGCGATTTGCCGTGCGGCAGGCGAGACGGGGTGTAGTCAACCGCTTCGTAAAAACCGTACTTACCCGTCACACCCTCCCTCGCAAGCCGTTGTAGATTCAAGCACGACTCCTCCGGCGCAACCATCAACGCAAGCGCCGAGGCGTAGGGAGCAATCACGAGATCCTCGGCCAGGCCACGTTTTAGTCCCAGACCGGGCACGCCGAATGCGCGATACTGGTAGTTAAGCGCCGAGTCGACCGCGTTGTAACCGCTCTCCGAGATTCCCCACGCAACGCCACGCTGCTTCCCATAAGCGATCTGCTCTTCCACGGCAGCCAGGCAAGTCTGGTCGAGAAGCGTGTTCTCGTAAGTGCGCATCACCAGCAAGGGCATCAGATACTCGAACATCGAACCGCTCCACGACATGAGAATCGGTTGCCCATTAACGTTGGTGAGCAAACGCCCCAAGGCAAACCAGCCCTCCTGCGGAATCTGTCCCTGCGCGATCGCCACGAAACTGGCCAAGCGCGCTTCCGAAGCAAGTAGATCGTAGAAGCTGCCATCAAGCCGACGCTCGCCAACGTCATAACCTATCGCGAGCAAATGACGACCCTCGTCATACAGAAAGTCATACTTCATATTCGCCATATCGCCCGCCTGCCGAGCGAGTTGTTCAATGGTCTCGATCCGCTCCAGAGCGTTTTCGCTCGACTTGACAATCCGCTGCTGCAAAAGCGCAAGCCACATACGCTCCTCCGGCTCTGCAATCAGTACCAGCTGCTCGATGGCAGTCATCCAAGGCATTCGCCTCGCCGCCAGTTCGTGGAGATTGGAAACACCTACGGCATCTAACACTTTGCGGACTTTTTCTGGCGCCTCTGGCAGCGACAACCACGGTGCAAACAGTGCGAGCTCATGAAGTCCGTCGCTGCATTGCTGCTTGAGGGCCCGCGCCCACTTTGCTGCGTCGTCCCGCGCCGACTGAGCCCCGACCGCCTCAAGAGCCGCGACTACCTCCGCAGCCGAATTCTCCAGCCGCGCCAGCCATATTTGAGCGGCGACGAACGTGACCGGCCGCGAATCGTAGGCGGACTCCAGTTCCTGCTGTAATCGATCAAACAAAACCAACACCGCAGACGGCGCTTGTGGTGCCGCCTCGATTAGTACTTTCATCGTGTCCATCAGGCCTTCGAAGAACCGTATCTCGATGATTTTCTGATCACGACGCTCAAGCAGGCCCGGACGCAGTGTCAAAAGATGCGCGGCGAGGTTGCCGCTATCGACCGAAGAGATATACATCGGTGTTAGCGGCTGTAATGTCCGCGTGTCGTACCAATTGTAGAAATGGCCTTGGTGGCGCGCCAGACCCGCCATGGTCTTAAGCGCACTTGCGATGCGATCCAACATTGGCCCGGTTGCAATGTAGCCGAAGTCAGAAGCGGCTAGGTTCGCTAGGAGCGCCAGCCCCATATTGGTGGGCGACGTGCGGTGCGCGATGACTTCGACCGGTTGCTCCTGAAAATTGTCCGGCGGCAGCCAATGATCTTCGGGGCCGACGAAGGTCTCGAAAAACCCCCAAGTCAGTCGCGCGTTCTTTTGCAGAAAACCGGTTTGTTCGACAGTAAGCCTCGCAACCGGACGCGCGCGGGGTCGACTCATCCACCACGCAATTGCCGGCGAAGCCAGCCAAAGCAGCAGAATCGGCCCCGCGACCAGCAGGACCATTGGTCTATACATCACCAGATACGCCGCTAACACGCCTGCGCAAACCGGACCGATCCACATGCTTCTGATGCAGGCGGGTAGGCTGTTGCCGGCGCTTCGGTCTGCAACGCCAGACGCAACCCACTCCAATAGCCGCGTCTTCGTGACAAAAATACGCCAGTTTGTGCGCAAGATCGCGTCTAAGCTGAAATAGGCCTCGTAAGGAAGGCATGAGAGCGTGAAAGCCGCCTGCGCGATTTGCCGACCGACGGAACGCAGCGCGACAACGAGGTGCTGTTTCGGCAACACATCTTCGGGTTTGCTAAACAGACCGTGAATCGATGCAAGCAGATGCGGAACAATCATCATGCCAATTACGGCGAGCGTCCACAACCACGGTTGCGGCAGAAGTGTCCAGCTGGTTAGTAACAGCAGCGTTGC
>JANMNT010000232.1:0-2629 GCA_031368465.1 Burkholderiales bacterium
GCCACCAGTTTGGCCACTGGGCCGGTCAACTCGGTGATGGCCGGGCAATTTATCTCGGCGAAGTGGTGCATGCCGGTAAACGTTGGGAGCTGCAGCTCAAAGGTGCCGGCCCGACACCATTTTCAAGACGCGCCGACGGACGCGCCGTGTTGCGCTCGTCGATCCGTGAGTTCTTGTGCAGCGAAGCGATGTTTCACCTCGGTATTGCCACCACCCGTGCATTGAGTCTGGTGGCGACGGGTGACAATGTGGTGCGTGATATGTTTTACGACGGCAATGCCGCCGAGGAGCCGGGTGCGATTGTCTGCCGGGTCGCACCGTCACTGACCCGCTTTGGCCATTTTGAAATTCTCGCCGCGCGCGGTGAAACGGCGCTATTAAAGCAACTGGTGGACTTCACCATAACGCGCGATTTTGCTGAGTTGGTATTGCCGGATGATGATGTTGAGAGAGTGGGTGCGTGGTTCGGCGAAATTGCCGCTCGTACGGCGGTGATGGTGGCCGACTGGATGCGGGTTGGTTTTGTGCATGGGGTGATGAATACCGACAACATGTCGATTCTGGGATTGACGATTGATTACGGTCCGTATGGCTGGGTGGATAATTTTGATCCGGGCTGGACACCAAATACCACCGACGCCGAGGGCAAACGTTATTGTTATGGTCGTCAGCCGGACATTGCCCGCTGGAATGTCGAGCGTCTTGCCAGCGCGCTGGTCACACTCGCCGTCGATGGATCCGCCGAAGCCAAGGCATTGACGGCCTTGCTCAACGACGGCATGGCGCGATTTGATGACGTGTACGAAGATCGAACACGCACCAACTTCGCCGGCAAGTTTGGTCTGGTGGCGTGGCAAGACGACGATGCGGCAATGGTCAATGACCTGTTCCAACTCATGCGCGACGCTGAAGTTGATATGACGACCTTCTTTCGACAACTGGCGAAGCTGACCAATGATACCGCCGGTAATCTCGCTTTGATTGGTGACGCGTTTTACCGCGACGATTTGCGTGAACAATTTGAGCCGCAGTTCGATGCGTGGCTTCAACGTTATGTGGCACGGATTGTGTTGGACGGCCTGTCGCAAGACGAACGTGCCACACGCATGAATCGTGTCAACCCGCGTTATGTGTTGCGCAACTATCTGGCGCAACAGGCGATCGACGCCGCCACTGCGGGCGACACCAGCGTACTCAACACATTGTTGGATGTGATGCGCCATCCCTACGACGAACAGCCGGGGCGCGAAGAATTTGCGGCGAAGCGTCCGGATTGGGCGCGCCACAAAGCGGGCTGTTCGATGTTGTCGTGCAGTTCATAGCATAAGTGAAACACGCCATTTGACGGATGTTTTCACGGCAAATTGCCTGAAAGTACCCGTGGATGTTGGTGTTTCAAAACGCCACTGTCCGGACCATTGTGGCTGGCATCCCGCAACAAACCGCAATGCAATAGCGCTTGGGTGAAGGCGTTTCTGTAAAATTGACGGCTTGTTGCGCAACCAGACCGATTCGTCATTTGGTTGCCCGCCACACCACCAAACAAGGTCAATCTGTGTATTCGTTTTTCGAAAAACTCGTTCATCCCTATCCCGACGCGCCGCCGGCGCCGACCCCTAAAACGTTTATGGCGTTTATGTGGGCGGCATCACAAGGGCTGCGGCCGTATTTGCTGCTGATGACGTTATGCACCGCCGCCATTGGTGTGTTCGAAGCGTTTCTATTCAGCATGTTGGGGCAGGTGGTTGATTGGCTGGCCAAGACCGAGCCGGCGGCGCTGTGGACCAGTCAACGTAATCATTTCTTGATTCTGGCCGCTATCCTGATTGCCAGCCCTTTGGTGGTGGCGTTACAGGCGCTGCTGAAACATCAGGCCATGGCGGGCAATTTCCCGATGTTGCTGCGTTGGAAATTTCACCGCCTGATGCTGTCGCAGAGTTTCAGCTTTTATCAAGATGAATTTGCCGGACGGGTCGCCACCAAGGTGATGCAGACCGCACTTGCCGTGCGCGACGTGTGGATGATCATGGCCGACATTATGGTATTTGTGGCGATTTATTTTGCCACCATGATTTTTATTGTCGGCAGCTTTGACATATTGGTGCTGGGACCGTTTGTTGGCTGGCTGGTGCTGTACACGCTTGCGGTCCGTTATTTTGTGCCGCGCCTCGGCAAGGTAGCGCAACAACAAGCCGATGCCAGATCGATGATGACCGGGCGTGTCACCGATGCTTAAACCAACATCGCCACCGTAAAACTGTTTTCACATACCACCCGCGAAGCCGGCTATGTGCGGCTGGCGATGCAGGAATTTATGGTCACGGTTTACCGGCAATGGCGCATGATCACCGCGTTTGAAATCGTCAACCAGATTTTGAGTGTGTTGCTGATCGCCTCAACCGCCGGGGTGACGTTGTGGCTGTGGACCAAGGGGCAGGTCGGTGTGGGCGCGGTGGCGGCGGCAACCGCCATGGCGTTGCGATTAAACGGCATTTCACACTGGGTGTTGTGGGAGTTCGCCGCGTTGTTTGAGCATATCGGCACCGTGCGCGACGGGATGACCATCTTGTCGAAACCACACACCGTGACCGATGCGCCCGGTGCTCGGCCATTGACGGTTTCAAAAGGC
>JANMNT010000271.1:0-8887 GCA_031368465.1 Burkholderiales bacterium
CTGGGTTTTAACAATACCGAGCTTGAACGCAAATACAAAATGCTCTGGGTGGTGACCGAGATGACCATGAATTTTGTCAAATCTGCGCGACTTGACGACAACCTTGAGGTCACCGTCTCCGTTGAAACCATGGGTCGGGTGCGCTGCACGTTCTATCAGGAGGTTCGGCGCGGCGACGAAACCATCCTCAAAGCGCGGGTCACGGTCGCCTCGGTGGCCGCAGATAGTTTTAAACCGATCGAATTCCCGTCCGACGTCAAACGCAAAATGGAAGCGACCTGCCTGTGAATCCTGTCACCGCATTAAACATTCATCCCGACATGGCCATCTGGGCGATGGTGATGCAGGCGTCAATCATCGTCAAAATTGTGTTGGTGCTGTTGGTGCTGGCATCGCTATTTTCCTGGTGGTACATTTTTGTCAAAATGTTCACATTGCGCCGTGCCAAAAAGCTGGCGGAGGAATTTGAACGGGAATTCTGGGGCGGCTCGGACATCGTCGGTCTCTATCAACGCTCCGCCAGCGGTCGTTACGAAACGCAGGGAATGGAACGAATTTTTGAAGCCGGATTTAAAGAATTTCTGAAGTTAAAAAGCAAATCAGGCTCGGATATCGGCGCACTCATGGATGGCTCGCGCCGCGCCATGAAGGCGGCGTTTCAACGCGAACTTGATTTCCTCGAACGGCATTTGTCGTTTCTCGCCACGGTCGGTTCGGTCAGCCCGTATATCGGCCTGTTTGGCACCGTGTGGGGGATCATGAATGCGTTTCGCGGCCTGTCCAACGTGGCGCAGGCAACCCTTGCGCAGGTCGCGCCCGGCATCGCCGAGGCGCTGATCGCCACCGCGATCGGTTTGTTTGCCGCCATTCCCGCCGTCATAGCCTATAACCGTTACGCTGCCGAAATTGATCGCCTGGCGAATCGTTACGAGAGTTTCATCGAAGAGTTTTCCAACATCCTGCAGCGCCAGGCGGTTCACTAAACCATGCGTCGCCCGCGTCGCGCCATGAGTGACATCAACGTTGTGCCGTACATCGACGTGATGTTGGTGCTGTTGATTATTTTTATGGTCTCCGCACCGTTGATCACACCGGGGCAGATTGATTTGCCGAGTGTCGGGCAGGCGGCCAATCCGACAGTCGCGCCGCTTGAGGTTCGCCTCGACAAGGCCGGCACCATTACCTTGATTGACCGGCAGCAAGGCGGGCATGAACAAGTTGTCAGCAAGGCCGAGCTGTTGAGCGCCGTACGCACCATGCAGGCGAATCATCCGGATCAGGCGGTGGTGATTTCCGCCGATAAGGCCTTGCGTTATGAAAACGTGATCGATGTATTGGACGCGCTGCAAAAAGGCCGGATCAAACGGGTTGGCCTGCTGGTGAAACCGGGCACCTGAGCGGCAAGACACCATCATGGCTGCGGCATATTCCAATCCACCACCAAACAACGGCGTGAAGCTTTCGGCAACCGGCCGCTCGGTACTGGGGCATCGTCGGGAGCCAGGCAGATTGCCCGCCGCGTTGATTGCAATTGTGGTGCACCTATGTTTTTTTGCGCTGATCATTTTTGGTGTGTCGTGGCAGGTAAAAGCGCCGACACCACTTAATGCCGAGATCTGGCGTGACCTGCCGCCCATCAACACCGCAAAACCGCTGCCCGTGGCCGAGGTCGAACCGACCCCGCCCAAACCGGCAGAGCCTGCGCCGCCGCCGCCACCGGTTGCGACCAAGCCGGCACCACCGGTACCGAGCAAGGCCGATATTGCGCTGAAGGCAAAACTCGACGACAAGGCAAAACGTGAGCAGCAAAAGCAAGAGCAGCAAAAGTTGTTGCAGGAAAAGCACGAAGAACAAAAGCGGCTGGACGAGCGCAACAAGGCAGAAGGCGATAAACGGCTGAAGGCGGAAGAGGCCAAAAAGAAAGCCGCCGACGAAAAGGTACGTCTGGAAACAGAAGCGCGCGAGTCCGCCATCCGCAGCGCCCGGCAAAAGGCGGTTGACGATTACGGCGGCAAGATCGGCGCGCTGATTCGTAATCGCGCAAACATCCCCGAGTCCGTTATCGGCAAGCCAATCGTTGAGGTGCGGCTGCGGTTATTGGCCAATGGCGCCGTGCTCGACGCACAAATTGTCCGGCCCTCGGGTAATCGTGCCTTTGATGACGCCGTTGAGCGCGCCATCAATGGTATACGTCAGTGGCCGCTGCCGGAGGATCCGTCAATTTTAGGCGGCCGGCGTGAACTTAATCTGAGAATTGAACACGAACGATAACCATGACAAATAATTTCCGCTTGCCCGTTCTTGTCGCGTTCATCGCGCTGTCGATAAATCTGCTGATGGCTGGCCCGGCACATGCCCAGCTCACGATCGACGTCACCACCAGTGCCGGTCGCCAGATTCCCATTGCCGTCGTCGAGTTCCGCGGCGAGGCAAATGCGCCGCAGAACCTGACGCCGATCATTAACAACAATCTCGCCCGCACCGGTCTGTTCCGGCTGGTCACCACCGGCGCGCTGAGCCAGCTGCCGACCGAGCCATCCGAGGTCAATTTTGTCGATTGGTCGAGCCGCATGACCGAGGCGCTGTTGATCGGCGGCATCACGCCCATGCCTGATGGACGATTTGAAATACGCTACCGATTGTTTGATGTGGCCAAACAAAGCCAGATTGCCGCCGGGCAAATGGTTGCGGGTGGGACCCAGTTTCGCGCCACCGCACATCAGATCTCGGATGAGATCTACGAAAAGCTCACCGGCGAGCGCGGCGTCTTTTCCACCAAAATCGCCTATGTGTTGAAGCGCGGTCAACGATTCGAATTGCAGGTGGCCGATGCCGACGGTTTTAACCCACAGACGGTATTGGCATCACTAGAACCGATCGGTTCGCCGAAATGGTCGCCCGACGGCAGCAAGCTGGCTTATGTATCGTTTGAATCGCGTAAATCCAACGTTGTGGTGCAGGATCTGATCACCGGAAAACGTCAGGTGGTGGCAAATTTTCGGGGCGACAACTATGCGCCGTCGTGGTCACCCGATGGCCGCCAATTGCTGGTCGCATTGTCACGTGATGCCGTATCACAAATCTACGTCATCCCGGCCGAGGGTGGCGATCCGCGCCGCATCACACAGAGTAATTCGATCGACAGCGGTGCAACCTTCACGCCGGATGGCAAAACGGTAATTTTTTTCTCCGATCGGTCGGGTGGGCCACAGCTCTATTCGGTGCCTGCCGGTGGGGGCGATGTCAAACGTCTGACCTTTGAAGGCAGCTACAACACCAGCCCGCGTATGAGTCCAAACGGCAAATTGGTCGCGTTTGTTAATCGCGAAGATAGCAAGCTGCGTATCGCCACCCTTGAATTGGCCACCGGCATTGTCAATGTTCTGACCGAAGGGCCGCGCGATGACTCGCCGAGCTTTTCGCCGAATGGCCGCACAATTTTGTTTGAGTCCAAGGTGGCCGGCCGCGGCAATCTCGGCTCGGTGTCGGTCGATGGCCGCATCAAACAACGACTTTCGTCGCAGAACGGCGACGTGCGCGAGCCGGCATGGGGGCCTTATTCCGGCGCCAGTCGCGCAGCAGCGGCGCCGGCCTCCTCAGGCAAGTGATTTTGGTGTAACGTGCAAACACCTATAAAAATTATTGGTGTTGTTTGGCGGGTCATTTGATTGTTTGGTCGTTTTATTTGGTTGTTCTTTTCAGGAGTACATTAATGAAAAATAATCTGTTATTGGGTTCTGTTGTGTTGGCAATTGCCACCCTCGCCGGATGCGCGAGCAAGGATCCGGCCAAGGATGTACCGGTCGAAACCCGCACCCCTGCCACGACCACAACGGCTGCCACCTCAACCGCCACCACCACCGCGGTGACACCCCCGACAACGGTGGCAGTGAGCCCGTTGAAGGATCCGGCAAATATTCTGTCCAAGCGCATCATCTATTTTGATTACGACAAAGACAGCGTCAAATCCGAGTTCCAGGCGATCGTCCAGGCGCACGCCAAATACCTGGCTGACAACCGCGGCCGCAAGATCCGGCTCGAAGGTCATGCCGATGAACGCGGCTCGCGTGAATACAACATGGCGCTTGGACAGCGGCGTGCCGATGCGGTGCGCAAGGCAACCAATTTGCTCGGCGTTGGCAACGACCGCATGGAAACCATCAGTTTTGGTGAAGACAAGCCGCGCGCGCAGGGCAGTGATGAAGCCGCCTGGAGCCAAAACCGCCGTGTCGAAATTGTCTACGACGGCGAATAAAACCCGGCCCCTGAAAATTTACCCACACCCGGCCGGCAACGGCGGGTGTCGGTTTTGCGGAAGAGCAGTGACATGATGAAACGATTACGATCACCGGCATTTGCCGGCGTTG
The DNA here is from genome assembly GCA_031368465.1 of Burkholderiales bacterium. Lineage (GTDB taxonomy): Bacteria > Pseudomonadota > Gammaproteobacteria > Burkholderiales > Usitatibacteraceae > UKL13-2. The sequence goes on from JANMNT010000271.1 coordinate 4,368, forward strand.
CCACGGCGGTGTTTTTATGGCTGTTGCCAGCCGTTGCGCACGCCGGCTTGTTTGATGACGATGAAGCGCGCAAAAGCATCAAGCTGCTCGGCGAAAAAGTCGACGCGCAAAACAAAGAAAATGAAACACGTTTTCTCAAGCTCGACGAGTCGATCAAGGGGCTTGGCATTATTCAATTATTGAATCAGATCGAAGCGCTCAATAGCGAGATCGCGCGGCTGCGCGGCCAGATCGAAGTACTCGGCAATCAAAACGAACAGTTGCAAAAGCGGCAAAAAGATTTTTACTTCGATATTGATGCGCGTTTGCGCACGCTTGAGGGCGGCGCTGCGCCATCGGCGTCGTCAAGCGGCGCTGCCGCAGCCGCCAGTCTGCCGCTCACCACAAGCGCAACGCTGTCGTCGCCATCGTCCGTTGCACCGGCAAACGGTGCATCGACGTCGCCGACCGCCGCATCGCCCGCAACAGCGGTGGTGCCGGGGCCGGTTGAAGCCGCCGCACGCGAATTGCGCGAGCGTGAGCGCGAAAATCGCACCTATGATGTCGGCTCGGCCGCATTCAGGCGCGGCGATTTTACCGCGGCGATGCGTGCGTTTCAGACCTTTATTGCCGATTTTCCGCAAAGCCAGCTGGTGCCAAATGCGATTTACTGGGTCGGCCTGGCACAATTTAATTTGAAGGAATTTCGCGAAGCGCGCAGCACGCAGGAGTCGCTGCTCAAGCGCTACCCGGATTCCGGCAAGGCACCTGACGCGATGCTGGTGGTTGCCAGTGCGCAGGCGGAAATGGGTGATAGCGGATCGGCACGCAACACCTACGAAGATATCATCGCCAAGTACCCCATGTCCGACGCCGCCGCCAAGGCGCGCACCCGACTCAGCGGTATCCGCCGCTAACGACGCCCCCCGAAATGAAAATCGCAAACATGATTCCCGCCGCTGAAATCGAAAGCGCAGCCGAAGGCAACGACGCGGACGCCGGTGCGGTTACAGGTACGGCAGCGACCAGCCGGGCAATCGCCTTTGCCACGCCGAGTACCTTTGTCCGCGCGCGTGAAAATGAAATACGCATCAATGAAATTTTCTTTTCGTTGCAGGGCGAGTCGTCGCGTGTCGGTTTGCCGACCGTGTTTGTGCGATTGACCGGTTGCCCGTTGCGCTGCGGCTATTGTGATACCGCCTATGCCTTTCACGAGGGCAAGACCCGCACTATTGATGATGTATTGACCGAGGTCGCCAGCCACGGCGCGCGCTACGTTTGTGTGACCGGCGGCGAGCCGTTGGCGCAAAAAAGTTGCCTGACGCTGCTCACACGGCTTTGTGACGCCGGTTATTCGGTATCGCTCGAAACCAGTGGCGCAATCGACGTGACACCGGTTGATCCGCGCGTATCCAGAATTGTTGATATCAAAACACCGGGTTCCGGTGAGGTGGCAAAAAATCGTTGGGAAAATCTGGCGCAGTTGAATCAACGAGACGAGATCAAGTTTGTCATCACGAACGAAGCCGATTATGGTTGGGCGCGCGATCTGCTGCGTGACAAAAAATTAAATGAAATTTGTCCGGTGTTGTTCTCGCCGGCATTCGGCGACATTGGTTATGCCGCTTTGGCGGGATGGGTATTGCAAGACCGGCTGCCGGTGCGTATGCAGGTGCAGTTACACAAAATTATCTGGGGGGAAACGCGTGGTGTCTGACGTCAAAACCAAACGCGCGGTGGTGTTGTTATCCGGCGGGCTGGATTCCGCCACGGTCTTGGCGTTGGCGCGTGAGGGTGGGTTTGAGACCTATGCGCTGTCGTTTAACTATGGCCAGCGTCACAAGGTCGAACTCGACGCGGCGGCACGTGTGGCGAACGCGCTCGGGGCCAAAGAGCACCGCACGTTGAATTTGGATTTAACCGGCTGGGGCGGCTCGGCACTCACCGACAGCCGTATTGCCGTGCCGACCCATGCCGCGCCGGGTATTCCTGTGACCTATGTGCCGGCGCGCAACACCATTTTTTTATCGCTGGCATTGGCGTGGGCGGAAACACTCAACGCCCCCAATATTTTTGCCGGCATGAATGCAGTGGATTATTCCGGGTATCCGGATTGCCGTCCTGAATATATCGCCGCGTTTCAAACCATGGCGCGGCTCGCCACCAAGGCGGGCGTCGAAGCGGAACGGACGGATGATGCGCTCACCATCCACACGCCGATCATTCATATGGGCAAAGCCGATATTGTTCGCGAAGGCACACGCTTGGGTGTGGATTATGCGATGACGGTATCGTGTTATCAGGCCGATGCCGAAGGCCGTGCCTGTGGCGTTTGTGATTCATGCCGCCTGCGCCGCGAGGGCTTTGTCGAGGCGGGGATTGCTGACCCGACGCGCTACGCCTAGCGGTATTTGGCAGCGGTTTCTTTTCATGTCTTGATTCTGTGCCGCGCACGGCAATTGAAATGCGTAAAATCGACTGATGGATCCTACTACCGCCCCCAATCTTGCTGTCACCGTTGCGTGGCTGTCGTTTGCCGTGTCGTTTGTACTCGGCGCCATTTCAGCACGCACACAATTTTGCACACTCGGTGCCGTTTCCGATATCGTCAACATGAACGACTGGTCACGCATGCGCATGTGGGTGCTGGCGATGGCGGTGGCCATTATCGGTGCGCAGGCGCTGTATGCCATGGGCGCGGTTGACCTTTCCAAGTCGTTTTACACACGCCCCAATGTCACTTGGTTATCGTATATCGTCGGCGGCCTGATGTTCGGTATCGGCATGACGCTGGCATCGGGTTGTGGCAGCCGCACGCTAGTGCGCATCGGCGGCGGCAACGTGAAGTCACTGGTGGTGTTTGTATTTCTGGGCATCGCCGCCTATATGACCATGAAAGGCCTGTTTGCCGTCTGGCGGGTGGCGTCGATCGACAAGGTGGCACTCGATCTCGCGGCCAACGGTGTGACCTCACAAGAGTTTGGGTCGGTATTTGCCGCCATGCTCGGCGTCAGCAAAAAAGCCGCACAGATCGGTGTGGCCGTCGTCGTTGCCGGCGCCATGTTGGTGTGGGTGTTGATGAGCCACGATTTTCGTCGCTCACTCGATGGCTGGCTCGGCGGGCTCGGTTATGGTCTTGCGGTGGTGGCCGGTTGGTATATCACAGCCCACATTGGTTTTGGCGAGAACCAAGAAACACTCGAGATGATGTTTTTTGGCACCAACAGCCGCGCCGCGGAATCACTCACCTTTGTCGCACCCATCGGCTATTCGTTGGAGCTGTTGATGTTGTGGAGCGACAAATCGCTGATTGTCACGTTTGGCATTGCCTCCACCATCGGCATGATCCTTGGTTCGTTTGTGTACGCGATTGTGTTTCGACGTTTTCGCTGGGAGGGATTTGGCAGCGTGGATGACACGCGCAATCACATCATCGGTGCGGTGCTGATGGGGGCGGGCGGTGTGACCGCAATGGGCTGCACCATCGGTCAGGGTGTCACCGGTCTATCAACACTGGCGGTCGGCTCGTTCCTCGCGCTCGCCGCGATGATCATCGGCTGTGCTGCGACGCTGAAATATCAATTTTGGAAAATGATGCAGGAATGAATTTGAAAGTCTATTATTGGCGGGTGTTTCGGAGCAAAAGTGGCTGAAACAACCCGTTAATAAAGGAGTTTGTGATTGCTAATGACGTTTGATCGAAACGTTTGGTGTGTCGGATCGTGCTGTATTGGGCTGCGCCGGCGTTTGATGGGTTCGGCGCAATCGGCCAAAAGCGGACGTTCCCGATGATCACCCGATTACAAACTTAAACTCATTGAATCATGAGACCGGCGCCAATTTTCCTCTCGCAATCGATGGGAATATCGAGCTTGGCTCCTTAAATTTCCGAGCATGAACCTCGATTGGGCAAAAATCACTTCCGTCGTTATCCTTGCCTACTTGGCGCTTGGGATCAGCCCCATTTTTGCTGGCGAAATTAGTGGAGAGATTGTGGTGTTTTGGTTCACCAGACCACTTTTTATCGGAACTCTTAGTGTCGGGCTTATTGTTGCATTCGGTCTTTGGCAGCAATACAACATTGCATGGTGGCTGGGAGTTGTTGCAACCGTGGCCCAACTACTTCGTCTCGCTGAATTTTGGTTCTCAACACCCGAATTGCCATTAATCAATCTCGTGCAACACGGTTTAGTTTTAACAGTTCTTGTCCTTCTGTTACTGCCTATGACTCGGAAGCTGTGTGTTCGCCCAATTGGATAAGTGCAGAGATCAAGAATCTTCTGATAGATTGGCGATGATGTTTTCGGCCAATAGCGGACCTTCCCGCTGGTCGTCCAATTACGAATCTAAACTTGTTGAATCATGAAACCTGCTCAATTTTCCTCCCGCCATCAATGGGAATATCGAGCCTTATATCTTGCGGATTAGGTATTGTATCTGCGGCGCGGCAGTCTGATGAGCCTTGAGGCTGGGCAATCAAGCCTGTGGGTCAGCGTATGACGCCGTGCTGTTTTCTTGATTAACCCGAACAGTTGTCTGGG
>JANMNT010000272.1:0-4294 GCA_031368465.1 Burkholderiales bacterium
ATGTCCACACAGTCACGCGCCGACACGCCTGCCCTGCCCGCGTGGGACGAAAGCCGCGTCACGAATGCCGATGAGGAAGTCATCATTTCGCACAATTGGGACGAACTCAGACGCTTCATGTGGGATTATGTCGGCATCGTACGCACGGACAAACGACTGGCGCGTGCCAAACACCGCATCAATTTGCTCAAGTCCGAGGTTCACGACTACTATGCCAATTTTCGCGTGACCAATGATTTGATCGAATTACGCAACCTGCTGCAAACGGCCGAATTGATTGCTGACTGCGCAACCGCCCGCAAGGAAAGTCGTGGCCTGCATTACAGTCTGGACTATCCAACAACACTGGATAATGCGGTGGATACCATCTTGACACCTTGATCGCGCCCGCCATTTAGGCGATTGATTTAAATACCATTGTTTTAAATGCAAAAAATAAAATGACCCACGCACACGACCTGATTACATTGTCCACCGTTGCCGAAATACGCGCGCTTGAGAGCGCCTATGCGAGCGCCCATCCGAATGTTTCGCTCATGCAAAAGGCCGGCGAAGCCATTGCCAAGCATGCAGTCGCCATTCTCAAGAAAAACAAATCAAGCAAAAAAAATGTGTTGCTGCTGGTCGGGCCGGGCAATAACGGCGGTGACGCCTGGGTCGCGGCTGTGGCACTTCAACAAGCGAAATGCAACGTGACCGTACTGGCGCTCGGTGAGCAACAACAAACGGAGCCGGCAGCGACCAAGGCCAATGCGTTGTTCGCCAAAAGTGGCGGTGAAGTCATCAAGTCCTGGCCAAAAAAACACGCCTTCGATCTGGTCATCGACGGCTTGTTTGGCATCGGCATTACCAAAGCGCCTTCAGGTGCCTTTGCCGACGTCATCACCAATTGCAATCGCGAACGCAATGACAGTGACGAGGAAAGTCGCTTTACGGTGTTGGCCATTGATGTGCCAAGCGGCTTGGACGCCGATACCGGCGTTGCCTTTCAACCCGCCATCGAAGCCGACGAGACCATCACCTTTATCGGCGCCAAGCCGGGCCTGTTTACCGCGGATGGTGTGGATCACGCTGGCGCGGTGAGTGTGGAGACCATCGGTGTGGTGCGGCCAAAAGCAGAACACGGTAAAACGACCAACACGTTATTGACACAGGCAATGGCATTGCCGCTCATCCCCTCGCGCCGGGCCAATTCGCACAAGGGTCACTACGGCAATGTCGGCATCATCGGCGGCGCCGAAGGCATGACGGGTGCCGCCGTGCTTTCCGCGCGCGCCGCCCTGCATATGGGGCCCGGCAAGGTTTACCTCGGTTTGTTTGACAAGGATCGACCGGTGTTTGATTCCTTGCACCCGGAAATGATGGTGCGCGATGCAAAGCTATTGAGCAAGGACGAAAATATGACCGCCTTTGCCGTCGGCATGGGCATGGGCGAGACCGGCTCGGCGTCGCTGATGGGCATGTTGTCACTCGATAAACCGATGGTGATTGACGCCGATGCGATCAATACCATTTCGATAAACCCCAGCATCCGTGCGGCGTTTGAGACAAAAAAGGCTGAAAGTGGTCGTGTTTGTTTGCCTTTCATATTCACGCCCCACCCCGGTGAAGCCGCCGCCTTGTTGGGCAACAAGGCTGCCGACATTCAGGCAAACCGACTCGGTGCGGCCCTTGCCATCGCCAAACAATTTGCCGCCGTGGTGGTACTCAAAGGTGCCGGAACGGTGATCGCACATCCGGACGGCCATTACGTCATCAACACCAGCGGCAACCCCGGCATGGCGTCCGGCGGCATGGGCGACGCACTGGCGGGTATGTTGGCCGCATTTTTGGCAATCGGCCTCGATACATGGGACGCCGCATGCCTGGGTGTGTATTTGCACGGTGCCGCCGCCGATGCAGCGTTACAGCACGGCATGGGGCCACACGGCTTGACCGCGTCCGATGTTATTTTTGAAGCGCGGTCGTTGCTGAATACGGGGCTGGATCACGCGCACGGCGATTAGTTGTCGCTAAATCCGCCCAATAGCGCGAAATAATCGACGCTGACCCCTTAAATTTACGTGACCCTAAAGCCAGATATCACTATCCGGTGGCATTTTCTGACCGCAGATCACCACGGGTGGACTTCCCGAAGGTGCCTGTATGCATATCTGGCACCTGCGACCAGCGAGATTCTTTACATTGGAAAAGCATGGGGAGTGACCGTGCGCGGTCGTTGGACCAGGACTGCAAAAGCAAATTTCTGGGCAGATTTGGAGGCGCAACGAAGAATTCATGAACATCGCGCTCTGTTCGGGGAGGTGCAAGTTAACTATGGCGGAAATTTAACGTCCAAACTTCTGGCGGATATTGAAAGTCTGCTGATCGCTGCGGAGCAACCGTGGGGCAACATTCAATCCATAAACACACGAATCGCACGACCGGGGCTTGCCGTGAAATGCGTTGGGAGCTGGCCGGGTCGCGCGCGTATTTATGTAGATGATGCATAAGAAACGGCCAACATGGGTCACATAGCGCCAATTGACTTGACGTCTATCGCGTCAGTTACCGCATAGTACTGAGTGATATTGTCCGTACTTAAATTTCCCGTCACAGTAACTTTTCGCGAAGCAAACTTCGCAATCGTATTGGCCAGTACAGCGTTGTTGACGCTTACCAGCTGGAACCTTGTCCGCATCACATCTTTAGCTCCACTCTTGTCGGTCGGCTCCATTGGTTCGATCCTAACGCAAATGGGGTTGGATGCCACGAGGATAAAGGCATTAACTTTGCGGCCGTCTGGCTCTAGGGTCAGCGTTTCACGCATAACCAAACCGCTCACGGTCACAGGGCCATCCGCCTGGCATTTGCTAGCTGGCTCTAACCCTGCGGCCCGTACCAGCGTCATCTTTCGTTGTGTGTACCAGTTCACTAGGCAGTCCCGACTCCGGCAATTGGCCTCTCTCCATTTCCATGCCGCCTTCGTCTGCTGCTGGAATGCCGTTTGGTCGGCAGCTTTCACCTTCGCTCGCTTGTATATTTCGCTGAGCTCGTCGTCCAACTTGGAGAGTACAGAATCGTTGCAGATAGTCATCTCCGTCAAAGACACAGCCTTCGCGCAATCAAAGCTCGCCGCATGGCAACCAATGGCGAAGGATGTACAAAAGAGTGCTGTCATAAGTTTCGCCATCAGAACTTCGCCGATTTGAAGTTGACGTTGGATTTTTGCGATGGCGCGAGCACACAACTGTCTCATGCGCTATCGCTTCGGTAGATCTACTTTTGTACCTAGCAGCCTGTAGATGCTCGACTCCAATTGTAGGTACTCGTTTCTGCACCGGGGGGCCCGTTGCTTAGTCACAAAGCCGCCGTGCATCAGGTATGAGTAGCGAGCGTGGTCCTTCCCAATCGCCCAGCACGCTAAGTTACTCTGACGTTGCGGACCAAGTGAATGCTCGTCGCTGAAATGCTGGCGTGTATAAAAAAGTGTCTTGCTTTTGAAGAACCACAGCGCGCCCGCTATCGCATCACTGGCATGCTGTGTATTCAGGATGAAAAAGGCACCGATTTGATCGGCCGCATCCTCCTCTCGACCGAGAATAGGAAGGTCGAACTGTGCCACGAATGCGTGTCCTAATTCATGCATCAAAATGAACATGACTGCCCCAGCCACGGAGCGATCCACTTCACCTGGCAAACTGATTCTCGCGAAGTCACGTTTGATTCCCACGGAGATGTTCTCCATAAGTTCGTGGCAGAGAACTATCAGGCGTTTCTGTCGATTGTAGAAAGCGTTAGCTTGCCCACACTCGCGGATGGTAAGGGTCACTTGGTCGGGAAACCGGATAGCCGTGGACAGAACTTCTGCAAGCTTTTCAAGTACACGCGCTTGCTTGAACGCATCATTTACTTGAATGTACTTCTGGGAGCGAGGTTGGGAATACTTCCCGACGAACGAAGGGACGTCCGCCAACACTAGGCTCGGTGCCAAAAGTCCGCACAGCCAAATGGCACTTGGTGCCAGTAGTCGAATCGCACGCGCCACGTTTCTTCCTTTTATTTCCAAGGTTACCACGACAAATTCTATCCTTTTAGCAATCCAAGGGCATTTAAGGGGTGAGCGACATATTGTTTCTCTCATTGTTAAAGGGGCCTCGAAATTTTCGGAAATATATCGAGCCTTATATCTTGCGGATTAGGTATTGTATCTGCGGCGCGGCAGTCTGATGAGCCTTGAGGCTGGGCAATCAAGCCTGTGGGTCAGCGTATGACGCCGTGCTGTTTTCTTGATTAACCCGAACAGTTGTCTGGG
>JANMNT010000276.1:0-3746 GCA_031368465.1 Burkholderiales bacterium
ACCCAGCCGGATCGCTGGTTTTTGACCAGGCAATTTATCCACCACCAGGCGGCTAAGCCAATCGCTGTGCATCACATCGACCGCATGTACCACCACGCCGTGGCGTTTGGCGTCGTACACGATTTGCGCCGGGGCATAAAACCCCAACGGCTGGCTGTTGAGCAGGCCGGCGGCAAACGCAGCCGGATGATGGCACTTGAGCCACGCGGAGACATACACCAGCAGTGCAAAGCTGGCGGCGTGACTTTCCGGAAAACCGTATTCACCAAAACCTTTGACCATCTCAAAAATTTGCGCGGCATAGGTTTCGGTGTAACCACGTGCAAGCATGCCGTCGATTAATTTTTCCTTGAAGGGTTCCAGCCCGCCTTTGCGTTTCCACGCTGCCATCGCGCGCCGGAGGCGGTCGGCATCGCCGGGTGTGAAGCCGGCGGCGACGATGGCAATCTGCATGACTTGTTCCTGAAAAATGGTCACCCCAAGGGTGCGTTCCAATACCGCCTTGATTTGTGGCGAAGGGTAGGTAACCGGCTCCTTGCCAGACCGGCGGTTCAGATAAGGGTGCACCATGCCACCCTTGATCGGGCCGGGCCGCACAATCGCCACCTGCACCACAATGTCGTAAAACTCACGTGGTTTTAACGTCGGCAGACGCGCCATCTGTGCACGGCTCTCGACCTGAAACAAACCCACCGTGTCGGCGACACACAACATGTCATAGACCTTCGGATCTTCGGCGGGAATATCCTGCAGACGTATTGAGGTACCGTGAAAGTCGTTGATGAGGTCAATTGATTTACGAATGCAGGTCAATATGCCCAACGCCAACACATCAACCTTCAGCAGGCCGAGTGCATCCAGATCGTATTTATCCCATTGAATGATGGTGCGGCCATCCATACGCGCAGGCTCCACCGGCACCAGCCGCGTTAATTTGCGGTTGTCGAGCACAAAGCCACCCGAGTGCTGCGATTGATGGCGTGGAAAGCCGCGAATCTCGCCAGCTAGTTCGATCAGGGTTTTGACCTTTGCATTGTTGGCATCAAAGCCGGCTTCGTGCAGTCGATCTGCCGGTATGCCGGCGTCAAACCGCAGGGTCATGGCCGCCGATAACTTGTCAACCTGATCGAGTGAAAATCCCAGCGCCTTGCCGACATCACGCATCGCACCCTTGGTGTGATAGGTCGAGACGGTGGCGGTGATGGCGGCACGATCCCGTCCGTATTTTTGAAACAAATACTGCATCACCTCTTCGCGGCGTTCGTGCTCAAAATCGACATCGATATCCGGTGGCTCGTTGCGCTCCTTGGAAATAAAACGTTCAAACAACACCGACATGCGGTCCGGGTCCACCTCGGTGATGCCGAGGCAATAACAAACGGCGGAGTTTGCCGCCGAGCCGCGCCCCTGACACAGAATATGGCGGTCGCGGGCAAATTTGACGATATCAAACACCGTCAAAAAATACGGCTCGTAGCGCATCTCACTGATAAGCGATAACTCGTGTTCGATAATGCCTTGCACTTTTGCCGGTAATCCATTTGGGTAACGGACTTTCACACCCTCATAGGTCAGTTGTCGCAGGTAGATCGCCGGGGTCTGGCCGGCCGGCACAATTTCGTCGGGGTATTCATACTTGATTTCGTCGAGTGAAAATGTGCATCGACGCACCACCGACAGCGTCTCGATGAGTAGTTCCGGCGGATAAATTTTGCCGAGCCGCCCGATGGGGCGTAAATAACGTTCACCATTCGGATACAGCGCCGAGCCGCATTCGGCGACAGGTTTGCCGACACGGATGGCGGTCAGGACGTCCTGCAGCCGGCGGCGTTTGCGGGTATGCATATGCACGTCGCCCGCCGCCAGGCAACGCAGGCCGTGTTGTTTGCCGCAATGTTGCAGCCGGCGCAACCAATGCAGATCATCACGCCCGCGCAACAACTCGATGGCGATCCAGCAGCGCGCCGCAAAATATGTGGCCAGCCAGCCGGCTTGTTCATCGTGCTGATGTATATCGTTTTCCGGGCACCACAACAGCAGGCAGTCGTCGGTGGCGGTGAGCAAGTCTGTCCGGCAAAGCGAATAACGGCCTTTTTCGGCGCGGCCGCGCGCCAGTGTGATCAATTCACACAAGTTGCCATAACCATTAAGGTTTTCGGCAATCAAGACAATTTTTAAGCCGTCTTCCAGCTTGAATTCGCTGCCGATGAGCAGTTGCAAGCCCAATTCTTTGGCTTCGGTATGCGCACGCACCACCCCCGCCATGGTGCATTCATCGGTGATGGCCAACGCGCTGTAACCCAACTTCCAGGCTTGCCTGACCAATTCTTCGGCGTGTGACGCGCCGCGCAAAAATGTGTAGTTGGTCAGGCAGTGTAATTCGGCATAACTCGGCAGCATGACTGGCGCTATTCGTCAACAGACTCAGGCAAAGTAGCCTTGCAAATACCAGTCGGCACCGGCGGCTTGATTACCCTGATGATTACGATAGAGCCACATGGTTTCACCGTGCCGGTTGCGACCCACAAAATAATCCCGTGAGGCGGGTTGCCCGTCCCACCAGCCGGTTTCAATCCGTTCCGGGCCGCTGATGATATCCACCGCGCCGTGACAGGTCGGGCGACCCTCATGGCTGAGCAACTTGCGCGGGGTCGCGAGTAAAAAGGTGGGGCGCAACGCGCCGGCAAACATGGGTGTTTTGTTTTTAGATGATGCGCGTGTTGTATTTAATGATGCTGCGTGTGACGAGGCTGCGGCAGCCGTCACCAACTTCAAACTGCGTTCGGGCCGGTGGTCATCAACCGTCTGCAGTTGATAAACATTGTCCGCGCCCAGGCGCGCGCTGAGTTTGTCGATCAGCCGGTACCAACTGTCGGGCTGATGTTGCGGGTCGGGCAACCAGCTGGCACTGATTTCCTGAAATGGTTGTGTGTGATCGATTTCAATCGACATCGCCAAGACATGATCGGGCAGGGTGGTTTTATGCAGATGCTCACGCGCGAGCGACAGCAAACGATCGGTGGCACGTTCAACCTTTGCCATACCGATATGAATGGTTGTTTTGAGACGCGATGGATGAAATAACGTCACCCGATAAGCGCTGACCCCGCTGCCACGACCACGTAAATAACCCTCCATTTCGGTTAATAAACGCTTGAGCGGAAACAACAGCGCCGTCGCATCATTGATGTCAAAACCAAACTCAGTGTGTGCCCGGTAGCTGTCCGGTGGCACAAATGACAAACGTGGATCAGGGCGCGACCCAATGACGCGCTGCAGGTCAAACAAACACGTTTTGCCAAAACGTTTGGCAAAACCATCCGCCGGCAAGGCCAGACAATCGGCAAAACGGATGATGCCCAGGCCCGCCAGTTGGCTGACGCTGTCGTGCGGCCAATCGAGCAATGCGACCGGCAGGTCGGCAACACGGGTGGCAATCGCATCGATGTGCCGGCACATGCGTACGTCATAGCCGTGATAGCGCGCTTTGGCAAAAACCCACGCCGCCATGGGCGTGGGCGCCACACCAATACAAACCCGGTAGCCAAGTGTATGCAACCCGACACGCAGTTTGTTGATGAGTAGCGCCAGCCCCTGATGCATGGTCAGTGTGGCTGTCACGTCGAGCAGCAGACCTTCATTTTGTTGGATCGACACGGCGGGCGTGAACTGACCCGCCCAGCACGCCAGATTATGAATGGCACAACGTTCGCCATCAGGCTGGCGTGGCATGACCAACAATGGTT
>JANMNT010000334.1:0-14282 GCA_031368465.1 Burkholderiales bacterium
GCGCCGTTTAGATCGACCACATGCAATCGTTTGCAGCCCAGATCCTTCCAGCGCCGGGCGGTTTCGCCGGCGTTGTCGGAAAATATGGTGGCGCGCTGCATGTCGCCTTGCTCAAGACGGACACAGTGCCCGTCTTTAATATCGATTGCCGGGATGATCAACATGGTTATGTGGAAGGCGAGGGAGGGTGCGGAATGTGTGGAATGTGCGGCGTGTGTGGAATGTGCGGCGTGTGTGGAATGTGCGGCTTAACGGGGATACAGTGCTAGAGGTTTGTTTGCAAAAAATTCCGATAAATCATCAAGCCGGCGCGGTGACTTTTCTCCGGATGAAATTGTGTTGCGAAAATATTAGCGCGCCCGACGGCTGCCGTAAAGCGTTCAACATAATTGGTTGTCGCTGCAATGATGCCTGAATCCGAGGGCGCGCAAAAGTATGAGTGCACGTAATAAAAACGCTCGCCCGAGTCGACTCCGCGAAACATCTTGTTTGCCCCGCTGTTGTCCGGATTAAAAACAACTTCATTCCAGCCCATGTGCGGGACTTTTTGGCTGTGGTCGGTCGGCTGAAACCGTTTAACGTCCCCGCCAAAAATCCCCAAACCAGATGTGCCCCCTTCCTCAGAGCGCTCAAACAACATTTGCATACCGACACAAACGCCAAAAAATGGTTTGTTGGCGGCGGCATCCCGTACCGCGCGCTCCAGGCCGCTTTCATTGAGATAACGCATGCAATCAGGCATCGCGCCCTGGCCGGGGAATACCACTCGGTCGGCTGCGCTGATATCCGCAGGGGTACTCGAAATCGATACCTGTGTGGGGATTTGCCATTCGCGGGAGGCGAATTCGAATGCCTTTGCGACCGAGCGCAAATTCCCCATGCCGTAATCAACCACCACCAGTTTTTGCATAAATAGGTGAAACGTCAAAAAAATGCCTGAACAGTGCTAAACCCACCGCGATTTCTGCCAACCGACGCGATCACCCGCCAACCGGGCCCAAAAAGCCGCCATTTGGTGTGGATCCGGACAAAAGAGGCCTTCTAAATCAGGTATTTGCTTTTTCAGGCTGGCTGGCTATAATACTAGGCTTCGTGCGATTTACCGCGCGCATTTTTTCATTTTGAGTTGATTCTGGAATATAGCCATGGCAAATATTAAATCCGCCGCCAAACGCGCCAAACAAGCCGTCAAGCAACGCGCCCACAACATGGCGCAGCGTACCGAACTTCGCACCGCGATCAAGAAAATCGTTGTCGCCGTTGCAAAAGGTGATAAAGCTGCTGCTGAAGCTGCTTATCAGGCAAACGTCAGCACCATCGACTCAATTGCCGATAAAAAGATTATCCATAAGAACAAGGCGGCACGCCACAAGAGCCGTCTGACCAAGGCGATCAAGGCTATTGGCGCGACTGCAACCGCCTAAGTCTGCTGATTGTGTGCCGGGCGATCCGGCGCAGCGTGGTTTGGTCACAATAAAAAACGCCGCAAAGGAAATCCTTGCGGCGTTTTTGTTTGTTGGCGACGGCGTATGACACCAGGCCGACACGCGCCTAGGCGGTGAGTTTTTCCAGCGCGCCGCCGGGCACAGGGCAAAATCCTTCGGTTGCAGGGCCGTTTGGGTCGATCACCAGCAGCTCATTGTCGTTGGCAAAATCAAGCAGGAACCGATATGCGCGCGGCTCGACATAAGCCAGCGAAGGTTCGACCAATACACAACGTACGCCGTCGAGCATCATCGGTCGAACAAATGGCGAATAACGCATTTGGTGGTCGCCACCGAAGGTTGACATGATTCCACACAGCCGTTCAGCCCAATCACTCGGGCGAAAAGCGCGACCGTTGGGCGTAACACCCTGAATCACCAATCGCTGGTGGCTCATGACAGCGTTGATTTGCTGAAAAGGTGCAGCATCGGCCGAAAATTGGATGGAATGGTCAAGCGGCATCAATTCGCCCCGCCGGTGGTACCGGGACAAAGAAAATAAGGGGTAAAACGTCTGAGGTCGATGTTGCACATGCAGACGGGAAACAGCAGCATATCCAATGCAAATTGATAGGCTGAGCGATCAGTAAAATTATAGCCTGCCGGACCCGTCGCGAGCGCTTTTGGATGGGCAAAAATGGCTGCTAATTCACCCAATTGGTCGCGTTACCGATCGACGCGTAAAATTTGCCATGTTTGAAAACTTTGTTATTGCCAATGCCACCTCCTGAGTCGTCCGCGCGGGTAATCGTGATTGTCGGTGCCGGGTTTTGCGGCACGATGGTCGCTGCGCACCTGCTCGGTGCAACATCCGGGGGCAAAATCACGATTTATCTGGTCAACAAGCCGCATCTCGGCGTTGAATCGTCGATGTTGGCGCGCGGACTCGCGTACGGGACCAACTCGCCGGACCATTTGCTGAATGTGCCGGCCGGACGGATGAGTGCGTTTGAAGACCGGCCAGATGATTTTCTTAATTTTTTGCACACAAATCAAATAGACGCCAAGGGCGGTAGTTTTGTCGGCCGGCGCTGGTATGGCGCGTACCTGCAAAAGACCTTGAAAGACGCCGCCGACAAAACGGATGCCGAATTTTCCGTCATCCACAAAACGGTCTCATCGGTGCAGGAAATCGACAATGGGCGGGGTGGTTACCGGGTGTCGTTTGGCCAGGGTGACCCCATCATCGCCGATTGCGTTGTCTTGGCACTGGGCAATTTTGCGCCGGCGCATCCGCAAGCGGCGGATGCCAAATTTGTTGCCAGTCCAAGATACATTCGTGATCCCTGGCGGGAGGGGGCGCTTGACGGCGTTGATTTGGCCAGGCCGGTACTGCTGATCGGCAGCGGACTGACCATGTTTGACGTCGTCATCTCGATCGATGCGCGCCGTAAGCTGGAACAAAAAAAGGCCGCACCATCGACTGCATTTGTTCCGCCGCAAATTTATGTGGTCTCGCGGCGCGGGTTGTGGCCGCAGCCTCATCGCCATCACACCGCTTCACCACTATTCGACACGCTGCCGCCGGATATCCTTGCGTCGCCGAGTGCGCGCGCCTACCTTCGGGCGGTGCGGGGGCATATCGATGTCGTCGAAAAAAATGGTGGCGATTGGCGTGATGTGGTGGCCAGTCTGCGACCGATCACGCCGCAGCTCTGGGCGCAATTGCCGATGATCGAACGGCGGCGTTTTTTGCGCCATTTGAAGCCGTTTTGGGAAACCCACCGCCATCGCGCCGCCCCGGAAATTTTTCAACTGGTCACGGGCTGCGCGACGCGCGGTGAAATCATTTCGATGGCAGCGCAGATCCTGGCATTTACCGATGCTGCCGATGGCGTCAGGGTGACACTGCGTCAACGCGGCCACGCCGGCACCAACGGCAAGGTCAGTCTCGATGTCGGTGCGGTGATCAACTGCACGGGCCCGTCGTCCGAATTTTCCGCCGAACCGCTGCTTGCGCAAATGGCGGCTGATCGCCTGATTGTTGCCGACCCGCTTCGGCAGGGTATTGAGGTCGCCGCGGATTACCGGGTGGTCGACGCCGCCGGCGACAGCCTAGGGCGAATCTATTATGTCGGACCGTTGCTGAAGGCCCGCGATTGGGAGGCGACTGCGGTACCGGAGTTGCGAAAACACGCCGCAGCTGCGGCGAAATCAGTCGTGAAAACACTGGCGCAGTCATAACGATTGTTCGTCACCAATTTTCTGTATTCCGTCGCTTTTGTCATTCAAGGGCGATGCGGTTGCGCCAAACTCGCATTTGGCCTAGTATTTCTCCTCGATTTCACCAGACGGCGGCCTTCGAATTGTCGAACCCGCCGTTTTTGTTTTGCCGACCGGAAGAACGAGGAGTCTGAATATGTTTTCAACCCACCAAATGAATACCTACAAGCCGCTCGATGTTGCGTTCACACACGGTGAAGGTGCGTGGTTGTACACAACGGACGGACGAAAAATTCTCGACGCACTTGCCGGCATTGCCGTGTCAGGGTTGGGACATGCACACCCCAAATTGGTCAAGGCGATCACCGCGCAGGCCGGTCGGCTGATTCATACGTCCAATCTGGTCAATATTCCCGAGCAGGCCGCGCTGGCCGATAAACTCTGCGCGCTTGCGGATATGGACAATGTCTTTTTTGCCAACTCGGGCGCTGAAGCCAATGAGTGCGCCATCAAGATCGCGCGCCTTTACGGCCATCAGCGCGGCATCACCAATCCACAGATCATCGTCATGGAGCGCGCCTGGCATGGACGCACACTCGCCACACTCGCCGCCACCGGTTCACGCAAGGCGCAGGCGGGTTTTGAGCCGCTGGTCACGGGATTTATCAGGGTGCCGTATAACGACATCGAGGCGATCAAAACCATCGCGGCGCACAACAAAGACGTCGTCGCCGTTTTGTCTGAAGTATTGCAAGGTGAAGGTGGCGTTGTCGAGGCGCGCGCGGATTACCTTCGCGCCCTGCGTCAACTGTGCACCGACAAGGGCTGGTTGATGATGATCGACGAAGTGCAATCTGGAATCGGCCGCACCGGCAAGTGGTTCGCCCACCAATGGTCGGGCATTTCGCCCGACGTGATGCCATTGGCCAAAGGGCTCGGCTCCGGCGTGCCGATTGGTGCCTGTCTGGCAAAGGGTGTCGCCGCGCAGGTTTTCAAACCCGGCAATCATGGCACCACATTTGGTGGCGGGCCGTTGGTGTCGGTTGCCGCGCTACGCACACTGGAGATCATGGAAGAAGACGGATTACTCGCCAATGCCGCGGCCATGGGCGCAATTCTAAAGCAGGGTTTGATCGACGGTTTTCGCGGGGTTGAAGGTGTGACCGAGGTGCGTGGTCAGGGATTGATGCTGGGTGTGGAACTAAACCGCCCCTGCCCGGAAATACCTGCATTGGCGCTGGCGGCGGGATTGCTGACCAACGTCACGCAGGACAGCGTGGTGCGCATTGTGCCGCCGTTGATCATCAATGCCGCCGAAGCGAATGAAATCGCGGCACGAATTGTGTCGGTGGTCAAACAATTTTTGGCGGCATCACCCAAACCGGCCAAAGACGCGGCAACCAAGATGGCGGCATGACCAGCATGAAACATTTTCTAAAACTATCCGACTTCAACAAAGATGAGTTTGATCACATCATTGCGCGTACCAAAGTGCTCAAACAGCGCTTTAAACAGTACATCCCCTACCAGCCGTTGACCGACCGCATGTTGGCGATGGTGTTTGAAAAGAGCTCAACGCGGACGCGTGTTTCGTTTGAAGCCGGCATCTATCAACTAGGCGGCCAGGCCATCAACCTCGATTCACAATCGACGCAACTTGGTCGGGCCGAGCCGATCGAGGACACCGCGCGTGTCATTTCGCGCATGGTTGATCTGGTCATGATCCGCACCTTTGAACAGGACAAGGTTGAGCGTTTTGCCAAACACTCGCGGGTGCCGGTCATCAACGGCCTGACCAATGAATTTCATCCGTGTCAGGTGTTGACCGATGTGTTTACCTATATCGAACACCGTGGTGACATTACCGGCAAAACGGTTGCGTGGATTGGTGACGCCAACAATATGAGCTACACGTGGCTCGAAGCCGCGCGCATTTTTGGTTTTACGTTGAATGTCGCCACGCCGGCCGGATATGCGATGGACGACGCGCGCATCGCAAAAAGTGATCGCGCCCACATGAAAATGTTCACCGATCCGATGGCGGCGGCAAAAAACGCACACCTGATTACCACCGACGTGTGGACAAGTATGGGTTATGAAGATGAAACGGCGGCGCGGAAAAAAGCGTTTGCCGATTTTATCGTCGACACAAAAATGATGAAGAGTGCCGCCGCAGATGCGTTGTTTATGCATTGTCTGCCGGCGCACCGCGGTGAAGAGGTTGCGGAGGATGTGTTGGAAGGGGCGCAATCGGTTGTCTGGGAGGAGGCGGAAAATCGCCTGCATGTACAAAAAGCATTGATGGAGTATTTGCTGCTTGGCAAAGTGCACGCCTAAATAGTGCGCAACCAAAAGCGAAATACAAGGCAGGGCGGACAGTTCCGGGCAAAAATGCCTGAAAACACCCGTAAATCAACGACTTTCTCCAAAGGATTAATATGAACCAAAAGCGAGTTTTATCCGGCCTGATGGTCGCAATGCTGATGTCGGGCGCGATGTTGGCGCCGGTCGCAATTGCGCAAGCATCGACCGCAACCGCAACCACAGCTGCGCCGTCGGCCGTCGTGGCGGAGAAACAACAGATCTTTGCGCTGGTGTCAGCGGTTGGCGATCAATTTACCTTTGTCCGTCAAAAACAAATCACCGGCTCCAACATTCTCGACAACAACATCCGCAACGTTATCCGTGTGCCGGGCAACGGGCTTAACCTGTCGGTGTTGCGCGGGCTCGATACGGCAATCACCGCCGCGCACCCGGACAGCAAACGCGAATACATCACGCTCAACCACGCTGAAATGGAGGGCGTGGCGGCAAAGGATCGCGAAGAGGTTGCCATTGGCAAGATTGTTGCCGCATTGGAAAAACACCCCAACCGCCTGAACTGGGAAAAGATCATTGTTGCGACACCAAAGTATCTGTTCACCGAGCGCGCCGGCATGGGCCCAAAACTCAACGGCATCGGCGTTTATGTTCAACCGTTGTCCAGCGCCGTCCTTGAGGGGCAGGATGGCAACCCGGATATCGATGCCAGCGGGCAGGGCGAATCGGATACAACCAATCCAGAAGATGGTACAAAGAATCGATCCAAAGTTTACGTCGCGCCATTCTCCTATATCCAGTTGTATGTACTTGATCCAAAAACATTGCGGGTGATTGAAAAAGTGGCGCGGCATGACTTTACAAAGCTGAATGATCCGAACTCAACCGCACTTGATGTAGGACGCAGCATTCCCGTGGAGATGATCGCCAGCCGCATGAACGCACTCATCGAACGCTCGGCGGCAAAAGCACTGGGTGAGACCGAGGTGGGTGTGACGGTCACCGTGAGCGAGGTGGTTGCCCCACCGGTGCCAACAGCGCCAAATGCAAAAAAATGATCCTGGCGCAATCCCGGTGAAATTCCGGGCGCTGTTGCTTGGATGTGTCACTTTGGTGGCCAGCATTGGTTTCGCGCAGGTGCCGGCATCAATCGATCGACCTTCCGTGGTCACCGCTGCGCCGCCACAGCGCGTGGTGGTGATTTCGATGACCGGTGTGCCGTTTAGCCAAATCACCAGAAGCGCCGTCCCGGCACCGTTCAAGACAGACCAGCAATACCGGGATGAGCGCCGCCAACAATCGCCCACGGAGGCCGACGATACCGTCGCCGCAACGGTCACCAGCAAGCTCGATCGGGTTTCAGCCGGCGCATTCAAGGACGGCGCGGATAGTTTGATCGAAACCCAATTTGCGTTGGCCTATCGTGCAGCGTCAGCCAACACTGATTTTGGCTTGCTTGCCAGGGGAAAAAACGTTTTGGCGCAGGCGTCTGCCGGTCTGCCGGATGACGCCGCGGTGGCAAACGTTCAGGCGCAATTGAAGCGATTGGCAGAATCGGCACCCGCCGACAAATACGTGCTGATATTGCCCTACCGCGCGCAAGATTGGTCGAAGACCGGCAGTGTGTCGGGCATCGGCTGGCTTGGAAAGCGCGGACTGACACAGGCCGACCTGAGTCACGCGAAGCTTGTTGGCGGTGCACATTCGTCGGTTGCCGCCTTTGCCTATCTGCGATTTGTGGTATTCGACGGCAAGACATTTCAGTTGGAGAACATCAAGACACTTGCCGTTCATCGCAATCTGCCTGGAAAAAAAGAAACCGGCCTGGACCCGTGGACATCCTATTCCGAGGAAGATCGGGTGACCACCATGCAAACGATGATCGAAAGAGGTATGAAGGCGGCTGTTTACGCGCTAATGTCGGCTGGCTCGCCCGAACAAATTCCCGGCGGGGCTGGCACACGTTGACGCGACCCATACCGCGTTATTAAACGTATAATTTTGCGGTGCCAATGCCAGTTGGCGCGTGTTTGATTCCGCTTTGCCACTTTCGCAGTGTGCTGACCTTTGCCATCAAGACAGCCGCTACCCCCCGCAAACGGTGACCATTCTGGCGGAATGCGCGCTTCGAGACTCGGCGGAACAGGCGCGCGCAATAGAAAGTTTGAAAAATGAGTGAAGCTATCGGCAGAGTTGCGCGCGCAAAGCCGCGCAAGTCCGACATCAAACGCGACGGTCCCAAACGGGTGGTGCTTGCCTATTCCGGCGGCCTGGATACATCCGTCATTTTGAAATGGCTGCAGGACGAATATGAATGTGAAGTCGTCACTTTCACCGCCGATATCGGTCAGGGTGAGGAAGTCGAGCCGGCACGCAAAAAAGCGCTGGCGATGGGCATCAAAAAAGAACACATCTTTATCGAGGACCTGAAAGAAGAGTTTGTGCGCGACTTTGTGTTTCCGATGTTTCGCGCCAACACGGTTTACGAGGGCGAATATTTGCTCGGCACGTCGATTGCCCGCCCGCTGATCGCGAAACAACTTATTGCAATTGCGAAAAAAACCAACGGTGACGCCATCTCACACGGCGCAACCGGCAAGGGCAACGATCAGGTCCGTTTTGAGCTCGGTGCATATGCATTGATGCCGAATGTGAAAATCATTGCGCCTTGGCGGGAGTGGGATTTGTTGTCGCGCGAAAAATTGCTTGCGTATGCCGACAAAAACAAAATCCCGGTCGACTTCAAGAAGCGCAAAGGTGGTGGTGCGCCGTATTCGATGGATGCCAATCTGCTGCATATTTCCTACGAGGGCGGCATTCTTGAGGATCCGAATTTTGAGCCGGAAGAGAGCATGTGGCGGATCACCGCCTCACCGGAAAAAGCGCCAAACAAACCCGAGTACATTGAGCTCACCTACGCCAAGGGCGACATTATCGCCATCAACAGCAAAAAATTGTCACCCGCCAAAGTGCTCACCGAGCTGAATCGTGTCGGTGGCAAACACGGCATCGGCCGGCTGGACATGGTCGAAAACCGCTACGTCGGCATGAAGTCGCGCGGCTGTTACGAAACGCCGGGTGGCACCATCATGCTGCGCGCCCATCGCGCGATGGAGTCGATCACCATGGACCGCGAAGTGCTGGCACTCAAAGACGACCTGATGCCACGCTACGCACGTATGATCTACAACGGCTACTGGTTTTCACCGGAGCGCGAGTTGTTGCAATCGTTGATCGATCAATCGCAGGCAACGGTGAACGGTACGGTCAAGCTGAAGCTCTACAAGGGAACGGTCATGTGTGTCGGCCGTGAATCGAAAACCGATTCGCTGTTTGACCAGACCATTTCCACGTTTGACGACGACGGCGGCGCCTACAATCAGGCGGATGCCGATGGCTTTATCAAACTCAACGCGCTGCGTATGCGTATCCTGGCGAACAAGGCCGGCACCAACGCCGCGGCACGCAAGAAAAAGTAGCCATCGGACATCCGGCCAGCACGGGAAAGGAACCAGCCATGCCATCATTTGATATTGTTTCTGAAGCAGACAAGGTCGAACTCAAGAACGCCATCGAGCAGGCGAACAAAGAGATCACCAACCGTTTTGACTTCAAGGGTAGTGACGCGCGCATCGAGCAAAAAGACCTTGAGCTCACCTTATTTGCCGACGACGATTTCAAACTCAGCCAGGTCAAGGATGTGATGCTCAACAAAATGGCCAAGCGCGCGGTGGATACACGCTTGCTGGATGAGAAGCCGAAGGAAAAAATCGGCGGTGACCGGGTCAAACAAATCATCAACGTCAAAAACGGCATTGAGACCGAATTGGCGAAAAAAATGCAGCGCTTGATCAAGGATTCCAAACTCAAGGTGACTGCGTCGATCCAGGGCGAATCGGTACGCGTGACCGGCGCCAAGCGTGATGATCTGCAGGCGGTGATGGCGTTGTGCAAAACCAAGATCGATGAAGTGCCGCTGCAGTTCGAAAACTTCCGCGACTAACCGGCGGGATTACAGCCCCTCACACCAAACGGTATATAGCCGGTCTGCAACACGATTGAGTTCAACCAAGTTTTCGCGCATCTCGGCCATCATCTCGTCGGGTGCCTGAATGCTTGGTAGTTGCGGGTCGGCGTGTTCACTCTCCCAATCACGGCACCAGGTTTGGATCATCTTGGCGGTCATTTCGACATGGCACTGCATGCCGAGGGATTTGCCGATAACGTAGGCCTGATTGGCGCAGGCGTCGCCGGTGATGATGCGGGTTGCGCCCGGCGGAATGGCGAAGGTTTCGCCGTGCCATTGAAACGTGGTGAAGTCACGATCGTTTACCAAATCGTCGCCCAGCCATCGGCGCGAAATTGGGTTGTCGTCAATGTGCACCGGGTTCCAGCCGATCTCTTTGACCGGATTCTTGCTGACGGTCGCGCCCAGCGCCTTGGCCATGAGCTGGCCGCCCAAACAATGGCCGAGGCAAGGTTTGTTGCCGTCCATCGCCCTGCGGATCAAATCAAGCACCGGTGGTATCCACGGCAATTGATCGTTGACACTCATCGGTCCGCCCATAAATACAAAACCGGCATGGCTATCAACCGATGTCGGAATCGGGTCACCACGATCGAGCTGAAACAATTGCGAGGCAATACCGCGCCGATCAAGAAATGTCTGAAAATGCCCCGCGCCTTCGCCGGGCGAGAATCGAAAAATAGCAACAGGTTTTAGTGTGGTCATCAACCCTCCGTCAATGCCAGCGATTGTGCGACACGCTCGATCGTATTGCCGGTAATCTTGCGCCGCCATGCGCGCGCGCCAGGCAGGCCTTTGTGCAGACCCACCAGATGGCGCCGGACGTTGTGTGGATGGAAATTTTTGCCTTCGGCCATATAGCGCGAAATATAGGCTTCCATTACTGCTTCAATTTCTTCCCGTTCACAAAACGTTTCACTCCCGCCAAAAAACGCGTGGTCCCATTGTGACAACCAGTACGGGTTGCGATATGCCTCGCGCCCGATCATCACGCCGTCAACATTGGCGAGGTGTTGGTGAATTTCAGCCGATGTGTTGACGCCGCCGTTCAACACGATCGTCAGTGCGGGAAAATCTTTCTTGAGCTGATAAACGGTTGGGTAACTCAGCGGCGGAATCTCGCGATTTTCTTTCGGGCTGAGTCCCTTCAGGATTGCGTTGCGCGCATGCACAATAAAAACGTTGCAGCCCGCCCCGGCCACGGTGCCGACAAAATCGCGCACAAAATCATACGACGTGACCGCGTTGATACCGATCCGATGTTTGACCGTGACCGGAATCGATGTCACATCGACCATCGCTTTGACGCAGTCGGCAACCAGCGCGGGCTCGGCCATCAGACAGGCGCCAAAACTACCTTTTTGCACGCGCTCGGACGGGCAACCACAATTGAGATTGATTTCGTCGTACCCCCAGTCTTCGCCCAATTTGGCGCAGGTGGCAAGATCTGTTGAATCGCTGCCACCCAGCTGCAGCGCAACCGGGTGTTCTTCAATATTGAAATCGAGATGGCGCGGGCGATCGCCGTGGATCAGTGCGCCGGTGGTGACCATCTCGGTGTAAAGGCGCGTTTGTTTGGTCAACAGGCGGTGGAAATATCGACAATGCCGGTCTGTCCAGTCCATCATGGGCGCAACGGAAAGGCGCCAAGGATTCACGTCGCTTGTTGTCATGTTGACAGTTTACGATAAGACCCACCGGCGTTCCTGATTCTCGCCAATGTGCAAACGCGCAGGAGGACATCCGGCTTTCGGGCAAAATACAGCATGCCTTCGACTCCGGTCCTGCCAAAATCCATCCGTGATGCCGCCGCCGCTCTGCTGCGCGGTGATTTGGTCGCCATGCCGACTGAAACCGTTTATGGTCTCGCAGCGGATGCGACCAACGATCAGGCAGTCAAAAAAATATTCTCCGCAAAGGGTCGGCCGGAAGACCATCCCCTGATCGTCCACGTTGCGCGCGGCGATGACTTGTCGCGCTGGGTGAATGTTTTGCCGGCGGATGCGAAAAAACTCGTTGATCATTTCTGGCCGGGACCGCTGACCCTGATTCTGAAGAAGTCGGCAAACATTCCCGACACGGTGACCGGCGGCCAAAATACCGTCGGATTGCGTTGCCCGGCACATCCGGTGGCGCAGTCGCTGCTCAAGGCATTTGCAAAAGTTGGCAGCGGCATCATCGCCGCACCGTCGGCCAATAAATTCGGTCACGTCTCACCAACCTCGGCGCAACACGTGCGTGATGAGTTTGGCAAAGCGATCGATCCCGATGGCAAAGGCCACATCATGTTGCTCGACGGCGGAATCTGTGAGGTTGGCATCGAATCCACCATCGTCGATTTTTCACGCGGCGCGCCGGTATTGTTACGACCCGGTGCCATTTCGGCTGAGGCAATCGCGGCCGTGATCGGGATTACGCCCATCAGTCGTGAGGTCGCCGCAGCCGGCGCCAAATTGGCAACGCCGCGGGTGTCGGGCGATATGGCGTCCCACTACGCGCCACGTACGCCACTGCGTTTGTTGACCACCGAGGTGGTATTTGTTGAAGCCGATGTGTTGCTCGCCGCCGGCAAACGCGTTGCAGTACTCGCATTTGCGGCAAAGCCAAAAGTCAAACCGTCGCCGGTCGGGGTGGGCGTACGCAACGCTCGCACACTGGTGTGGATTCAGGCGCCCAAAATTGCCGCCGACTATGCACGTGACCTGTATGCAAATTTGCGCACGCTCGATGCCGCCGGGACGACCGCGATATTGGTTGAAGCGCCGCCAACCGGTTCGACCTGGGATGCGGTCAATGACCGGCTCTCTCGCGCCGCGGTGGGCGCGGGGAACCATTTGTCGGCAGGGAATGCCTAACCGCGAAATAAATTGGGCATCTCGTGACCAAGCAGAACTTCAAAGGCAATAAGGCATTCCTCCCCAGCAAACGTTGTGTTGTCTGCGGCCGCACCATGACCTGGCGCAAGTCATGGGAAAAAAACTGGCATAACGTGAAGTACTGTTCTGAAAAATGCCGGCGTGTCGGCGCTCCCACTCCGGTGCCGACAACCGCACCATGAAAATATGCCGTCATCTGGTTTTTGTGCTCGGTGATCAACTCGATGTGGAGTCGGTTGCATTAGCCGACTTTGACAAAGCAAAAGATGTCGTGTTGATGGCCGAGGTGCGCGAGGAATCAACACACGTATGGTCGTCGAAACCACGAACGGCCTTTTTCTTCGCCGCCATGCGTCATTTTGCGGAAACGCTGCGAAAGCGCGGCTTTGTCGTGGACTACCGCGACATCAACAGTCACGGGCTCGATTCACTGGTTGCGGTGCTTGCGGACGCGGTGGCGCGGTATCGGCCGCATAAAGTGGTGTTGGTCGAGCCGGGCGATTGGCGGGTCGAGCAGGCGCTTGTTGCCTATCGTGACGCGAGCGGTATCGATTTGGTATTTCGCCGGGACAGCCACTTCATGTGTTCGCGCTTGGAATTCGCCGAGTGGGCGCGTGGATATAAGCAGCTGCGGCTCGAGTATTTCTACCGCATGATGCGCAAACGCCACGCGGTCATGATGGACGGTGACACGCCGGTACAGGGGCGCTGGAATTTTGACGCTGAAAACCGCGGCGCATTTGCCAAGAGCGGTCCGAAGGATGTTCCTGCGCCATATTGGGTGGCGCCGGATGCAATGACCAAACAAGCGATGGCGGATGTTGAAACACACTTTGCCGCGCATCCCGGTACGTTAGATAATTTTGCGTGGCCGGTTACGCGCGACGATGCGCTTCGTTCGCTTGAACAGTTTATCGGTGAACGCCTGACGCGTTTTGGTGAATATCAAGATGCAATGTGGACCAACCAACCGTTTTTGTTTCACGCCCACGTGTCGGCGGCGTTAAACGTAAAGCTGATTAATCCTCGCGAGGTGATCGAAGCCGCAATCGTCGCGCTTGAGGATGGTCACGCGCCGATTGAAGCTGTCGAAGGATTTGTGCGGCAGGTGATTGGCTGGCGCGAATTCATCCGCGGCGTGTATTGGCTGGACATGCCTGGTATGCGCGACGCCAACCATTTTCAGCACAAGCGCAAATTGCCGGCATGGTATTGGACGGGCGACACCCACATGAATTGTATGCGCGACACCGTCGGACAGACCTTGAAGTACGGCTATGCGCATCACATCCAACGCCTGATGGTGACCGGCATTTTTGGCTTGATGGCCGAGGTGGCGCCGACTGAAATTGAAGACTGGTATCTTGCGGTCTACGTTGATGCCGTCGAGTGGGTTGAGCTGCCCAATGTGGC
>JANMNT010000388.1:0-10095 GCA_031368465.1 Burkholderiales bacterium
GGTCACATCCTTGCTGCGCTGAATGAGCCGGTGTTCGAGCTTGGCCTCGACGGCCGCGTCATCAGCGCAACGCCGGCGGCAGATGTGGTTGCCGGCAGGAAAACTGGTGACACCGGTTATTTTCTTGCCGATATTGTCGGCCAACGTGAACAGGCACGTTTTTCGCAATCACTGAAACGGATTGGTGAAGGCAAAACCGTCGCGGCGGCCATTGAGGCTTTGGTGGGGTCTGGTACCGCGGATGGCGCGGCAACGCCGATGGAATTCAAGCTCGCCGCCATCACCGGCGTCAACGGCAAGCCAACCGGTATTGGTGTCTGGGTGCGCGATTTGTCACTGGAAAAAGCCAGCGAGGCCGCCGCCAATGTACAGGGTACCCACCTGCTCGATCTGGTTGAGAATGTCTCCGACGCCTGTGTTGTTGAAGGCGCCGATGGCAACATCGAGATGATGAACGATGCTTTTTGCAGACTGTTTGCGGTCAGCGAAGCGCCGCAGTCGATGGTCGGAACAAGTTGCGCCACCCTGTTTGAGATCGCCTCAAATGCAACTGAAAAGCGCATCGGCCCGATCTATTTTCCACTCGATATCGACGGCGGCAGTGATCAACACGACGAGCTCGAATTTCGTCTGGCGGGCGGCGAGACGATTGTGCAAGGTTCACTCGCGGTGGATGGTGAAGCCGGCGTCGCGGGTCGCATGCATTTGTTTCACCTAAAAACGGCACGTGGCGGAACCGGTCATGATGACGACAGGCCGTCTGCCGGTCTGATCGCGACGCAGATGGGACTGATTGAGAAAATCGCCCGTGAACTTATCGTATCCCTCGAAGGAGCGGGAAGCGCGGTGTTGCGCGGCGAACAAATGGAGCTGCCGAGCGATGTGCTGACACATTTCCGGCGCGTTGAGCATGCCGCGTCGACCGCGTTTGACGCCGTCGCGGGATTGCTCGATTTCTCGCGCATCGAAGGCGGGCCGATTCTGCTGGAGCCCAACCCGTTCAGTCTGCGCGACAGCATCGCGGTATTGGTTGCCAGCGTGGTGCCGCAGGCGGAACAGAACAAGGTTCAGCTTCGACTTCGCATTGAACAAGATGTGCCCGACACAATGACCGGAGACGCCGCACGCTTGATGTTGGCGTTGCGCAATCTGATTGAATGTGCCATGCATTTGTTGCCGCAGGAAGCCGGGGTCACCGAAAAGCCACCTGAAATTATCTTGTCAATCGCGCCGGAATATGCGGCCGAGCAGAAAATTCACCTGGCGTTTTCGATTGAACAAATCAACCGTGGCTCGACGCCGAAGCCAAAAACATTGCCGCCATCCGCCATCATGCAGTTGGCGCTTGCACGGCAGATCGTTCGTGCGCTGGCCGACGAAAAAGGCAAGATCAATATCGAAGAGCGCAAAAACGGCGTCACCTATACCTTTGGCGGAACGTTTCTGTTTGCCGCAAGTGCACCGCCGAAACCAAGACCCACATTTGTCACCCTTACAGGCTTGCCCGTCCTGGTTGTCAGCGCAGATCTCGAAGAACGCAAGCAGCTCACCGAGCACATGAAAACCTGGCGCATGCAACCACATGAAGCCGACAACGCAACCATGGCGTTGCAATTGTTGACGCGTATGGCTCATGAAAAAAATCCCATCCCGCTGGTTGTGACATCGAATCTGCTGCCTGTCCAGGATGGTTTCCTGCTGGCATTTCGCATCAAGCATCACCACTTTCTCAAACAAACCGCGGTGATCATGCTTGCCAATGGCGGTCGGCCGGGTGATGCCATCGCCTGCCGTGAAAACGGTATCAGTGCCTACCTCCGACAGCCGGTTGCCCCGCAGCAATTAAACGAAGCCATCGCCGCCATCATGGGCGCGCAGGACGGCGCCGAGGACGATGCCACGCTCATCACCAGACACTCATTGCGCGAATCCAAAAAAGCCAGCGTGCTGGTGATTGATGGCGCACGTGATCAGGCGATGTTTGCGGCCGGCGGCCTCAAGAAGCGCGATTACCGGGTGGTGTTGGTCGGCACCGCCGCCGAGGCGTTTGTCGCAATGGGCCAGGAAGAGTTTGACGTGGTCATTGTTGATCCGAGCAACACAAATTTCGCCGATGTGGCCAAGGTTGTCGAGGCAATTTCTAAAGCTGTCGGCGCCGAGCGGCCGAGGCCGAAAATTCTGCTCGCCAGCGAATCACCGCTTGCCGGCCCGACCACCTTCGACGGCATGGTGCTCAAGCCGTTTGCAAAGGATTCGTTCGTGACGGCGGTTGTCGGCATCCTGCCACCTCAGTCGCATTAGCGGCCTTTTTCGTCCCGCCCGGCGTCAACCAGGTTTTGCACAATACTAGTTCTGTGAACCTGCACTTCTGCCCGCCAATAGTCGTTCAGCCACCTCGACAAACCCGGCGCCGTGCGGCGCCTGCGTCACATACGCCGGAGGCCTCAACAGTTGCGCGGTGAAATCGCGCACGTTTGCCACGCCGACCGCATGTGGGAAAAATGCAAACATCGGCTGGTCGTTGGGTGAGTCGCCGACAAATACAAAACACGATCTTTCTGTGTCGAGATCGATATTGAACACCTCGCTAAACATCAGAACAGTTGTGGATAGCTTGTCGTATTCACCAAACCAGCCGTTGACGTGTATTGAGCTGACCTTCGCCGTCAGGCCGTGTGACACCATTAGAGATTCAATCCTTGCAATGTCGGTTGCCGCCAATCGCGGCACATCCTCGCAAAAATCAATCGCAATATCGGCTTCACGATATGCCTGGTCCGACGCCAGCGCACTGCCGGGCACCTCACGCAACACAATCTGTGCCACGCCGGCCATTATTTGTCGGTTTGCGGCCCGCGTCTGCTCGTCGAGTACAAATCGCTTCACGATTTTTTTGGCATTGTCATCGTGATAAAAATAAAATGCACCGTTTTCGCCGATCACCCCGTCGACCGGCCATAGCCGCGCAATCTGATCACACCAGCCGGCCGGTCTGCCGGTAATTGCAATGACTAACATTCCCGCCTCTTTCAGTCGTCCTATCGCCACGTACGCATCAGCGGTCAGCTTACCGTTGGTGGTGATGGTGTCGTCAATATCAAACAGAACACCTCTAATATCCACGCCCGCCTGCGGCTCGAATTGCTCGAAACGTCTCATGGATAGAGGACTTTTAATTTGGTCTCGATAAACTCCGCCGCGCGCGTACGCTCGTCGTCATCCATGTGCAGCCCGCACTTGGTCCGGCGCCACAAAATGTCGTCAGCCGACCGCGCCCACTCATCGGCGATCAGATAGTCGATTTCGCGTTCGCACAACAAGTTCAGACCACGACCAAAACATTCGCCGAGGTGGTCAAACAATCTGGCGCCCTTGAGTATCCGCGCGGCGTTAACGCCGTGCCTCAGCACCAGTCGCTCGACAAAATCGGGCGGCAGGCCGGTGTGTTGCCGCGCCAGGCCATCAACAAAGCGGCGGACGGCTTCCCCGTCGGCGCCGTCATCGTCAAACCCGCCACCCGGCAGCGCCCCGGTTGCCGTCCAGCACTCTGCACGCTTGGCATGGCCGGGGAAATATGGCAGCAACTCGGCCAGCGCCTGCTCTGCAAGGCGTCGGTAGGTGGTGATTTTCCCGCCAAAGATTGACAACAGCGGCAGCGCGCCTTGTTGATCACTGACCTTTAAAACATAGTCGCGGGTGATGGCAGCCGGGTTGGTTTCGCCGTCGTCGTAAAGCGGGCGTACCCCGGCATATGACCACACCACATCACTTGCGTGCACGGGTTTGTTAAAAACACGGTTCACCGCGCGCAGCAGATATTGGGTTTCGGCTTCGCTGATGTTGTGACCATCCTCAATGCGATCAATGGCAATGTCGGTGGTGCCGATCAGAGAAAATTTTCCTTCGTACGGAATCACAAATACCACGCGACCATCATCGTTTTGCAGGATGTAGGCGTGATCGCCCTCATGCAAACGCGGCACAACAATATGTGAGCCCTTCACCAGCCTGACGGTCGCTTCCGATTCAACGTTTAGCCGGTTGTCCAGCACGTTTTGCACCCACGGCCCGGCGGCATTAACCACCGCGGTCGCCGTCACCTGCGACCCGGCATTGGTCACACTGTCACGCAGCGTTATCTGCCATGCACCGTCGACCCGTTTTGCGCTTTCCAAACGCGTACGGGTCATGATGCTGGCCCCCAAATCGCGCGCCGACATGGCGTTCAACACCGTCAGACGGGCATCATCAACGCGTGCATCCGAGTATACAAAACCGCGCCGAAAATTCGGTCGCAGACCGGCGCTGAATTGCGGATCGGGAAACGTCACGCCACGGGAGCGTGGCAGCGAGATCTTGCCGCCGAGATGGTCGTACAAAAACAACCCCGCCCGGATCATGATGGCGGGTCGCATGTGACGGTCATGCGGCAATACAAAGGCGAGTGGATGAATGATATGCGGGGCGATTTTCAACAGTACTTCGCGTTCCTGCAGCGCCTCGCGCACCAGCCGGAACTCGTATTGCTCGAGATAACGCAGGCCGCCGTGAATGAGTTTGGAGCTCCAGCCGCTGGTGGCAGACGCCAGATCATTTTGCTCGGCCAAAAACACACTCAGCCCGCGTCCGGCCGCATCGCGTGCAATGCCGCAGCCATTAATGCCACCGCCGATGATGGCGAGATCGTAAATCATGCGTCGGTTACCTTGTATGAAACTTGTCGAGCCACAACAACGAAAATGCCGTTTTAGTGTCAGTGATTTCGCCCCGCCCTACCCGGGCCACGGCTTCGTCAAGGGTCATGGTAAACACCTCAAGAAACTCACCCTCGTCGCGCTTGTGTCCGATAAACCGGACATCGTGTGCGACAAACAACTCGATAGGCTCGTTGGCATAGCCGATGGTCGGGTGCATGGTCACCAGGTGTTGCCATTGCTCACCGACATAGCCGGTTTCCTCGAGCAATTCGCGGCGCGCCGTCTCCTGCGGTGCTTCACCGTCATCAATCTTGCCTGCGGGCAACTCAACAAAGTGGCGGCCAAGCGCGTAGCGATACTGGTGTTCAAATACCAGCGTTGTTGCGTCGATAAACGCGGCAATCACCACCGCACCCGGGTGCAATACGTATTCACGATGTGACGTCGAACCATCCGGCAAACGCACCCGGTCGGTATGCATACGGATGAACTTGCCGTCGACGACTTGCTCGGTCTCGATATGATGTTCGGTGAGATCGGCTAACAAATTTAGCGGGGGAATCGGCAAGTGAAAATGCGCCGTGAAACCTACAGCGACCGCTGAATGGCGTGGAGACAAAGCCCCATCAGCCCGGCTCCCGGTAACAAACCGAGCAGCAACACCACAAAGGCGTTGACCGCGAGTACCGAACGCATCGCCTGTCCGGCGACAATCGGCGAATGGTCGACCGGTGCATCCATATACATCAGCTTGACCACCCGCAGATAGTAGAAGGCGCCGATGACGCTCATCAAGACCGCATACACCACCAGCCACGTATATCCCACCTCGAGTACCGCCTCGAGCACCGACAACTTGGCAAAAAAGCCCACAAACGGCGGGATGCCCGCCATCGAAAACATGGTGACCAACATCAAAAACGCCACCCAGGGCGAGCGGTCGTTGAGCCCCTTCAAGTCGTCAAGTTTGTCGGCTTCAAAGCCATCGCGCGACAGCAGCATGATGATGCCGAAGGCGGCCAATGACGTGATGGCGTAGGCGATGATGTAAAACATCGACGCGGCGTAACCGACTTTGGTCCCCGCCAAAATGCCCAGCAACAAAAAACCCATATGCGAAATCGTCGAATACGCCAACATGCGTTTGAAGTTTGTTTGCGCAATGGCGATGATATTGCCGACGGCGAGTGACGCGACCGCCAGAATAACCAGCATGCCCTGCCAATCGTGCGCCGCACCCGACAACGCATCACCGAGTATGCGCACCAGAAAACCAAACGCGGCAATCTTCGATGCGGAGCCGATAAACATGGCCATGGGCGTCGGTGCGCCCTCATAAACATCCGGCACCCACATGTGGAACGGCACCACGCCCAGCTTGAACGCCAAACCGGCGACAACAAAGACTAAACCGAATGTCACCAACGGATCATTTGCACGCGAAAATTCAATTGTCTTGGCGATGACGGCAACATCAAGCGAACCGGTCGCACCGTAGATCATCGACATGCCGTAGAGCAACAGGCCAGATGCCAGCGCGCCGAGAATGAAATATTTCATCGCCGCTTCGGTGGCGGTAGCGGAATCGCGGTTGAGCGCCACCATGGTGTAGGTGGACAACGCCAGAATCTCAAGGCCGAGGTAAAGCGACACAAAGTGGTTGGCCGACACCATGATCATCATGCCGAGTGTGGCGAACAACATGAGCAACACAAATTCACCGGTAAACATCCGGCGTGTTTCGAGATACGCACGGCTGTAGACAAACAGCCCCGCCACACCAACCAGTATCGCCAGCTTGAGGATGGTCGCCATTTGGTCAACCACAAACATGTTTGAAAACGCGTATTGCGGTGACACGGACGCCACCAGGATGACATACACACCAACCAGTGCCAGTGTGCCAAGCGTCAACGCATATAAACGCTGGCTGCGTTTTGCCGGGTCGCCGAACAGGTCGACCAGCATGATAAAAAATGTCAGGCCGAGCAGATACATCTCGGGTCTTGCGATCGAAAGATTGATTTGTGCGAGCGTCATGGTCATGCCTAGTTCAGTTTGCCGAGGGCAACGTGTTTCAACAACGCATCAACCGAGACATGCATCACGTCGGTGAACGGTTTCGGATAGACGCCCATAAAAAGCACCAACAGGGCAAGCGAGGTGAGGATTGCCAGTTCGCGTGCGTTGATGTCGGTGAGCGCGCGCACATTGTCGTTGGCGATGTCGCCAAAAATGACCCGTTTGACCATCCAAAGCGTGTAGGCCGCGCCAAGGATAAGCGTGGTTGCCGCGGCGAAGGCATACCAAAAATTGACTTTCATCGCGCCCAAAATCACCATGAATTCGCCGACGAATCCGGACGTTGCCGGCAGACCGGAATTGGCCATCGCAAAAAACACCGCAAAAAAAGCAAATTTGGGCATGGTGTTGACCACGCCACCATAGGCCGAAATCTCGCGCGAATGCACACGGTCGTACAGCACACCGATACACAAAAACATTGCCGCAGAAATAAAGCCATGGGAGATCATCTGCACAAGTCCGCCTTCAACGCCTTGCGTGTTGAAGATAAAAAATCCCAGCGTCACAAAACCCATGTGGGAAATCGACGAATACGCGACCAGCTTCTTCATGTCCGATTGGGCCAGCGCGACCAGACCGATGTAAATCACCGCGATCAGCGACAACGCGATCATGAATCCGGACAACGCGTGTGCGGCGTCCGGGGCGATCGGCAGGTTGAATCGCAAGAAACCATACGCGCCAATCTTCAGTGTGATTGCCGCGAGGATGACCGAACCACCGGTTGGCGCTTCGACGTGCGCGTCTGGCAACCAGGTGTGAACCGGCCACATCGGCACCTTTACCGCAAAGGATGCAAAAAAGGCGAGAAAGATCAGCGTCTGCGCGGTCATGCCGAGTGGTACGCGCTGGAAATCAACAATGTCAAAGCTGCCGTTGGTGACGTTGTAGAGATAAATCAACGCGGCCAGCATCAATAGTGAGCCGAGCAGTGTGTACAGGAAAAATTTGACCGCGGCATATACCCGGCGCGGGCCGCCCCAAATGCCGATGATGAGGAACATCGGGATCAGCATGGCCTCAAAAAACAGATAAAAGAGAATGGCATCGGTGGCGGCAAACACACCGTTGATCAGGCCGGACATGATCAAAAATGCCGCCAGATACTGCGATACTTTTTCAGTGATCACCTGCCACGCGGCAGCGATCACCAGCACCGTCGTAAAACTGTTCAACAACACAAACAACATCGAAATGCCGTCGACACCCAACGCATAGTGAATGTTGTAGCGCGGGATCCAAACAAACCGCTCGACAAACTGCATGGCCCCGCTGGCATTGTCAAAGCCCGCCCACAACGGCATCGCCACCGCCAGCCCAAGCAGGCTGCCGATCATCGCCACCCAGCGCGCAGCGGATTTTTGCTCGTCACGGTGCAGGAACAGGACCAGGATACCGATGACAATCGGCACCCAGATGGTCAAACTCAACATGTAGGAACTTGTTTGCATTTATTTTTTGCCCTTCCCCGGTGATACGTCAATCTCCCATCCGGGGAAAACGCGACTTAATTAAGCTTCAAAAACACAATGGACAGCAAACCAAAAACGCCCAAAATCATCCAGAATGCATACGAATACAGATAGCCCGTCTGGATTTGGCGTGCAACCCCCGCCGACCAGCCAATGACCTTTGCCGTGCCGTTAACCATGATGCCGTCGATGATGGTCACATCACCAAATTTCCACAGAGCCGCACCGGCTTTGCGTGCGCCGCCGGCAAAGAACCAGTCGTTAAACCGATCGAGACCGTATTTGTCTACAAGGATGCGTACCGGCCAGACAAACTTCGCACGTATTTTGGCCGGCAGATCCGGCTTGAGAATGTAGCAATACCATGCGGTTGCGGCGCCGGCAAAGGCCAGCCAGAACGGCAGGGTGCTAAGCCCATGCAGTACCATCGCACCGGCACCGTGAAAATTTTTCTTCATCTCGGCGATGGTCGCCGTTTGTGCAATGGCGTCGCCAAAATAGCCGCCAAACAACATGGGTTCGATGGTGATCCAGCCAATCACCACCGACGGAATCGCCAGCAGAATCAACGGCACGGTCACCACCCAGGGCGTTTCGTGGGGCTTCTCGCCGGGTGCCAACCCGTGATGCGCGTGGTCATCATGCGAATCGGCATGGTGATCGTGCGCATGCGC
This sequence comes from Burkholderiales bacterium, assembly GCA_031368465.1. Classification (GTDB taxonomy): domain Bacteria; phylum Pseudomonadota; class Gammaproteobacteria; order Burkholderiales; family Usitatibacteraceae; genus UKL13-2. The sequence continues at coordinate 8,929 of JANMNT010000388.1, forward strand.
ATCTGCTTGGCCAAATCGCTCCTTACCGTGAAAGGCAAAAAACACCAGCCGGAACGAATACAGGCCGCCGACAAACACACCCGCCATCGCGGCAACATAGGCGTACCCGGCAAATGGAATGTGTGACGCGTGCAGCGCTTCAATAATCGAGTCTTTGGAAAAGAACCCCGCGAACGGCGGAAACCCGGCATTGGCCAGCGCGCCGATCAGCACCGTGAAATAAGTGATCGGCATGTATTTACGCAGTCCGCCCATCTTGCGCATGTCCTGCTCGTGGTGCATGGCGATGATGACCGATCCGGCACCGAGAAACAGTACCGCTTTAAAAAACGCGTGTGTCATCAAATGGAAGATGCCGGCCGAATACGCGCCCGCCCCCAGCGCCATTGTCATGTAGCCCAGTTGCGAAAGTGTTGAATAAGCAACCACCCGCTTGATGTCGTATTGAACAATGGCAATCAGCGCCATAAAGAAGGCGGTGGTCGCGCCGATCAACAACACAAACGAACGCGCCGTTTCCGACATTTCAAACAATGGCGACATGCGCGCGACCATAAAAATACCGGCGGTCACCATGGTTGCGGCATGAATCAACGCAGAGATCGGGGTCGGACCCTCCATCGAGTCCGGCAGCCAGACGTGTAACGGGAACTGCGCCGACTTGCCCATGGCACCGATAAACAGGCCAATACAGATCGCAGTGATGAGCGACCAGGACCATCCCGGCACCGGGCTGATGATGGTTTCGCGGAACGCCGCCGCGCGGGCAAATGTCTCGGCGTAGTCAAGTGTGCCCATGTAGGCAAAAATCAAACCGATACCGAGCAGGAAACCAAAATCGCCGACACGGTTGACCAAAAATGCCTTGAGGTTTGCCTTGATCGCCGTCGGCCGTTTGTACCAAAAACCGATCAGCAGATACGACACCAGTCCAACCGCTTCCCAGCCGAAGAACAACTGCAGGAAGTTATTCGACATCACCAACATCAGCATCGAAAATGTGAACAACGAAATGTAGGCAAAAAACCGCGTGTAGCCGTCGTCCTCTGCCATGTAGCCGATGGTGTACACGTGCACCATCAGTGACACGAACGTCACCACCACCATCATCGTCGCCGACAACTGATCGATCAGGAAGCCGATCTCGAAACTGGCGGTCCCGCTCGC
>JANMNT010000401.1:0-7632 GCA_031368465.1 Burkholderiales bacterium
CACCAAACACTTAAACAAAGACGATCCAAACTGTCACAGCAATGGCCAATGCCAAAAACAAACTTGCAACAATGGTTTTTGAGCGGAAGGAGACCTTTGGAGATGTTAGCCAAGAAAAAAGTGACAACACGCTTTCAAGGAGGGCTGCTAAGACTGAAATAAAAACTTCAACCAAGCCCAACATCGTTTATGCGCTCTCCCCAAACAACTCCCGCCCAATCAACATCCTGCGAATCTCGTTGGTCCCCGCGCCGATGTCGTATAGCTTGGCGTCGCGGAACAAACGCCCGGTCGGGTATTCATTGATGTAGCCGTTGCCACCCAGACATTGGATGGCTTCAAGTGTGACTTTTACCGCTGATTCGGACGCATACAAAATGCACGCCGCCGCGTCTTTGCGCGCCGCACGTCCACGGCCACTGTCAAGCATGGTGGCAACCTTGTAACTGAATGCGCGCGAGGTTTGCAGCGCGACGTACATGTCGGCCAGTTTGCCCTGCATGAGGCCAAAGGTGCCGATGGCCGCGCCAAATTGTTTACGTTCGTGGATGTACGGCAACACCACATCCATGGCGGCCTGCATGATGCCGATCGGTCCGGCCGAGAGCACGGTACGTTCGGTATCGAGACCCTTCATCAACACCGTTGTCCCGCCGTTGACCTGGCCCAACACGTTTTCGTCTGGGATTTCACAGTCTTCGAATACCAGTTCGCAGGTATCCGAGCCGCGCATGCCGAGTTTGTCGAGTTTTTGTGCGGTGCTGAATCCCTTGAATCCTTTTTCGACGATAAACGCCGTCATGGCTTTGGAGCCCATTTCCTTTGGCGCGGTACGCATGTAAACAATCAGGGTGTCGGCGTGCGGGCCGTTGGTGATCCACATTTTGTTGCCGTTGGCGATCCAGCGGTCGCCTTTTTTCTCGGCGCGGCAGGCCATCGAGCCGACCACGTCGGAGCCGGCACCCGGCTCACTCATCGCGAGCGCGCCAATGTGTTCACCCGAACACAATTTCGGCAGGTATTTTTTGCGTTGTGCGTCGGTGCCGTTCAAATACATGTTGTTGACACACAAATTTGAGTGTGCGCCGTAGGCAAGCCCGACCGAACCGGAGGCACGCGAAATTTCTTCCATCGCCACGGTGTGCGCCAGATACCCCATGCCGGTACCGCCGAATTCTTCGGGAACCGAAACGCCGAGCAATCCCATCTCGCCGAATTTGGTCCACATGTCCATCGGAAAGTTGTTGTCGTGATCAATTTGCGCCGCGCGCGGGGCGAGCGTGTCGTCGCACAAGCGTTTGACGGCATCGCGCAGGGCGTCGATTTCGTCGGAGATGTGGGTGTCAAATATCAAGGCCAATTTCTCCATTGGAGATTGGCCGCAGTCCCAGCGCAGGCTGGGACCCAGACCAAACTATTTATTGTGAAACAAGGCAACTGGATCCCTGCCTTCGCAGGGATGACGCAATTGTTTCCAATCGCGACGAGGCTTCGCCTCTGGCTCTTGGATGGAGTGACAAAGCACTGGATCCCTGCCTTCGCAGGGATGACGCAATTGTTTCCAATCGCGACGAGGCTTCGCCTCTGGCTCTTGGACAATTGCGTCACTTAGCCCCCATGCGGATCGCACCGTCGAGGCGGATTACGGTACCGTTCAACACTTCGTTTTCAACGATGTGTTTGGCCAGGGCGGCGTACTCTTCGGGGGTACCCAGGCGCGGCGGAAACGGTACCTGCGCGCCGAGTGATGCACGAATCTCATCACTCATGCCAGCCAGCATTGGAGTGTCAAAAATTCCCGGGGCAATGGTCATGACACGAATACCAAATTTTGCCAGTTCACGCGCGATCGGCAACGTCATGCCATTCACACCGGCTTTTGACGCGGCGTAACCCGCCTGGCCGATCTGCCCTTCATACGAGGCAACCGATGAGGTATTGATGATCACGCCGCGCTCGCCGGCTGCATTGGGCGTCTGGGTGCTCATGGCGTGCGCCGCCAAGCGGATGACGTTGAAGCTGCCGATCAAATTGATGCTGATGGTGCGTGAAAAATTGGCCAACGAATGTGGGCCGGTCTTGCCGACCACCCGTTCGCCGGGCGCGACACCGGCGCAATTGACCGCACCGTGGATGCCACCAAATGCTGAAAGACATAAATCAACCGCCGCCTGCACGCTGGCGTCATCGGTAACATTGGTCTCGATAAACCGCGCTTGTTTGCCAATTGCCGCTGCGGTGGCTTCGCCCCCGGCTTTGTTGATATCCGCCACAACAATATTGGCACCCTGCGCGGCAAACAGCTTTGCCGTTGCGGCACCGAGGCCCGATCCGCCGCCGGCGACCAAAAACGTATGATTCTGAAATTGCATGAATGCCCAACCCGTAAAAACAAGACTGAGCAAAATTATAGTCGTTGGGCGTGCCGAAAAGGCCGGCAGGTGGTTTTTTAGCGGTTCCGCAAAGCGCCGGTTGGCGTGGCTCAGGACGTCATCGCCAATCCGGCAGTCCCGAGTTTAAATTACCGCTGACGGATCGACCTTTGCCTTTGGCTCGCGCTTGAGCCGGGCCCACAGATTCCTGGCCAATCCCTCCGCGTCGTCGACATAAGTATAGACCGCCGGCACCACGATCAAACTCAGCAGGGTTGACGTCACCAAACCACCGATGACGGCAATGGCCATCGGTGAACGAAATGACGGGTCGGCGCCAAAACCCATGGCAATCGGCAACATACCAAAGCCCATTGCCAGTGTGGTCATGACGATCGGCTGGGCACGCTTGTGACAGGCGTCAATCAGTGCGTCATGGCGGGATAGACCGTGATCTCGTCTGGCGACAATGGCGTATTCGACCAGCAAAATTGAATTTTTGGTGACCACGCCCATCAACATCAGCAAACCAATCAGCGACGGCATCGAAAAGCTCTTGCCTGTCAACAATAACAAAATGAATGCGCCGCCGATCGACAGGGGCAGGGCGGCGAGGATGGTGAACGGCTGCATGAAGTCCCTGAACAACAACACCAGAACGGCATAGATGCACAAAATGCCAATGCCCATGGCCAGCCCGAAGCTGGCAAATAGCTCCTCCATCATCTGGGTGTCGCCGAATTCAGCCTGCCGCACGTTTGGCGGCAGGTTTTTCATGGTTGGTAATGCCATTGCCGCCGCATACACGTTGCCAAGCTCGCTGGTGCCGAGCTCAACATCAAACGTCACCTGCCGGCTTCGGTCGAGCCGGTCGATTTGCGCCGGGCCGCTACCGACCTCGATGGTGGCGACTTGACTGAGCATCACCGGACCATTCTTGCCGGGAATTTGCAGCCGCTCAATCGCAGACAAATCAGCACGCGACGAATTTGGTAGTTGCACCCGTATCGGCACCTGCCGTTCGCTCAAATTAAACTTTGGCAGATTCTGGCTATAGTCCCCGCTGGTCGCGACACGAACAGTGTCGCCGATCGCGGCGGCGGATACGCCCAAATCAGCGGCGCGGGCAAAATCCGGTCGGACAATAATTTCCGGGCGAACCAAACTGGCGGTGGACGACACATTGCCCACGCCGGACAGCGTCCTTAAATCACGTTCAAGCGCGCGTGACGTGGCCAATAACGCGTCCGGGTCTTCTGATTGCAGCACCATCTGCATCTTCACCCCGGTATCCTGCGGCCCCACCGAGATGCGCACGCCGGGCTGGTTTTCAAGCAGGCTGCGCAGCTCGGTTTCGACCTCCTGTTGATTGCGTGACCGGTCGCCGCGATGCACCAGCAGCACGGTCAACGCCGCCTTGCGCGCCTCGGCTGCGACACCGATGGCAAACGCATCGCCGGATACGCCGCCGCCGATCGAACTGAATACGTGTTTGACATCGGCGACCTGCACCGCCACCAGCCGCGCCCGTTCCGCGGCGGCGAAGGTCTCGGCCAGCGTGCTGCCCGGCGGCAATTCGATATTGATGATGGTTTGTGAACGATCCGCCGACGGCACAAAGCCCTTGGGCAACAACGGCACCAAGGCAATTGAGCCGGCAAAAAATAGTGCCGATGCGATGCCGGTGATAAATCGATGACGAATACACCACCCAACCCAGCCGAGATAACGGGTCATGATGGCGCTGTCCTTTTTGACGCGCTCTTCGGTCGGCTTGAGCAGGTACGCCGCCATCATTGGCGTGAGTAATCGCGCGACCATCAGCGAGGCAAAAATGGCAAGCACGGCGGTCCAGCCAAACTGCTTGAAAAATTTGCCCGGGATGCCGGCCATGAACGCCGTCGGCAAAAAAACCGCGATTAATGCAAAGGTGGTGGCAATGACCGCCAGGCCGATTTCATCGGCGGCTTCGCGGGCGGCAACCAGTGGCGACTTGCCCATGCGCAAATGACGCGCAATATTCTCAATTTCAACAATCGCGTCGTCGACCAAAATACCCACCACCAGTGCCAGTGACAATAACGTGACGGTGTTCAGCGTAAAGCCAAACCAATACATGCCCAGAAAGGTCGGCATGATCGATAGCGGCAGGGCGGCGGCGGCCACCAGCGTCGAGCGCCAGTCACGCAGGAAGAACCAGACCACAATCACCGCCAGAACCGCGCCCTCGATCAGCAAAATCATCGAACCATCAAAGTTTTCCTTGACCGGCCAGACGTTATCGATCGCTTCGTTGATGCTGATGGTTGGGTGCGCCGCGCGCAATTCATCAACCGCGCGCCGTACGTTGGTGGCAACGGTGACTTCGGAGGCACCTTTGGTGCGGCTGATCTCAATACCAATCACCGGTTTGCCATCCATCAGCGCAATCGCCCGTTGTTCGGCGGTGGTATCGGCCACCGAGGCGACCTGATCAAGTCTCACACGGCGGCCATCGGCCAGCGGTACGTCCAATGCGGCCAGTTCGGCGACAGTCCTGACGGTGGCGATGGTGCGCACTGATTGTTCGGCACCGCCGACGTCGCCGCGCCCGCCCGGCACCTCTTGTTGTACGCGCCGCAATTGATGTGAAATCTCGGCGGCAGTGACGCCGATGGCCGACATTTTTGCTTGATTGAGTTCAACCCGAATTTCGCGGGTGAGTCCGCCAATACGCGATACCCTGCCAACACCATTGACCGACAGAATGCGCTTGGTTACGGCATTGTCGACAAACCACGAAAGCGCCTCTTCGTCCTGTGTCGGCGATGCGACGACATAGGTCAGGATCGGTCGGCCGGCGGTGGAAACTTTTGACACCACCGGGTCGCGCAGATCGGCCGGCAGATCGGCACGCACCTGGCTGACCGCGTCGCGCACCTCGTTGGTGGCTTCAACAACATTTTTTTCCAGATTAAATTCAACATTGATGGTGGCCGTGCCATCAAGAATGTTGGTGTAGATATGTTTGACACCCTGCAAGCTCGCCACCGCATTTTCAATTTTGCGGGCGACCTCGGTTTCGAGCTGTGCCGGTGCTGCGCCGGGCAGGTTCGCCGATACCGTGACCATCGGCAGCTCGATGTCTGGGAAATCCTGCACGCCGGACATCTTGAAGCTGACCAGACCCGCAACGGTCAGCAACATAAAAAAAACAATGGCAGGAATCGGGTTCTTGATGGACCATGCGGAAAAATTCATGGCTGGCCCGCTATTTCTTGACGGCGCTTGCCGGCGCGGCAGCGGGGGTGGTTATTCTGACAAGATCCCCGTCGTTGAGAAATCCCGCGCCTTGTGCCACGATCACGGTATCGGCGGTGAGACCGCTACGGACTTCAACCCGGTCTGAAAAGCGTCGTCCGATCTGCACCTTTAATTGCTGAACACGGTTATCCGGTTTGACCACAAACACAAATGTAAAGCCGTCACGCGTCACCAGCGCCTGTTGCGGCACCGTCAGGCCGTTGGTCTGGCCGAGCAAAAATTCACCCCGTGCGAACATTCCCGCCTTGGCAAAACGATTGGCGGCAAGATCAACATAGATTTGGACGTTGCGGGTGAGTGGATCGACTGTCGGCGCAATCATGCGCACACCACCGGCTACCGTTTCCCCTGCCGGCGTAAAAACATTCACCTTTTGGCCGACGGCGATTTTTGACAGTTCTGTCGATGTGACTTCGGCACGCCATTCAAGCCGGTTTTTCCGCACCATGCGAAATAACTCCTGCCCACTTTGCACGACCATGCCGACCGTCGCCAGTCGTGCTGAAATGGTGCCGTCATCCGGTGCCAGCAACTGTGTGTGTCCCAGCCGCACCTGGTTGACCTTTGCCACCGCGCGTGCGGCGGCGAGTCGCGCCTCGGCGGTTTTTGCCATGGTGTTGTATTGGTTGATTTGCTGCGCCGACAACGCGCCGGTCGCATCCAGGGTTTTGGCACGGTCGGCGTTTGCCTGTGCCTCAGCCAGCGCGGCTTCCGCCTCGGCAACACTTGCGCGCGACTGGGCAAGTTCAGCTTCGACCGTTTCTGGCGCGAAACTGGCGAGCACCTCGCCGCGACGAACAATGTCGCCAACATTTCGTCGAACGTCATTGATCCGCAAGCCCTGTGCATCCGCACCAATGATGGCTTCCTGCCAGGCGGCGATATTGCCGCTTGCACCCAGACTCGCCGCGATCGACGACGAGTTTGGTTTGATGGTGGTGACGGTCAGCGCCGGTTTGGCAGTTGCACCTGTCTTTTCATCCGCGGCGTTGGCGCGCAGCGTGACCAGGGTTGCAACGCCAATCATGATTGCAAAACCGCTCGTTACTGCTACTTTTTTCCAGTGTTTCGTCAATTCTTCTTTTATCGGATTCATCTTGTATATGCTTTTGGATCAAGTGTTATTTGAAGTGAGATATTTGGATTTGGATCAACTTTTCCAGCCACCGCCGACCGCCTTGTAAAGATTGATCCATGCTGTCAGCCGTTCGCGGACAACACCAACCTCCACTCCCTGGGCCATGACCACCGCACGCCGCGCTTCTTCCAATTCAGGCAGGCTGCCGGCACCAACCGTCACGCGGGCTTCAGCGGCACGCAGGAATTGCTGGTAACCCTTCAGTGCCGTCTGGGTATCACCCTGGCGTTTGGCGGCGCTGTCGAGCCGGACCAATGATTCCTCGACCTCGCGCACCGCACGCAGGGTCTTGCCCTTGTAGCTGGCAAGTACCTCATCGTATCTGGCGCGCGCGACATCAACGTTGGCTGCCCGCCGACCGGCGTCAAAAATCGGCAGCGAAATTGCCGGACCATAGCGCCATGAGCGTCCGGCGCTGCCGGCGAGCCCCGAGAAATCGCTGTAACCGATGCTGCCGGACAAGGTGATGCGCGGAAAGCGATCGGCAATGGCAACGCCGATATCGGCCATTGTCGCCGCAAGTTCGCGCTCGGCACCCGCCACATCAGGACGTTGCGAAATCGCCTCCGCCGGGACGCTGTTGATGGCGAAGCTGGCCGGCTGCGGAACCACACCGCGGCGCGCTTGCAAAATTTGCCGTAACAGCGGCTCGCTGGTCGCGGTCAATTCCGCCAGCAACTTGACGGTGACATCACAATCGGCGCGTTGCTGAATCAGCCGGGCGTTGGCCTCGGCCGCACTGGCGTTGGTCAATTGTGCGTTGGCCGGCGCTTCAAATCCTGCGGTCGACTTAAGGTTCGTCAGCCTGGCGGTCTCGGC
>JANMNT010000010.1:0-5095 GCA_031368465.1 Burkholderiales bacterium
ACCACCACCACACGCACCGCCTCGCTGGATTTTTCATCCGGCATCGACACCGCACACACTTCCAATACGCCGGGGCACATCGCGATCACGTCCTCGATTTCGTTGGGATAGACATTGAATCCCGACACAAGAATCATGTCCTTTTTGCGGTCGACAATCTTGAAAAAACCCTTCTCGTCCATCACGCCGATATCACCGGACTTGAATGCACCATCTTTGCAAAATACTTTGGCCGTCTCGTCGGGGCGCTGCCAATAACCCTGCATGACCTGCGGCCCTTGAATACAAATCTCGCCGACCTCCCCCACAGCCAAAATATTTTCATCGTCGTCACGGATGGTGACAATCGTAGACGGGAACGGCAGGCCGATGGAGCCGTTAAATTCCTGCATATTGACCGGGTTACCGGTTGCGGCTGGTGAGGTTTCAGTCAACCCGTATGCTTCGACAATCGGCTTGCCGGTTGCGGCTTTCCATTTTTCGGCAACGGCACGTTGTACCGCCATGCCACCGCCGATGACCAGTTTCAGATTCGAAAAATCCAATTTGGCAAAATCGGGGTGGTGCACCAATCCATTAAACAACGTATTCACGCCCGTCATGACCGTCCAGCGGCGGCTTGCCAATTCTTTGATAAATCCGGCTATGTCACGCGGATTGGGTATCAACACGGTTTCGCAGCCACGTGCCATATAACTGATCGACGCATTCAGCGCAAAGATGTGATACAGCGGCAACGGTTGCATCACCACTTCATTGCCCTCAATCAACTCAAGCCCGGTCCAACGGCCAATCTGCGACATGTTGGCGACCAAATTGCGGTGCGTGAGAATCGCGCCTTTGGAAACACCTGTGGTACCGCCGGTATATTGCAAAAATGCAATATCGGAGCCTGCCACGCTCGGCGCATGGTACGGCAATCCGGCACCCTTGCTGAGTGCGGTGTTAAACGCCACGGCGCCGGGAATATTCCACGCCGGAACCATTTTTTTGCGGTGTTTGATCACCCAGTTGACGATCATCGATTTGGGGAAACCTAGCAGGTCACCCAACTGGGTTGTGACGACGTGTTTAATTTCAGTTTTGGCAATCACCTGCTCAAGGGTCGTCGCAAAATTTTCCACAACAACAATGGCTTTACTGCCCGAGTCCCTAAGCTGATGTTCAAGCTCGCGAGGCGTGTACAACGGGTTGCAGTTAACCACCGTCAATCCGGCCCGCAGAATGCCAAGAATGGCGACCGGATACTGCAGGATATTGGGCATCATCAACGCGACGCGGTCGCCGCGGGCAAGCTTCAGGTCGCTTTGCAAATACGCCGCAAAGTGTTGTGAGGCACGGTCGAGTTCGGCAAAGGTCATCGATTTACCCATGCAGGTAAATGCTTTTTTGTCATGAAATTTCTCGAAGGACTGATTGATCAGGTCCTTAATCGAAGAATATTCATCCGGGTCGATATCGATCGGTACGCCGGCCGGGTATGACGAAAGCCAGGGCCGGCCCGTCGCCGACGTCGAGACAACGTTGTCCGTGGTGGTCATTCAATTCTCCTCTTTATTGGTATCTTCGCGGGCGGTCAGGCCATCCGCATTCGTTGTTTATGATAGTTTGCCTCAAGCCTGCACGGGATGCGAGTACAACGTGACAGATTGGCACCACCCGCGGGACCAAACGGCATGATTTTCAAGATTTGCCTCCGCCCTGCCCGCCCGGCCATTACACCGCGTAATCGACGCGTCATAGTGTGATTACTCTAATTTTTATTCGTAAAGTGTGGGTGTCGCGTTGGTAGCCGGTCACAACGAGCCCCGCAACGCCAACCAACACCTCAGGAGATTTCCATGGCATCCCGTCTCAAAAAAGCCGCACAAGCTGCAAAATCAGCCTCGCCCGTCGATCAAATCACTGAAAAGCTGAGCCAAGTCGCCGCGAGCCTGTCGGAACAACAAATGGCCAAGCAGGTCATGGAATCTGCCCAGCAAATCTGGCTGGCTGGCTTGGGTGCATTCTCCAAAACCCAGGTTGAAGGCAAAAAAGTCTTTGAAACACTCGTCAAACAGGGCGAAGCGCTCGAGACCCGCACCCGCCACGTGGCCGAAGCCACCATGGAAACCGCACGCGATCAGGCAACCAAAACGATTGAAATGGCATCCGGTAAATTCGATAAACTCGAACATGTTTTTGAAACGCGTGTACACAAATCGCTGAATCGTCTGGGCGTGTTGACCAGCAAAGACGTCGAGGCGTTATCTGCGCAAGTCGCCGAACTCGCCGACGCGGTTCGTGCACTGATGGCACAGGAAAAGCGCGCAACAACAGCGCGTCCCGCCGCAAAAAAACCAGCTGCGAAAAAGCCAGCTGCAAAAAAACCAGCTACGAAAAAACCAGCTGCGAAAAAACCGGCTGCCAAGAAAGTAGCCCGCAAGAAATAATTGGTCGTCGCTGAAACGCGGCAACCGAACCAGCTCCTCCTCGTCCCGATTCTTTTGGAAAACGGACGACTTCAAGCCCGAATCGCAAGATTCGGGCTTCTTTTTGTGCGCTGCGCAATGCGTTACACGGCGGCGGCGGCACTGACCCTAATCGCGCAATACCCGCTCGACCAACTTCACGTAGGCCTTCTGCGCATCCTCGGTCGACATGCCCTTGATCTTGGTCCACGCGTCAAATTTGGCCCGGCCGGCGAAGTCGGTGAATCCCGGCCGTTCGCCGGTCACATCGCCTTCGGTGGCCTGCTTGAAATGCGCATACAGCCTCAGCTTCATGTCGTTGCCGGGGTCGGTTTTTGCCTTGGTGACGTCTTTTGCCGCTTTTTCAAACAGCTTTTTTTAATCCGACATCGGGTCTCTCCTCGAAAAATAGTGTTTTTTGGGCCGATTTGGTGTGCCAACCCGTGGCTGAGGGGTTTGCATGGGGGTTCAATCCCGCTAAAGTAACTCTAACGGATTCAAACGGGCATCGCAATTTTGTCCCTGTATTGGCTCCCAGTGCGCTCGGCGGTCCCACGGTTCATGGAGGGGTGGGATGTCAACATGTCGAACGACCGCAGTCCAACGACATAAAAACGACAAAGATCGAACATGGCGAGCTTCCCCGATATTCCTTCATTTTCCGTGCTTGGCCGCGAACGCATGACAGGCGTTGACACGGCATGGCTGCGAATGGAGCATCCGACCAATCTGATGATGATTGTCGGTGTGATGATATTCAACCAAAAGCTCAGCCATCAAAAGTTGACCTCAACGTTGGAGCAGCGCTTTTTGACTTATAAACGATTCAAGCAAAAAGCGATTCAAGATCCGACCGGGGCGTGGTGGGAGACCGACAAAAAATTTGATCTGGCGAATCACATCAAACGCGGCAAACTGGGCGGTCGTGGCAGCAAGCACGATTTGGAAAACTATGTCAGCGAGCTTGCCAGTGAACCGCTCGATTTCACCAAGCCGCTTTGGCAATTCCATCTGGTCGAAAACTACCATGGCGGTTCTGCCCTGGTCACGCGCATCCACCATTGTTATGCCGATGGCGTTGCGCTGATTTCGGTGATGTTGTCGCTCACCGGTGACTCGCCCGCGGCGAGTTTGTTGAAGCCAAAAAAGGCCGAGAAACGGCCTAAAGATGAAATGGATTTTTGGACCTCGGTGTCCAAGCCGATGGCGTCGGTCATGTCCGGGGCGATGAAGCTCACCCGTGGCATTGTCGAACAGGGTCTCGAGATTGCCAAGGACCCCGCGACCATGCGCGAATTCGCCACCAAGGGCGTTGAACTGGCCGAGGAACTGCGGAAAATCGCCGTGATGCAGCCTGATACACCGACCCGTTACAAAGGTCTGCTCGGCGGCGAAAAGCGCGTGGCGTGGTGCGAGCCGTTACCGCTTGCCGAAGTCAAGGTGGTTGGTAAGGCACTTGGTGCGTCCGTCAACGATGTATTGTTGGCAACAGCGGCAGGTGCCTTGCGGGATTATTTGCAACGCCACAACGACCCGACCGATCAAGTTGAGTTACGCGCGGTGGTGCCGGTCAACCTGCGACCGATTGATAAGGCCGGCGAATTGGGCAATCAGTTCGGATTAGTATTTGTCGATCTACCGGTCGGCGTGGAAGATCCGATCGAACGCATTGAGCTGGTTCGATCGCGCATGACGGCATTAAAAGGATCGTCGCAGCCGATTGTGGCGTTTGTATTGTTGTCAGCGGTCGGGCTTGGGCCAAAGATCCTGCAGGATCAGATCAGCGGTCTGATCGGCCGCAACGCCACCGCCGTGATGACCAACGTGCCCGGTCCACAAAAGCCGCTCTACCTTGCCGGCTGCGAGATCGATGAAATTGAATTTTGGGTGCCGCAGTCCGGCGGCATCGGCATGGGCCTGTCGATCTTGACGTACAACGGCAAGGTGCAGTTCGGCCTGATCACCGATAAGCGTCTGGTGCCTGATCCAAACAACATCATCGACCGTTTTGGTGAAGAATTCGAAAAACTGGTGATGTTGACCTTGATGGGTCCATATGGTCCTGAGTTTGACGATGCGTTGGCGGAGGTATTTGGCGACGACGCTCAGGCGGCAGGTACCCCGTCGGTGAAACACCGCGCACCACGCAAGCCGCACGCAACATAGAATCAGGGCCCGGCAGATGACCAACGCAATCATTGCCGGCGCCACCGGTCTGACGGGTGGTGCACTGCTGGCAAGACTGGCCGCGGACAAACGTTATTCAAACATCCACACGCTGGAGCGACGCAAGCGCGAAAGCATCGCCCGCAGTCATCATCCACTGGTTGTCGATTTTTCCTCACCGGGCGTACTGCCGGATTGCGACGAGGCCTTTTGCTGCCTCGGCACGACGATCAAAAAGGCCGGCTCGCAGTCGGCCTTTCGCGCGGTGGATTTTGACTACGTGCTGAATTTCGCAAAGTCGGCAAAATCCGCCGGCGTCAAAAAGTTTCTGGTCGTCAGCGCGCTGGGTTCAAATCCGAAGTCGGCGGTCTTCTACAATCGCGTCAAAGGTGAGATGGAACACGCGCTCGAAGCGGTCGGTTTCGATTCCCTGCATATTTTTCAACCGTCATTGCTGCTTGGTGACCGCGCCGAGTCAC
>JANMNT010000035.1:0-6240 GCA_031368465.1 Burkholderiales bacterium
ATCAAAGGAGTATTTTTCGCGTAAACATGCGTCTGCCGACAACCCCCAGGTGATGCACTAAGTCGTCTTGCCGGGCTGGGGGAATTGCCAGGCGCATCAACGCTTGTCCGACAATGATTTAAAGGGCTAGTACAATATTGAGAACCATGCGGATTTGATGTGTCACGCAAGCTCAAATGTCGGCATCGGTAGACAAATATGCGTGATTGTTTATTACTTGAATCCCACACACAGGCGCCGAGTGTCAGTATGTCAAACGATAATGATCTGGATCTTGACTTCACCAAGCTGCTCGACCCGGCAAACAATGTTCCCGAGCCGACAACGACGCCGCAGCAAGAACAGGCAATGAATGACGAGGCGGTCATCGGGGAATCAAAATTAACCAGCAATGGTTTTTTTGTCCGAATTTTTGCAGACGCACCAAGCCGTCCGCCGGTCAACTCGCCGCCAATGGTGATGGTGGTTGAGGATGATGCCGTCACGGCGATGTTGCTTGAACGTATCTTGCTGAAGGCCGACTATCGCGTGGTCCGCGCCGCGAATCGCGCCGAAATTGTCACCGGTTTCAAGGCAAAGCCTGATTTGGTCTTGCTCGACGTATTGCTGCCGGACGCAAACGGTTTTGATATCCTTAATCGGATCCGCTCAAACGACAAAATGAAAAGCCTGCCGGTCCTGATGTTGTCGAGTCTGGGATCGCTTGAAGACATCATGAAGGGGCTGAAGCTTGGTGCAAATGGCTATCTCACCAAACCCGCCAAATCCAAGGCGTTGCTGGCTGCGATTGAAGAAGTGATCTTCAAGTAGAACGCGTTTGGAAATATTCGGGTTGACCGGCCCGGGCATCGCCGAATTTCCCTGATGAAAGTGACTGACATGGCTACTGAAAAAAACAGTTACGCAAAATTTCACGCCAGATCGCTTGCGGCACCAGATGCGTTTTGGACCGATCAGGCCAAATGCATTGATTGGGTAAAACCGTTTCGTAAAGTCTGTGACTATTCCAAGCCGCCGTTTGCAAAGTGGTTTGTCGGCGGTGAAACCAACCTTTGTTACAACGCAGTCGACCGGCATTTGTCGACCCGTGCCGATCAAAATGCACTGGTCTGGATTTCATCCGAAGTCGAGCAGACACGGACGTTCACGTACCGCCAGCTATTTGACGAGGTAAACCGTTTTGCCGCTGTGCTGAAGTCGCTGGGCGTGGGCAAAGGCGACCGGGTGCTGATCTATATGCCGATGATTCCCGAAGCCGTGTTTGCGATGCTGGCAACGGTGCGTATCGGGGCGATTCATTCCGTGGTGTTCGGCGGCTTTGCCGCGTCGTCACTGGCGGCGCGCATCGATGACGCCAAGCCGAAGGTCATGGTTACGGCAGACGCGGGTTCGCGCGCCGGCAAGGTTATCCCGCTCAAACCGCTGACCGTCGAATCGATCAAACTCGCAAAATACCCGCCGCGGCATGTGGTTTTGGTAAACCGCCACCTCGACAAGAGCATGCACGTGTTACCCGGTCGTGACATGGACTATGCCGCGCTTGCACCACGTCATGCCGGTGAAATCGTGCCGTGTGAATGGGTCGAGTCGAGCCACCCGTCTTACATCCTCTATACCAGCGGTACCACCGGCAAACCTAAAGGTGTCCAGCGCGATACCGGCGGTTATGCCGTTGCGCTTGCCTCATCGATGCCGGATATTTTTTCAACCAACGCCGGTGAGGCCTTTTTTTGCACCTCTGATATCGGCTGGGTGGTCGGGCACTCGTACATCATTTACGGCCCGTTGATAAACGGTTCTACCACCATCATGTATGAGGGGCTGCCGATCAGACCAGACCCGGGCGTGTGGTGGAAAATTGTCGAGCAATACAATGTGGTGGCGATGTTCTCGTCACCAACCGCAATACGGGTGTTGAAAAAACAGGATCCCGCCTACTTGTCAAAATACAACACGTCGAGCTTGCGTTATCTCTATCTGGCCGGAGAGCCGCTTGACCAGCCAACCAGCGACTGGATCGAAAAAGGCGCAAACGTCAGCGTCATCGACAACTACTGGCAAACGGAAAGCGGCTGGCCGATCCTGAGCGCACAACCCGGCATCGAAAAGACCCGGCGCAAGCTTGGTTCACCCAGCTTCGCCGTTTACGGTTACAACGTCAAGCTGAAACTCGAAGGCAGTGGCGCCGCGGTCGGGTCCGATGAGAAAGGCGTCTTGTGCATCGTGCCGCCGTTGCCGCCCGGATGTATGTCGACCATTTGGGGTGATGACGCGCGTTTTGTGCGCACCTATTTCAGCATGTTCGAAGACGAGCGCGTCTACACCACATTTGATTGGGCGACACGTGACGCCGATGGTTACTATTTCATCATGGGACGCACCGACGATGTGATCAATGTTGCGGGGCACCGTCTTGGCACCCGCGAAATCGAAGAGGCGATCCAGGCGCATCCGAATATTGCCGAGGTCGCGGTGGTTGGGGTTGCGGATGCGTTGAAAGGGCAGGTACCGGTGGCGTTTGCGGTGGTCAAGGATGTGCAGAAAGTCGGCACGGTGGAAGCCGCCGCCGCTCACGAAAAAGAAATCATGGCCACCGTCGATCGCGAGCTGGGGGCGATCGGCCGGCCGGTGCGCGTATATTTTGTGACACTGTTGCCAAAAACACGGTCCGGCAAGCTGTTGCGCCGCGCAATTCAGGCGCTTTGTGAGAAGCGTGACCCGGGCGATCTGACAACGATTGAAGACCCGGGCGCGCTCGAACAGATCAGGGCGGCGGTCACATGATCCGGCCAGCCATCACCGAATGAATTATTCCAATCCGATGACCGGTGTTTCAGCCGGTTGTTGCAGCAGCCCGCGAATCGCACCTTCGATACTGCGTGCGGTGATCGAATTCTCCTCGAGCAACTTGATGCGTCCCTTCGACTGTATTGGTGTTTTTGGACATTTGGCGAAGACTGTCTACCGACATCATTAAACTCTCGACAGCGTCAGGCAATGCTTGAACAGGTAATACCGGCAGTCGGCGGACATGTATTGCGTTGGCCGGGCTGCCCGGTCATTTCTTGACACCAAAACAGTGTTCCATTGTCGGGAAGGCGCCCGTGCGTACCTCTTTTGCATATTCTGCCGCCGCCTGTGAAACCTGGGCGCCGATATCGACATAACGTTTTGCAAACTTTGGTGTGAAATCGGTAAACAATCCGGTGATGTCCTCGGTTACCAATACCTGTCCGTCACACGCCGGTGAGGCACCGATGCCGATGGTCGGTATCGACAAAGCTTCAGAGACCGCGCGCGCGACCGGCTCAACCGTGCCCTCGATCAAAACCGAAAATGCACCGGCGGCTTCGAATTGTCTGGCGATGCCGATCCATTTTGCCTCGGCGCTGTCCTCACGTCCCTGCGCCTTAAAGCCACCCATTGCGTTGACGCGTTGCGGCATCAGGCCGATATGCGGCATCACCGGAATGCCGCGTGAGGACAGAAATTCAACCGTTTCGACAAGTTCGGCGCCGCCTTCAAGTTTGATGGCCTGGCAGCCGGATTCGGCCATCGCCCGCGCGCAATTGCGATAGGCCTGTTGCATTGATTCCTGATAACTGGCAAACGGCATGTCGAGCATCACCATGGCGCGCTGCGAGCCGCGCATCACCGCCTGCGTATGCATGATCATCGTGTCGAGTGAAATGTTCAGCGTGTTGTCCATGCCATACACCAGCATTGCCAGCGAGTCGCCGACCAGCAGAATGTCGCAATGCGGGTCTAGCAACTGCGCCATCGGTTTGGTATATGCGGTGAGCATGACAACCTTTGCCGACGACTTCATGGCACGAATGTCGGGGACGGCAATGCGTTTTTGAGTTGGGTGAACAGACATTTTGCGGGCACCAATATTCAGACAGGGTATTATGCCCGCATCAATTCATTGGGCGGGTGCAAAACATGACAATCCTTGTTCGTTGGTGTATCAATGCGTTGGCCCTGCTGGCGGTCGCTTATTTTTATTCGGGCGTCAGGGTGGATGGCATTTTTGCAGCGCTTGCCGCCGCGCTGGTGCTGGGCCTGGTGAATGCGGTAATCCGTCCAATCTTGATTTTGCTGACTCTGCCGGTCACCTTGCTGACCATGGGCCTGTTCATTTTTGTCATCAATGCCTTGCTATTCTGGCTGGTGGCCGAGGTGGTGAAGGGGTTCACCGTGACCGGCTTTATGGCGGCGTTGATCGGCTCGCTGATGTATTCCGTCATCACGCTGATTGTGAGTGCGCTGATCACGGAGAAAAAGAAATAGCATGTTGCTGGAACGGCTCAATCCGGATCCGCAAACGATGGCGCGCATTCGCGCAATCACCAGTATTCTGCCGCTGACCCTGCCGTTGATGGTGGTACGGGCGGCGAACAATGGGTTTTCATCCGCCCACCCGGATTGGTGGGCATTCTTTCCGCTGATTGCCATGTACGGCGTGTTGACCATCGTTGACTATGTCATCGGTCGCGACCTGACCAATACCGAGCCGCCAGGCAACAGCGCCGGCGGACAGACATGGTTTCGGTTGATGCCATTGCTGTGTGTGCCGTTGCATTTGGCCATGCTGGTGTTTGCCGCGCATTTTTTTGCCACCGCACCGCTGTCAATTTGTGGCAAAACCGGCTGGATATTGTCGATCGGTGCCATCAGCGGCATTATTGCCATCAATGTTGCGCACGAGCTCATCCATAAACCAACCCGGCTCGAGCAATGGGCCGGCGGCATACTGCTGGCGTCATCTGCATACGGGTCGTTCAAGATCGAACATGTGTTGGGGCATCACCTTTGGGTGGGGACCGATCGCGATCCGTCATCGGCGCGGCGTGGTGAAAATGTCTATACGTTTGTCCCGCGCGCCATCTGGCGCAATATTGACAAGGCGTTTCACCTGCAACACCGGGTATTGGCGCGCAAGCAATGCGGCTTTTTTACCTGGCGCAACGAATTGTTTTGGTGGTATGCCGGCACCGCCGGTTTTGCGGCCGCATTGGGCGGTTTTTTTGGCGCTTCCGCCGTGTTGTTTTTCGCCGGGCAGGCGGTTGTCGCCATTGCCACCCTCGAAATCATCAATTATGTTGAGCACTATGGCTTACGACGCGACCTGGACGAGCGTCAGCGCCCGGCCAGCGTGACGCCCATGCACTCGTGGAATTCAGCCTATTTCTTGAGCAACGCTTATCTATTTCAACTGCAACGCCACTCAGATCATCATGCAGCGGCCGCGCGGCCATATCAGGCGCTCCAGCATCACGCCGCTGCGCCGCAATTGCCGGGCGGTTACGGCGCCATGGTGCTGCTGGCGTTGGTGCCGCCGCTTTGGCGACGTGTGATTGACCCAAGAATTCCAAAAGATTTGGGCTGGCAGACTTGAAATCGGGCTACTTGACCCAAAATGATTCCATGATATTGATTTTTCAGGGAATTTTTGATCATGGATGCTCCAGAAAATGCGCAAAATCAAGCGCACCCGGCACCAGCTTCAGCCGAGTCAGCGACGTCTGATACGCCGACCGGCAATAACCACAAAGATCCAATCGCCGAGCTGACGATCAAGTTGGCAACAGCAGAGGCGGCTGCGGTGACGGCCAAGGACGAATGGCTGCGGGCCAAAGCAGAGACCGAAAACATCCGGCGTCGCTCGGCCGAAGACGTCCTCAAAGCGCAAAAATTTGGTGTCGAGAAAATTGCCGATGCCCTGCTTGCCGTCAAGGACAGCATGGATGCCGCGCTGAAAGTCGACAATCCGTCGGTGGACGCCTATAAACAGGGTGTGGAATTAACCATGCGGCAGCTTGCATCGGTTTTCGAGAAATTTGCCATTCAAGAGGTTGATCCGACCGGGCAGAAATTCGATCCATCACGGCATCAGGCGATCGCCGCGGTTGAGTCCGATCAGGACGCCAACACCGTGGTATCAGTCATGCAAAAGGGCTATACGCTGCACGACAGGGTGTTGCGTCCGGCATTGGTCGCGGTCGCGAAGGCGAAATCCTGACCATCCAGCGGGCTGCGCTTCGGCGTCGTGATGGGACGCGCATGGCCGGGCTATCTGCCACTTGAAGCAGCGGCATAAATCCCAATCTACAAAACATCTTAAAAGACTTCGAAACAAAGGAAAACATCATGGGACGCATTATTGGAATTGACTTGGGTACCACCAACAGCTGTATCGCCATCATGGAAGCCGGCCAGCCAAAGGTGATCGAAAAC
>JANMNT010000287.1:0-1668 GCA_031368465.1 Burkholderiales bacterium
CGACAAAAAGGTGGTCGCCAATAAATCCGTGAACCCCACGCCGCGTGACACATCTTGCTCTCTCGCCGCGTCGTATTTTTTCAGCGCCGCCTCTATTGGTCCGCGGCCAAGCAACCCCGCCAGTGTTTGTGCGTCACGCAAGCCAAGATTAAAGCCTTGTCCGGCGACCGGATGCATGGCTTGGGCGGCGTTGCCGACAATGACTACCCGGCCGGCAACCCTTGTGCTTGTTTGGCGCAACCGCAGCGGATAACTTTGTCGGTTGGTCAACGACGCAAAACGTCCCGCACGTGTGCCGAATTGGTGCTGGAATTGCGCACATACCTCTGCATCGGTATACGACATCAGCGTGGCAATTTGCGCATGTGCGGCGACCCAGACAGCCGCATATTCGTTTTCCCCGTTATACGGGAGAAGCGCGAGCGGACCGCCGGGGGTAAATCTCTCGAACGCAACGCGCTGGTGCGGCCGATCAGCGACAACCGTTGCCAGCATCGCGGATTGGCCATAGTCCTTTTCATCGACCAAAACGCCTGGCAGCTTATCAAGATTTGCCCCGCCATCAGCTAAAACCACAACGTTCACGGTTACCGACACCGTATTGTCGCCATGCGAAAACGCGACCGTTGCCCCGTCACCGCAATCACCCGTCGCCGTTGATGGCGGGCATTTGGCACTGTTTGCAGCCGGTTCAATAGACGTGACGCGCGCCCCAAAGGTGACCGGGATGCCGGCCGTCATTAGCGCTGTATCGAGGGTTGCCTGCAGGGCGGTGTATCCAACCACATAGCCCAGCGCCGGCACTTCGGCATCCTCACGCGATAATCGAACACGGCCAAACCCGCCTTGCTGGGACGTATGGATCGCGTGAATTTCCGAAGGTTTCAGCGTGGATTGCCACGCCCCCGCCCGCTCCAACAGCACGCGGCTCCCATGTGACAGTGCCAGACTGCGTGTCTCGGTTGACGGCCCCGTACGGGCGTCGATCAACGCAATTCTTAATCCCAGTGCCTTGGCCAGCAATGCAAACGTCGCACCCACCGGCCCGGCACCAACCACCAATACGTCCGCGTTGATCATCAATTTTTTCGATCAATGTTTGACACCGGCGGCTGCAATTGCCGTGAGCGCTTCAACATCCTTGACTGACTTTGGGCAGCTCGCGGTCAGATTTTCATTACCTTTTTTTGTCACCAGAATATCGTCTTCAATCCTCACGCCGATATCCCAGAATGCCTTTGGCACGTTGTCAGCGGGACGAATGTAGATACCGGGCTCGACAGTCAGCACCATGCCGGGCTCCATTGCCACCCACTTGCCATCCGGCTTTTTGTAGCTGCCCGCGTCATGTACATCAAGACCAAGCCAGTGACCCGCCCGATGCATGTAAAACTGTTTGTACGCCTCGGTTTCAATCACGCTGGCAAGTGAACCTTTGCACAGCTTCAAATCGATCAGTCCTTGCGCCAGCACGTTGATGGCCACATCGTGGTATTTGCCAAAGGGGTTGCCCGGTTTGACCGCCTTGATACACGCCAATTGCGATTCAAGCACCAGCTCATAAACATCGCGCTGTGCCGCAGAGAATTACCCGGCGACGGGAAACGTGCGGGTGATGTCGGCGGCGTAGCTCTCAAGCTCACACCCGGCGTCAATCAGCATCAAGTC
>JANMNT010000049.1:0-2364 GCA_031368465.1 Burkholderiales bacterium
GCCGACAAAAACGCCGATCCGCCGCCGTCGATGGTCGCCTTGGCGAGGGTCTCGTCCATTACAAAAATCTCGTAGAGTCCGGTACGGTCGCGATAGCCTGTACCGCCACACTGCGTGCATCCGGCACCGCGCTGCGCCTTCATGCCGGCTGCCTCCTCGCCGCCAAATAATTCCAGCCAGGCCCGTTCGTGAACCGTTGTTTTCGCGTCACCACTGCAGCTCTTGCAATTGAGTCGGCACAGCCGCTGCGCCACGACCGCACGCAGACAGGTCGCCACCATGTATGGCGGTGCCCCCATGTCGAGCAAACGAAATACCGCGCTTGGCGCATCCCGGGTATGCAAAGTCGAGAGCACCATGTGTCCGGTCAGCGCCGCACGCAAACCGATTTCGACCGTTTCCGCATCGCGCATTTCGCCAACCAACACCACATCAGGGTCCTGCCGCAACGTGGCGCGCAGCACACGCGCAAAGGTCAACTCGATCTTGTCATTGACCTGCACCTGCACGATCCCCGGCAACCGGTATTCGACGGGATCCTCAACCGTGATGACTTTTTGCGCTACAAGATCGATTTCGGACAATGCCGCATAAAGCGTTGTGGTTTTGCCGGCACCGGTCGGCCCGGTCACCAGCACCATACCGGAGCCTGAATTGAGGATCTCCCGCAACTGATCAACCATTTCAGCCGGCATACCAATGGCGTCGAGCCCGCGCACCGTGCCGGACTGGTCAAGTAAACGCATCACAATCGACTCACCGTATTGCCCCGGCAATGTCGACATGCGCACATCGATTTCACGGTCGCGCGCCCTGAAAGAAAAGCGCCCATCCATCGGCATCCGGCGTTCGGCGATATCAAGGTCTGCCATGAGTTTCAGACGTTGTGTCAGGGCCGGCGCGATACGCACGTCAGCCTCGGCCTGCGCCTGCAACACACCGTCGATGCGAAAGCGTATTTGCAAGGTGCGTTCCTGTGGTTCGATATGCACATCCGAGGCGCGGACTTGTATGGCATCTTCCAGCAACGACTGCAGCAACCGCATGACGGGCGCCTCTTCTTTGCCGTCAGCCGCCAGAGCATTGGTATCGAATGCATCACCAAGGTCCTTGCCGAGCGCAATGGCATGGCCGGAGATTTCATCGGTTCGACGATAAAACCGGTCGAGTGCGGCAAGAATCTGGCTTTCGGGACAGGCGGCAGGCGTGACCTGGCGCTTGAGTATCCGCTCGATATCATCCAATGCGCTGATATCGTCGGGGTCGGCAAAGCCGACAAGCAACCCGGCGCCCTGATTTTCAAGCACCACCGCCCGACATCTGCGCGCGGTTGCTTCGGGCAGCAGCTTGATTAGCTCCGGTCGAAATTCAAACTGGCTGAGATTAACAAACAGAATACCCAGTTGTTTCGATATTAACAGTGCGAGTTTGTCCTCGCTCAATGCACCGCTTTGTACCAATACCTGGCCAAGCCGTTTGCCTGTGGCAATACTGATGGCCAGTGCGTCATCGCGCACCTGCTGTGTGATCGCGCCATCCTTGACCAACATTTCGCCAACCCGCTCACTTGATCGACTTCTGCGGCGACCACCGACCGGCAAATCGGGCGTTGTGTTCATAGGCTTTCAAGTCCCCGTCTGAAATGCTTTGGCCAAGTAGGCCTAAAAAACCACGTGCCGTCAATAGCAGAACCGACCGGGCAGCCCACCTGAAATGGCAATCAGTCGAATGGATGGTGCAATACGATGGTTTCGTTCCGGTCAGGCCCGGTTGAGACCAACGCCACCCTGATGCCTACCAATGTTTCCATGCGCCGCAGGTAGGCTTGCGCCGCTGTCGGCAACGTTTCAAACGTTTGAATTCCCAATGTACTCTCAGTCCAGCCGGAATGCACCTCATAGATCGGTTCACAACTGGCAATCGATTCGGCCCCATACGGCAGAATATCGACAATTTTTCCATCCAGCCGGTAGCCGGTACAAATCTTCAGTTCATCCAAGCCGTCGAGAACATCAAGTTTGGTAATACAAAGTCCCGACAAGCCGTTGATTTGCGCCGCACGCTTCAGCGCAGCGGCATCAAACCATCCACAGCGGCGCGGGCGCCCGGTAACGGAGCCATATTCGTGACCGCGATCGCGCAGGCGTTGGCCGACATCATCCTCAAGCTCGGTCGGGAACGGGCCGGATCCAACCCGCGTTGCGTAGGCTTTGGTGATGCCCAAAACATAGTTCAACGCCTGCGGCCCGACGCCTGCGCCAGCTGATGCCTGACCGGCCAGACAGTTTGACGAGGTCACATAGGGATAGGTGCCGTGATCAACGTCGAGCATGGCCGATTGCGCGCCCTAAAACAGTAGTTGCC
>JANMNT010000063.1:0-8433 GCA_031368465.1 Burkholderiales bacterium
ATCAACCGCACCGAGCAAACGATAGTCGCTACCAGGATCGGCCATGGTGGTCCACTGCAATTGACCATTGACCAGACGCCCCGCCAGCAATTGGCTGTTTGCCGAGTGCCGCATAATCAATGCGCTCGAGCCGTTGCCGTCCAGATCGATGCCGCCACGTTTTGCCAAGGGTGGCGCGGTTGGAACCAGCACAAACGTAGCCGTCACGGTTGTGGCACTTGCAACGGTGAACTGACAACTTGTGCCAACGACCGAGGTGCAACCCGTCCAGCCGGAAAAATAACTGCCGGCGGACGATGCCGCCGAAAAAGTGACCACTGAGGCGGGCGTAAACGCGGCATTGCAGGTTGCACCGCAGCTGATGCCGGCCGGTGCCGAGGTCACGGTGCCGAGCCCGCTGCCGTTCTTGGTGACAGTCAATGTCACGGGTGCTGTTGACGTCTGTTGCAACACCAGTTTATCGATCCACGCCGCATCACTGCCTTCGATTGTGTTGGCGTCTTTGACGTACGACAAGGTCAACGTGTGCGCGCCGGCAGTGATCGGCACACTGACACCGCCCCAAGGTACTTCACCGGAAGCGCCAACCAGACTCGCGCCGCTGCAATTGCTGCCGATGTTTTGTGCCACGCCATCAATCAGGAATTGCAAACAGTCGTAGGTTGATTCGCTCGACACACGCCGGTCGAACGTCACATTGCCTGCGATAAACGTGCCGGTGTAGGCAATCTGTGCTTTGGCGTTGTCACCTATCGGCATGTTTTTGAGACTGCAGGTGCCTTCCGAGGCGCTGTCGGTTGCCACCTGCCAGCCGGCATTTGCGCCGGCCGGAATCGACCATCCATTAGTTGGCAACACACAGCTCGGTGGAAATACGCCAGGCTCGTTATCAGTGATGTTTACCGTCGCGGTGCCTGAGCCGATTGTGGTCCCGATTGCATTGCTGAGCACCACGATGAATGATTCGGTTGGCTCGGCAATGGCGTCGTCGATGATTGGTACGGAAATGACTTTGGTTGATCCATCACCTGCCGGCCAGCTTAGCGTGCCGCTGGCCGCGGTGAAATCGGTACCGGATGTTGCCGTGCCACTTTGCGTTGCAAAACCGACACTTGCGGCAGCGGCGATGCTGCCGATGCGTTGAACAGTCAGGGTCGCGGAGCCGACACCCTCAGTGACGTTGTATGTGGTTGGCTGAAACGAAATTAGTCCCGTGTCCGGAAGCGAGGAAACCTTGAACATGCCGCGACCATAGGTCACTGCGACAAGCGTGAAATTGTCATACCAAAACAACTCCCGCACACGTACACTGTTTGGGCCGTCATTGGTCGAGGTCCACGTTACACCGCTATCCTCGGAGGTGTAAACGCCGTTCGCAGCCGCAACATACAACCAATCGCGCTGGGTCGGGTGACGCTTCATATCGTGGATGGTCACGGCGGGCAATCCCGCAGAAATGCTGCGCCAACTAGTGCCACCATTTTCAGTCACCCACAGACGATTGGTTGAAAAGCCGGAATACGACACCCAAACCCGGTTGGGATTGCCCGGGTCGATCGTCAGCCGGTTGATTGCCGAGGTCGGCATGCCGGCTTGTGCAACATTGGTCCAATCCGGGGTTGCCGATAGACCGTTGCTGGTTTTGAAAATTTGTGTCGGTAGTCCGGTTGTGTTGGATGCATTGTGTCCCACCCAAATCACATTCGAATTGCCGTTTTGTACGGCAATCGCGTTGATGTAACGGGTGCTGTTAGGGTTGGTTACCGGCGGCTTGATCGCCCGCCATACCGGTGCCTGCACCGTGCGGACGTCGTCGCTTACCCAAAGTGAATTGGCCCCAACCAACATCCGGTCGCGCACATTCGGGTCAAGAATAAAGGGCGAAATAAAATTGGTTTGCTCGGTCGCGCTGGCCCCGCAATAAGGGTTGCCTTCCTCTTTCTTGCCTTCAGTAATGCCGTTGCAGATATAACCCGAACCCGCACCGCCATATCGGCGAATCGACGCATAGACGTATTCGCCGTAATGCGTGGCATCGTCGACCGGATCAACTGCCGAATAGCCGCCATCACCACCACCGATTCGTGTCCAGGTGGTTCCACTTGAAAAACGCAGATCGCCGTTGTCCTGGGTGCCGCCAATAATTTTCCCACCCGCCGCAAGTGAACCCGCACCGCCATAAAATTGCGTGATGCCAAGTTCGTTATTCAGGTTCTGCCAGGTCGACGTTCCATTGCTGGAGGCCGTAAAAATATTGGTCGATCGATAAAGTCCGCCATCATTGCCGATATACACCATCGGATTCGCCCCACTGAAATTGGGTGGCGATACAATTTGATGGTGATCTGCGTGTGGTTGTGGCAGTCCCGGCCCGGCTGATTGCCAGGTGCTGATTCGCGTAAATGTGGTGCCACCATCGATTGAGCGATACAAGTCCAACCCACCCACCACGATGTTCAATGCGTTGGTTGGGTCAACCCAAATCGTATTGTCGTAGTCGCCCTGTTGGCTGAGGTGTTTGGGCGACGACATAAATACCCATGTTTGGCCACCGTCTTCAGATTTGTAGACTTCACCGCGTGAACCGGATGTTTGGTCGGTGTTGTCGACCGAGGCAAATACTAGATTGGGTGTCGATGTTGACCAGGCAAATTCCGAACGTGCGCTGGTGCCCCGACCGCGTAACTCATTGGTAAAAAACTTTGGTGCATCAGTCCAGGTATTGCCGGCATCGGTTGAGTAGAAGGCAAAACCGCCGTTGCCAGAGGCGACAGCCCGGTCCGGATTGTTTGGATCAAACTGAAGGTCCAAGGTTGTGCCGACGCGTGTGCGGATCCACGATTGCCCGCCATTGGCCGAACGATAAATGCCGCCACCATTTGCCGCCAACACAATGTTGGGGTCGGTACGATGGACTGCGACACGGTTGGTGGTGACCCAATCAGCGCCGCTCGGGTTGATTAAGGTATCGGTCGAGGTGGACACAAGCAGGTTCCATGTCGAGCCCCCATCGGTGCTTTTGAATACACCCGCGCCAGAAAAACCGCCAAAGCTTTCGCCCGTACCCGCATAGACGTTATTGGGATTGACCGGATCTATCGCCATCGCGCCAATCGCCAGATTGCCGCTGAAGTCGGCGACTGGTGTGATGGTCTGGCCCGCATTGTTGGTCAGCCAAATACCACCAGTGGCAGCACCGATAAAAAAGCGATTGCTGTTGCGGGGATCAAACACGATTGCCCGGATGCGGCCACCAACGTTGCCTGGACCCAAAAATGTCCATTGGTTTTGCCGGATGCCGGCGGCTTTGGTGCGGCCGTTTGCATTGTCGGCTGCCAGCGCCCGCCGTTTGTTGTCTGCCAGAATTTTCTGCGTCGATGACGGCAGATTGCCATTGTCATCTGCATCCCACGTACGAATGTACTCTTTGGACGGCGCACGTAGCGCTTTGCGATTGGGATCTTTTATCGTGTTGCGATACGCCAACATGACATTATTGCGTTCGTCCCAAGACATGGCGCACACACCGGCATTGTCGGTTTTGCCGAACTTGCGAAGCGTCGCCAGCATGAAGTCATTCATGTCGAGCGTTTTGGACACGTCTGCGTCGGGTAGCGTGCCGAGTTTTGCGCAATCGACGGGCAGCGAGGCGGAAAGCGGTGCCCTGTTTGCGATTGGTGGTGTGACAAGCTGCGCGCAGCCGGCAAGTGTTGCGACGCCGAGCATTAACAATGACAAACGAAGAATGGTCTTATTCATGTAGAACCCGACAAAAAAGAGTGCGCCTATTCTAGCGCGCTCTCATTAACGTTTGCAGTTGTTTTTGGCGTCAACAAGAGCGGATCAGTATTCGTTCTTACGGGCCAACAACGTCATTGGATGTCGCCGGTTAAAGACGCCGGCAAAAATCGTCGTTGCACCCGATCGGCTGGCAAACGGTGGGACCGATTAAAGCAAAACGCGTTCAATTCCGCCGTTATTCGCTTTATCAACAAACTCGCGCATCCAGTTGGGTCCCAACACATGTTTGGCAATCTCAACCACGATGTAATCGGCCTGGGTGCCGCTGTCGTTGTCGAAGCGTGACAAGCCTTGCAGACAAGACGGGCACGAGGTCAGAATTTTTACCTCACCCTGAAAACCGTCGGCGCGCAGCTTGCCGGCACCTTTTTTCATTTCTTCCTCTTTGCGGAAACGCACCTGGGTTGAAACGTCCGGACGGGTCACGGCGAGGGTGCCGGATTCGCCGCAACAACGCGTGTTTTCGTCAACTTTATTGTCGCCCATCAGTTCACTGACCACTTTCATCGGCTGATAGGTTTTCATTGGGCTGTGGCAGGGGTCGTGGTACATATAACGAACCCCGGTCACGCCTTCAAGTTTGATCTGTTTCTCAAGCAAAAATTCATGAATGTCGAGCAGCCGGCAGCCGGGGAAAATTTTCTCGAATTCGTATTTCTGCAATTGGTCCATGCAGGTGCCGCACGACACCACCACGGTTTTGATATCAAGATAATTGAGCGTATTGGCCAGCCGGTGAAATAACACACGATTGTCGGTGATGATTTCCTGGCCCTTGTCGGCATTGCCAGCTGCTGTTTGCGGATAGCCGCAACACAGATACCCCGGCGGCAATACCGTTTGCACACCGACGTGATACAGCATCGCTTGTGTGGCGAGACCCACCTGGCCGAACAAACGCTCGGAGCCACAGCCGGGGAAATAAAACACCGCCTCGGTATCGGCCGTTGTTTTTGCCGCGTCACGGATCACCGGCACCGTCTTGTTGTCTTCAATATCGAGCAACGCGCGCGCGGTTTTTTTCGGCAACCCGCCGGGCATCGGCTTATTGATGAAATGAATCACCTGCGCCTTGATGGTTGGCATGCCAACGGTGGCCGGCGGTCGTTTGGTTTGCAGTTGCGGCAACATGAATTTCTTGGCGATGGCGTGGGCGACGCGTTGCGCCTTGTAGCCCCAATCAATCATCAACGTCTTGGTCAGCTTGATGGTGGCCGGATCGGTCGCGTTCAGAAAAAACATTGACGCGGCGGTGCCGGGATTAAATTTGTGTTTGCCTTCTTTGCGCAACAAATTACGCATGGCGACTGATACATCGCCAAAGTCGATATCGACCGGGCAGGGACTTTCGCATTTGTGGCAGACCGTGCAGTGATCGGCAACATCGGAGAATTCATCAAAGTGGCGCAGCGAAATACCCCGGCGCGTCTGCTCTTCATACAGGAATGCTTCGATCAACAAGGAGGTCGCAAGAATTTTGTTGCGCGGGCTGTACAACAAATTCGCGCGCGGCACGTGGGTGGCACACACCGGCTTGCATTTTCCGCAGCGCAAACAGTCTTTGATCGAATCGGCAATGGCGCCAACGTCGGATTGCTCCATGATCAGCGATTCGGCACCGAGCAAGCCGAACGACGGCGTGTAGGCGCGTGTCAAATCGCCGCCGGGCATCAATTTGCCGGCGTTGAAACGGCCCGATGGATCAACCTGCGCCTTGTAATCCAGAAACGGCTTGATTTCCTCGTCGGTCAAAAACTCGAGCTTGGTGATACCGATGCCGTGTTCGCCTGAGATCACGCCATTGAGCTTGCGGGCAAAGGCCATGATGCGGGCGACAACCTGATTGGCCTCCTGCATCATGCCG
Source organism: Burkholderiales bacterium (assembly GCA_031368465.1). Classification (GTDB taxonomy): domain Bacteria; phylum Pseudomonadota; class Gammaproteobacteria; order Burkholderiales; family Usitatibacteraceae; genus UKL13-2. The sequence continues at coordinate 5,666 of JANMNT010000063.1, forward strand.
TAGTCATCCGAATTGACCGGAATATTGGTATGCACATTGCCGTCACCGGCGTGCATATGCAGCGCGACAAACACGCGCGAATGCAGCACCTCTTTGTGAATGGCGTCAAAGCGTTTGGTTGCGCTGACAAACATACGTCCGCCAAAAATTTCGTGCAGGGGTGCACGCAGTTCGGTTTTCCATGACGCGCGCAGCGAATAATTCTGCAGTCCCTGAAAGATGCTGGTGATGTTGGCAATACTCAGATCGGTGCTGGTTGCAGCATCCTTGATCGGCAGCTTTGCCATGGGTGCATCAAGATTGTCGAGGTAAAACTGCCAGCGTCCGCGCACATCGGCGAACAACTGGTGCGCTTCATCAATGCGTGTGCCGACAATTTCATCGTGCGAGATGTTTTCATCTTCAAGATCGAGCGGCAATTTGCCGGCGATACACTCAGACAGGCGGTCGATCAGACGAATCTTGTTTTTCAGCGAGAGCTCGATATTGATGCGCTCGATGCCTTCCGAATAATCACCCAGCCGGTCGAGCGGAATCACCACGTCCTCGTTGATCTTGAAGGCGTTGGTATGTTTGGCGATGGCCGCCGTGCGGGCGCGATCGAGCCAGAACTTTTTGCGCGTTTCGGCGCTGACGGCGATGAAGCCCTCGCCGTGACGGGCATTGGCCAGGCGCACGACCTGACTCGATGCTTCCATCACCGCGTTTTCGTCGTCCGAGACGATGTCACCGATCAGCACCATTTTTGGCCGCTGGTTGCGCCGCGACTTGGTCGCGTAGCCGACCGCCTTCAGGTAACGCTCGTCAAGATGCTCAAGGCCGGCAAGAACGGCCTGCGGATGGGCGTCGATAAAATCCTTGATCTCGACAATCGACGGCACCGCTTCTTTGACCTGACCAAAAAATTCCAGACAAATTGTGCGGATGTGTTTCGGCATGCGGTGCAGGATAAAACGGCCGGACGTGATGATGCCGTCGCAACCTTCCTTTTGAATACCGGGCAACCCTGCCAGAAATTTGTCGGTGACGTCCTTGCCGAGGCCGGTCTTGCGAAATGACGGACCGGGGATAGTCAATATTTTTTCATCGCGGATATTCTTGCCGGATTCGTCGAATGTGGTGACACGAAACCGGGCGACCGGAACATCGTGAATCTTGCCGAGGTTGTGATCAAGACGTTCAACGTTCATCCACAGGCCGTCCGGCGTGACCATGCGCCACGATGCCAGATTATCCAGCGCGGTACCCCACAACACGGCCTTTTTCCCGCCGGCATTCATCGCAATGTTGCCGCCGATACAAGACGCATCCGCCGATGTCGGGTCGCACGCCCATACCAGTCCGGCTTGTTCGGCCGCTTCCATCGCGCGCTTGGTTACCACGCCCGCCTCGCAGCGGATGGTGGCAACCGCGCCGACCACACCCGGTAATTCGATGCGTTCGACCACACCGAGCGCGTCCAGTTTTTCGGTATTGATGACGGCCGAGGTTTTGGTTAGCGGAATCGCGCCGCCCGTGTAGCCGGTGCCACCGCCGCGCGGAATGATGGTGAGTTTGAGTTCAATCAGCGCGCGCACAATCGGCGCCATTTCTTCTTCGCTATCCGGGTACACCACCACAAACGGGTATTCGACGCGCCAGTCGGTGGCGTCGGTGACGTGTGAAACACGCGCCAGCCCGTCGAAGGCGATATTGTCGCGACGGGTGACTTTGGCCAGGCGTTTCTCAACTTTTTTGCGCAAATCCCAGGTGTCGCGAAATTCGCGTTCGAACCGATCCACCGCGGCGTTAGCCTGCGCCAGCAGCGCAATGACCTTGTTGGATTTGAGATCTTTGTCATTGTCGAGGGGGTCGTCGCTCTCAAGTTGGTCGCGCAGCCGGCGTTTTTCGATTTCATGCAAACGATGCCGCATGGCCTCGATCAGCATTGCGCGGCGTTTTGGGTTGTCGAGCAGATCATCCTGCAAATACGGATTGCGCTCGACCACCCATATATCGCCCAGCACCTCATACAACATGCGCGCGCTGCGGCCGGTCTTACGCTGGTCACGTAGTTCATTCAGGGTTTGCCAGGCGTCATCACCCAGCAGCCGAATCACGATCTCGCGGTCGGAAAAGGACGTGTAGTTATAGGGGATTTCACGCAAGCGCGGATGCAGCGATTCGAGCATCGTCCCGTCATTGGAGGCGGTCGGCGGCCGATTCGGCTTTGCCGGAACATTGACGGGTTTTGACAACGCGATCGGGGTGGTTGGCATAAGGCGGGTTACCTGGAATGAATCAACAGCAGCGGAAAGTTGGATCGATTCTACCGCAGCGCAACAATCGGCCTCGGCAGAGATGGGTGGCAGCTGATCAGTTCGACCTTGCGTGCTAACATTTGTTGCACACAAAAACGGCATATCCGTGGCCGGCGAAGCAACAAAAGTGTGCGATCAAACATAAAAGCCTAATAATGGCGCGTGTTTTCAGGCATAAATGGCTGAAAATGGTTGTTGATAAACGGGTTTTGTTTTTTTTGTTTGCACGGTCCCTGAAATAAATACATTGCCGCTCCCGCGCTGTCCCGGCCCTATCTTTCTCCACCCCTTCTCTAGATGCCCATCGTCGTGGCAAACCCCAAACTAATCCGCATTGCCTCCCGCGAAAGCCCGCTGGCCATGGCCCAAACGCACTGGATCGCCGCACAACTGCGCAGCCATTACCCGGCGCTGGCGGTTGAAATTATCGGCATGACCACCAAGGGCGACCAGATTCTCGACAAGCCG
>JANMNT010000290.1:0-3638 GCA_031368465.1 Burkholderiales bacterium
GTTTTTTGCGGCATTTTTTATCCAGGTGGCGGCCACCGGATGGTTTGAGGTCGGATTGGCACCGATCACCAGAATCACTTCGGCGTGGGCGACATCACTGACCTGATTCGACACCGCGCCCGAGCCCACGCCCTCGAGCAGCGCGACCACCGACGACGCGTGACACAATCGTGTGCAATGATCGACATTGTTGGTGCGAAAACCGGTGCGCACCAATTTCTGGAACAGGTAAGCTTCTTCGTTTGATCCTTTTGCCGAGCCGAAACCGGCCAGTGCGCTGTTACCGAAACCGGCGCCCTGTTGATCGCGAATTTTTGCCAGCGTGCCGCCAGCAAGATCGAGCGCCTCTTCCCACGTTGCCTCGCGAAACACGTCGCGCCAGTTGTCCGGGTCCATGCTGAAATCGGCGGTCTTTGGCACACCGGGCTTGCGAATCAATGGTTTGGTAAGGCGTTGCTGGTGATGCGCATAGTCAAATCCGAACCGACCCTTGACACACAATCGTGATTGATTGGACGGCCCGTCACGACCGTCGACACGCACAATGGTGTTGTCCTTGACGTGATAGGTAAGTTGACAGCCAACGCCGCAGTACGGGCAGACACTGTCAACTTTTTTGTCGGCGACGATGGCGTACGCTTCTTTGGCCGGCGCCAGCGCGCCCGTCGGGCAGGCTTGCACACATTCGCCGCACGCCACACAGGTTGACGCGCCCATCGCATCGTCAAAATCGAACACAATCTTCGATTCCGCGCCGCGGAATGCATAACCGATGACGTCGTTGTTTTGTTCCTCACGACACGCGCGCACACAGCGTGTGCACTGGATGCAAGCGTCCAGATTCACACTCATCGCCGGGTGGGAAACATCGGGCGCGGGCTGCGATCGCGAGACAAAACGTGATTGCGTCACGCCGAGTGCGGCAGCCCATTTGGTGAGCTCGTTTTCCTGTGGCTTGTGGTTCTTTTTTGGCGCGTCGGTCGTGAGCAATTCGAGCACCATTTTTTGCGAGTGCACCGCACGCGCTGAATCGGTGGTGACCTCCATATTGTTGGCGGGATGGCGGCAACACGACGGCGCCAACACCCGTTCACCCTTGATTTCGACCACACAAGCGCGGCAATTGCCGTTGGCGCGGTAGCCCGGCTTATAACAAAGGTGGGGGATTTCTTTGCCGTGGTCTTTGGCGATCTCGATCAGCGTTTGATCGGCGAATGCCGTTACCTGAACACCATCTAGCGTGAATTCGACGGTGGTGCGTTCGATGAGCGGTTCTTTCATGGCATTCATGCTGAGATCTCATGCGAAAAATGTTTGACAACACAGCGGATCGGATTCGGCGCCGCCTGTCCCAGCCCGCAAATCGACGCATCGGCCATGACAACCGACAAATCTTCCAACAACCCGGTGTTCCATTTTGATTCCGCCAAGAGCGTGACGGCCTTTTCGGTGCCGACACGGCACGGCGTACATTGACCACAACTCTCGTGCGCAAAAAATTTCATGAGATTCAACGCCGCGTCTCGTGCTGTATCGTGGTCGGATAACACCACCACGGCAGCCGAGCCGATGAAACAGCCGTGGGGTTGCAGCGTATCAAAATCGAGCGGGATGTCACCCATGGCGGCCGGCAAAATCCCGCCGGATGCGCCCCCGGGCAGATATGCGTAAAACGTTTGTCCGTCGAGCATGCCGCCGCAGAATTCATTGATTAATTCGGTTACGGTGATGCCAGCGGGGGCAAAATGTACGCCCGGCTTGTTGACACGGCCCGAGACCGAGAACGACCGCAAACCCTTGCGGCCGTGGCGCCCCTGCTCTGAAAACCACGCCGCACCGCGTTCGAGGATATCGCGCACCCAATACAGCGTCTCAAAATTGTGTTCCAGTGTCGGCCGGCCGAAAAGACCAACCTGCGCCACGTAGGGTGGCCGTAAACGCGGCATGCCGCGCTTGCCTTCGATCGACTCGATCATTGCCGATTCTTCGCCACAAATGTAGGCGCCCGCGCCACGCCGGATTTCGATTTTTGGCAACGTAATGCCGTTGTCTTCCGCCCAATCAATTGCTGCCGCCATTTCGGCTTCGAGGACATTGCGGCAATGATGATATTCATCACGCAAATAAACGTAGCAGGCGTCGATGCCGACCGCGATTGCAGCCACCAACATGCCTTCGATAAAACGGTGCGGGTCACGCTCCAGATAGTGGCGATCCTTGAAGGTGCCGGGTTCACCCTCGTCAATATTCACCGCCATTAATCGTGGTGCCATTTCGCCACGCACAATGCGCCACTTACGGCCGGCCGGAAATCCCGCACCGCCGAGTCCACGCAGACCGGATTGTTCCATTTCGGTGATAACCGATTCAATCTCGCGTTTGCCGTGTACGACATCCAGCAGCGTTTTGTAACCGTCGGCGGCGAGATAGCCGTTGAGATCAACATGGGCCACGTGGGCCACTGCGGCCGTTGCACCAATCTGCACCGATTCGGCAATATTCTCGATCGTGGCGTGTCCGAAGGCGTGTTGACCGACACATACCGCCGGCGCTTCGGCGCAACGGCCTATACACGGCGCGGCGACCACCCGCACATCTTTGCCAAGAATGCCGGGCAACTTCTCAAGCAGCGCATCCGCACCGGCCATGCTGCACGACAGTGTTTCGCAAACCCGCACGGTCAACGCCGCTGGCGCAGCCTCGCCCTCTTTCACAACATCAAAATGATGATAAAAGGTCGCAACCTCGTAGACTTCCGCCTGCGAAAGCTTCATCGTCTCGGCCAATGCGGCCAGATGTGCCGCGCTCAGCCGGCCAAACTGGTCCTGAATCAGATGCAGCAATTCAATCAGCAGATCACGCCTAACCTCGCGACCGGCGAGCAGCGCGGCAATGGCAACACGCGCGTCCGGATCGACCTGGCGGCCTTTGGGCGTATGGCGGGCCTTCATGCGTCCGCCAACATTGGCGATGGGGATATTGATCGTGGCGCGACCGGTCATCGGGAAACTCTCCGTGGGGGGGCTGACTATTTTTGCCGGCGTATGGAGACGCGGCGCAGGTCTGGTCGAGTGGCGTTTGCTCGGCACATTGTCCAGAAATACGTAATTTGACGATAGGATAACGGGGCAACGCATTCGCACCCATGACGGGAATCAAGTGCCGAATAGCTAACGACAAAACAACAAACCCGTTTATTTGCGTGCATTTTCAGGCTAAATGCCATGGAAACGCCCGTCTATTGGAGTGTTTCATTTTTCAACCAATGTGGCCGCTCGCGCGCCCAACGAGGTGATCAGGTCAGCCCGCCGTGACGCCGTCGCCGTTTGCGCTTACAGATAACTCAGCCACCAGTCGCGACGTTGCGCCTTCACCGACGCAACCCATCGACAAAACGGGTAAAGCGCTGCAATCACTGCGACCCAAACGAGATATACGCCGATCAGATCGATGCCATAACCCTTCGGGTAGAAGATGAAGTGGGTCATGAACGTTGAAGCGGGATGACCTTGCAGCGTGCCCAACAAGATGCTCGCGGCGTGAATAAGGAACCAATGCGCAACGTAAAACGCGAACGGCACGCGACCAAACATCACCAGCGCATCCTTTAGCCAACCGATGAAACGGTCTGCGTACGC
>JANMNT010000065.1:0-4225 GCA_031368465.1 Burkholderiales bacterium
TCGCTTCAGGCATGCTTGTTACATTAAGACGGGTACTGCTATATATGTTGAGTTCCTACCTGCAATTGACCGTCACGCCCATATCGTTTTACCAATACAAACATCACCAGAAATTATCAGCTCCACAAAACCCGGGCTTTAACACCCAAATCCCGCTTCACCTTCAAATCCCCATCAACAGCAGGCCCCAAAATACCAGAGCACCCACCTCAATCGGTTGTCACGTTTTTAAAGAACAATTCGAAAAATTTATTGCCGCGCTGCTGCTTTTGCGACTTGTTTCGAAGGATTGCCATTATGCGGTGCAACAAAGTCTTGGTCAACCCCCTTTTGCAAAATAGTTTTAGGATTTCGCAAAAAAAACAGGTTGCTCACGGCCGCTAATTGACCGTGACACGTGCGAACTTACGCTTGCCCACTTGGGCGACGACTGTCGCACCCTTTGGAACGACTAACAACTTGTCCACAACCTTATCCCCATCCAGACGCACACCACCCTGCTCAATCATCCGAACCGCCTCACCGGTGCTGGGCGTCAACTGCGACTGTTTGAGCAATTGTGTGATGACAAGCCCCCCACCAATCGCCTGAACAGTCACCTCGGGCATTTCGTCTGGCGCGCCGCCGCGATGGCGCAATTCAAAATCAGCCAATGCAGATTGCGCCGCATCGCTTGAGTGAAAGCGCGCAACAATTTCCTGGGCAAATTTAACTTTGACGTCACGGGGGTTCTTTCCCGCTTCGACGTCGCCCCGCGCACGTGCAATTTCTGCCGGTGTCGAAAACGACAGCAGGTCGATATATTTCCACATCATGGTGTCAGAGACACTCATCAACTTGCCAAACATTTCGCTCGGCATATCCGTGATTCCAACATAGTTGTTTTTTGACTTCGACATCTTCTCGACGCCATCCAACCCTTCCAACAACGGCATTGTCAAAATACACTGCGGTTCTTGGCCGTATTGTTTTTGCAGCTCTCGTCCGACCAACAAATTAAATTTTTGATCTGTACCGCCCAATTCGAGATCGGCCTTTAACGCAACCGAGTCATATCCCTGCATTAAAGGGTACAAGAATTCATGTATAGAAATCGGCGTATTACTATGAAAACGCTTCGTGAAATCATCGCGCTCCAGCATCCTCGCCACAGTCCAACGGGAGGCGAGCTGAATCATCCCGCGCGCGCCCAACGGATCACACCATTCCGAGTTGTAACGAATCTCGGTTTTTTCCGCGTCGAGCACGAGGCTGGCCTGCTTGAAATAGGTTTTGGCGTTTTCTTCGACCTGCTCCCGGGTCAACGGCGGCCGGGTTGAATTGCGCCCGGATGGGTCGCCGATCATCGATGTAAAGTCGCCAATCAGAAAGATGACCTGGTGCCCCATGTCCTGCATCTGACGCATTTTGTTCAACACAACCGTGTGACCCAGATGAAGATCAGGCGCGGTTGGATCCAACCCCAGCTTGACACGAAGAATCCGGCCGCTTTCGAGTTTGCGCAACATATCGGTTTCGAGGATCAACTCCTCGGCACCGCGTTTGACGATGGCTAGTTGCTCTTCAACGGTTTTGGCATCTGTGTGGGACATATTGGACCAATAGGGAAAACGAAAACAAATCAAGGCACTTTCTGATATTCTTCAAGACTTGCTTTAAACTTTCATTGACTTGCACATGAATAATGCAGAACTTAAAATTTTAGCGCATCGCGTGCGCTCCGAGCTACTTGAATTTGTCGGCCGCGTACAGGTCCGGCGCGTGGCAACCGCAGTCGCGGTTTTGCTGGTGATACCCGTCTTTGGTCTGTTAACGGCGTTTGGGGTTTCGTCGGACACCGATTTATCCAGGATAGCCCGCAAAGATGTTGTGCAGTCTTTGTTACTGCCACCATTTGAGAACCACGCTGCTGACGCTGAGGCGTTTCGATCGTCAGAAAGAGTCCAAAAGGGCGATTCAGTGGCAAGCCTTCTCCAACGATTAAGCGTCAGCGACCGGCCCGCGTTTGAATTTTTGCGCACCTCGCAGGATGCAAAATCCATTTTTCAATTGCGGCCGGGTAGAACCGTCCAAGCGGTGACAGGCAGCGACGGCGAATTGCATTCGCTGGTTTACCTGCACAGTACCGACAAGCTGCTGGAGGTCACACGACAAGGCAACCGGTTCTCCGCCGCCGAACGAACAATTACGCCGACGATACGTACCGTCCATAAAGCGGGTGTTATCCGATCATCGCTTTTCGGTGCGACCGACGCGGCAAACATTCCCGATGCCGTTGCAAACCAGCTGGCTCGCATATTTTCCACCGACATTGATTTTCACGTTGATTTGCGTACCGGCGACCGGTTTTCGGTCATTTACGAAATGCTTTACCACAACGGCGAATTTCTCCGGGCAGGCCGCGTTGTATCGGCAGACTTCACCAATAAAGGCAAAAAATTCGAAGCGTTCCTGTTTACCGATACGGATGGTCAGGATGGCTATTACAGCGGCGATGGCACCAATCGCGCAAAGTCGTTTTTGCGATCCCCGCTCGCGTTTTCGAGGGTGTCTTCAGGTTTTGGCGGGCGCATGCACCCAATATTCAAGAACTGGCGCCAACATACGGGCGTCGATTTTGCCGCTCCGCGCGGTACGCCGGCGTGGGCAACCGCAGATGGAACAGTCGAATTTGCCGGCGTTAAGGGCGGCTACGGCAATGTCGTTGAGGTTCGTCACGCTGGATCAGTATTGACTTTGTATGCCCACTTGTCGGGCTTTGCATCCGGCGTGAGAAAAGGTGCCCGCGTGAGTCAAGGGCAAACAGTCGGCTTTGTCGGTTCGACTGGTTTTGCGACGGGCCCGCATTTACACTACGAATTCAAGATTGCCGGTCAGCATCAGGATCCGATGCGCGTTGCGCTGCCGAAAGCCGATCCGCTTGCGGCGAAGTACATTGCCCAATTCAGGAAAACATCGTCGGCGCAAGGCGAACAACTTGCGCTGCTGCAGAACACCAGTTTTGGCCGCTTCGAGTAACCTGTTTATCGGCGTGATGTCCGGCACCTCGCTCGATGGTGCCGACGCCATCCTCGCTGACTTTGCGAATCCATCGCCGCAGGTGATCGGCTTTGCCAGCGAACCCTATTCGCACGACCTGCGTCAGGAGTTGCTTGCGCTCAATCAGTCCGGGCAAAACGAAATCGAACGCAGCCATGTTGCCGCAAACGAACTCGCCGCGATTTATTCCGGTGCTATTGCGTCCGTTTTGGCGATCGCGGGGCTCGACAAGCGCCGTGTAAGGGCGATTGGTTGCCACGGCCAGACTGTCCGCCACCGACCTGAACTTGGTTTCACAACGCAACTCAACAATCCGGCACTTCTCGCAGAGCTGACCGGGATCGACGTTGTTTCGGATTTTCGTTCGCGTGATGTCGCCGCGGGTGGCCAAGGCGCACCGTTGACGCCGGCGTTTCACGACGGCGTCTTTCGTTCGCCGTCCGAGGCAAGGGTGGTCGTTAATATCGGCGGCATTGCCAACATCAGCATCATTGAACCCGGCCAACCTGTTTGGGGCTTCGACTGCGGCCCTGGAAACTGTCTGATGGATTTTTGGGTGATGCAACACCGGAAAAGCCCGTTTGACAGGAATGGCGCGTGGGCGTCGCAGGGCCGATTGTCCAAAGGACTGTTTGACCGACTGAAACAGGCCGCTTATTTTTCAGCTGCGCCACCGAAAAGCACCGGTCGCGACCTCTTTAATGCTGATTGGCTCGCACAATTTCTCGCCGGCGAGTCGCCAATCGACGTGCAAACAACATTGCTTGAACTGACGGCATGGGGCATTTCGTCACATATTTTGCAGCACGCACCGTCGACAAAAGCAGTAATTGTCTGCGGTGGCGGCGCCTATAATTCAGCGATACTGGCGCGGCTGGGATCGTTACTCCCTAACGTGCGCATTGAAACAACGGACCAATACCAGATTCCTGCACAACAGGTCGAAGCCCTTGCTTTTGCATGGCTTGCGAAACAGTGTGTTCAGGGTCTTGCGCTCGATTTGACGCGCACCACGGGGGCGCGTCAACCCAACATTCTTGGCAATATCACGCAAGCATGACCCGGATGGTCAACCTGCCACTGCCAGCGCTTGTTCGATATCCCAAATAATATCGTCAATAGTTTCGAGTCCGATCGATAAACGAACCATATCCGGCGGAACACCGGCTTTGATTTGATCGTCTTC
>JANMNT010000071.1:0-6669 GCA_031368465.1 Burkholderiales bacterium
CCAGACCTTGGCGCAGGTTGGTTCGCCGCTCCAGTAGCCGACCTCTTCCGGGCAAAAACAGCACCCGGCGGGGTATTTGCCGGTGCCGCATCGATGCCGAACGCTTTCAGCGCAAGGAACATGAACTGCGCTTGATGCAGGTGGTCCGTATCCGCCTTGGAGATGACCACGTCCAAGCCGGTGGCGACGCCATGTTCGGTCTCTTCGAACCCGACAATGCGTGTGTTGGGTCGCCCCGCCAATATAAATCTGGCCAATCTGATATTTCGCAGACTGTAGCGCGGGTCCGGCAGCAACACGTCGTCAAAATGTTGCCGTCGAAGCTGCCAAAGCTGCCAAGCCTGCATCAGCCGTGCTTGCAGGGTGGCCAGCCATGATCCGGCGTGTTTACCCTTGGTGTAAACATAAACCGCGTCAAGGTCGGCATTGCCCTCGAGCACCGGCGCATTATAGGAATTGACCAACGCCGCCAGATGCGCGTCCGGCATCGCCTGGCGCAGCGCACGGATCAGCGGCGTGGTGAGAACCAGATCGCCGATATTTTCGCGGCGAACAATCAAAATCCGGCGCGACATAAATAACAAAACTCCTCGGAAATTGGCGCAAGTCAGTTCAATGAATGATTCGGCTAAACTTGGGGCTCATTTTACGTCTTGCAGGAGCACACCCGTGGGTTTTCTCGCCAATAAAAAAATTCTAGTGACCGGTTTGTTGTCAAACCGTTCGATCGCCTATGGTATTGCCAAAGCCATGCACCGTGAAGGTGCCGAACTGGCGTTCACCTATGCGGGTGAAGGTATCCGCGAACGGGTGCACAAACTGGTGCCGGACTTCGGTGGAAAGATTGTTTTGCCGTGTGACGTTGCCAACGATGATGAAATCGCAGCGTGTTTTGAGTCGCTCAAACGCGAATGGGGCACCTTTGATGGTTTTGTGCATGCCATTGCCTTTGCCCCGCGCGAGGCGATTGCCGGCGACTTTTTGGAAGGCTTGTCGCGCGAAAGCTTTCGGGTTGCACACGACATTTCGAGTTACAGCTTTGCCGCGATGGCCAAGGAGGCGTTACCGATGATGAACCCGACCGCCGCCCTGCTGACGCTGTCCTATCTGGGTGCCGAGCGGGTGGTGCCAAACTACAACACCATGGGTACCGCCAAGGCGAGCCTGGAAGCGGTAACGCGTTATTTGGCCGCCAGTCTCGGGCCGCGCGGCATTCGCGCCAATGCAATTTCGGCCGGGCCGATCAAAACCCTCGCCGCGGCAGGCATTTCCGGCTTCCGCGAGATGCTCGGGTTTTTTGAGGAGCATGCGCCATTACGTCGTGGCGTGACGCAGGAAGAAGTCGGCAACGTGGCGGCATTTTTGATGAGTGACCTTGCCAGCGGCGTCACCGGCGAAATCACCTATGTCGATTGCGGCTTTAATACGGTCGTCGCCGGGATGCCACACTAAGTGAAATATGAAACACCTTATACAGCAAGCATTTTCAGGCAAAAATGCCTGAAAATGCGCGCCCCCATTAGACTTTAACAAAAAAATATGAAAACTTTTCAAGGCCGCGTCGCCGTCATTACCGGTGCGGGTTCGGGTTTTGGTCGCGAGTTTGCACTGCTTGGCGCAAGGCTTGGGATGAAGCTGGTATTGGCCGATGTGCTTGCAGGGCCGCTCGATGAAACCGTACAAATGCTACGCGCCCAGGGCGCCTCGGTGGTTGCGCAACAATGTGACGTCAGCAAAGCCGATGACATGGATGCCCTGGGCCGGTTGGCGGTCGAATCGTTTGGCGGCGTTAATCTTGTCTTCAACAACGCCGGGGTTGGCTCCGGTGGGTTGATCTGGGAGAACACGGTTAAAGACTGGGAATGGGTGTTGGGCGTGAATGTCTGGGGCGTCATTCATGGCGTACGGGTGTTTACGCCGTTAATGCTGGAACAAGCCAAGCGCGAGCCGGACTATGAAGGTTATATCGTCAACACGGCGTCGATGGCGGGATTGTTGTCGCCGCAACTGATGGGTGCCTACAACGTTTCCAAACACGCCGTGGTTGCCCTCTCTGAAACGCTGTTCCATGATCTGGAAGCGGTACAGCAGGCACAGGGCCTGCCGGGGCAGATACATTGCAGCGTGTTATGTCCGGCGTTTGTGCCGACCGGCATCAGCCAATCGCACCGCGCGCGCCCCGACGACCTCAAAAATAGCGCCGCACCGACCGAGTCGATGAAGCTCGCACAGTCGATGACCAACAAAGCGGTCAGTTCCGGCAAACTTTCGGCGGAAGATGTCGCGCGCATCACCTTTGATGCCATCCGTGAAAACAAGTTTTATGTGATTACCCATCCCAAAATCATGACAACCGTGCAGATGCGACTCGACGATATTGCCAACCTGACCAACCCGCGCGATCCATTTGCGCTGAAGGCCGATGTGCGCCCCGATCTTTCCGGGGCATCTACGACGTAATTGTGTTCATGTGATCAAGTGCTCAGGCACCAAAAAAAAGCCCGCGTCGCGGGCTTTTTTTTCGAGCGGCTTGAGGCCTGAGCCACAGACTATTTGTCGGTCTTCTTGTCTATCGCACCCTTCGCAATCGATACATCATTTTCCTTGCGCAATTGCGCGAGCATTGAGACAAGCTCATTCTGTCCCAGCGACTGCTGCAGGCGGGTTCGCGTTGCGTTGAGTTTTGCCTCGTCGGGTGCCGGCGCGTCAATCACCTTGGCAACCTGGATCAGTGTGTAGCTGCCGGAAGGATCGGCATAACCTGCATACGTTGGCAGCGCCTTGGGATTGGCACGCATCACGGCATCAATCACCGGTCCTTGCAGTCCACCAGGTGCCGCACGGCTGACCGCCAACAATGGCGGAAACTTCACCTCGCCCTTGCCCGCCTTCAGCGCCGCCAATTTGGCTTCACCGTCCTGCTTGGCCAGATTGATCGCCTCTTCGCGCGCCAAGCGTCGAATCAACGAAACCTGTACGTCGGCAAACGGGCGCAAAACCGCCGGCTTGGATTCAACCACGCGCGCCACCACCAACGAGCTTGCGCCGATCTCAACCGCTTCCGTATTGCGTTTGTTCTTCAACACCTCATCGGTGAATAATGCGGCCGACAATTTTGGATTGTTAAACGGCGGCTGAAACGCCTGGCCTTTGGCGAAAAAGCCGGTTTGTTTGATGGTCAAATTGGCGACTTCCGCGGCCGCCTTCAAGCTGGCGGACTGCTCAAACGCGGCATTCGAAAATTTCTCGGCCAATTCGGCAAACTTGCGTGATGCTTTCTGCTTTTTTAATTCGCCCTCGATCTCCGGGGTTGCATCCGCCAGTGACTTGCCTTTTTCAGGCTTGATTTCGGAAACGCGAATGATGTGATAGCCGTAGTCGGTCAGCACCGGCCCGAGCAATTCATCTTTCTTGCCGTCGAATACCGCCTTGTCAAATTGCGGGACCATCATGCCGCGGCTGAAGAAACCGAGGTCACCTCCGTTGGCACCCGATCCCGGATCCTGTGAATTCTTTTTCGCCAGATCGGCGAAGTCCTTCGGATTCTTTTTGATCTGCGCAAACAGCGCGTTTGCTTTTTCTTCGGCAGCTTTTTTGTCAGCTGGTTTTGCGTCTTTTGCCGCATTGATGAGGATATGCGAGGCCCGGCGCTCTTCTTTGGTGATGTAACGCGCTTTGTTGTCTTCGTAGTACTTGGCGACCTCTTCAGCCGGCAACGTGATGCCTGGTGCGAGCGCCTCAAGCGTCAGCTCAACGTATTCCGCGCGCACTTGTTCAGGAATCGTAAAGTCCTTTTGGTTCTTGTCGTAGAAGGCCTGCGCTTTTTCAGGTGTGATATTAACCTTAGGCAAAAATGTATCAGGCGCAATCACGACCACGGCGATCTCACGCGATTGTTCACTCGCCTGCAGATAACCCTGGATGCTGGTCTTGGAAACAAATGCTGTATTCGCAACACTGTCGAGAAATTGCTGGCGCTCGGAATCCTGCCGCACCAGATTTTCAAATCCGGCGGCGGTATAGCCCTGCGCTTTTACAACCCGTTCGTACAAGGCGGGTGAAAACTTGCCGTCCTCTTGAAAGTTGGTGTTCTTGACAATCAGATCCCGCAGGCGGGCGTCACTTACCACCAGACCGCTTTTGCGGGTTGTCTTGTCGAGCAAGCGCTGGTCAATCAACTGTTCGAGTACGCCCTTGCGCATTTCCGGGTTGTCCATCACCGACGCATCGATCTGCCCGCCAAATTGTTGGCGAAACCGGTCCAGCTGGTTTTTAACAGCGTTGTCGTATTCAAGATCAGTGATTTTGTCGCGTCCTACACTGGCGACCGTTTTGGTACCGGGGGCATCGCGGATATATGACTCAACACCCCAAAGGGCAAATGGAATAGTGATCAAAACGAGGATGACTTTTGCGACCCAGGTTTTTGCGGCGCTACGAATGGCTTCTAACATAGGGGTTACAACTCACGGTAAATTCTGAAAAAAAACAGTTTTGCTGCATTGTCCACGGATCATTGTCGACCAAATTAGTGCGTCAACCAAGCCACTAATTTTACTATGAGTTCGGCGCTCGGCCGCAGCCGCTTGAAACAGCGGCCCTGGCGATTTTCCTGCAGCGTTGTGCGCGCAGCACCGCAAATAAAAAAGCGACCCTGCGGTCGCTTTTTCTTGTTTGGCGGAGTGGACGGGACTCGAACCCGCGACCCCCGGCGTGACAGGCCGGTATTCTAACCAACTGAACTCCCACTCCAATATGCAAAAGCACCAGCAAACTTTTCACCAAAACGACTGGTGGGTGCTGAGGGGCTCGAACCCCCGACATTCGCCTTGTAAGGGCGACGCTCTACCAGCTGAGCTAAGCACCCGGAAAAGTCTGCTAGTTTAACGCATCTTTGTGTGCTTTACCAGCGCGGAACTTTGGAACCTTCGCCGCCTTGATCTTGATCGCGGCGCCGGTGCGTGGGTTGCGGCCACTGCGTGCCGCACGTTTGCCAACGTAAAACGTGCCGAACCCGACCATCGTTACCATCTGGCCCTTTTTCAGCGAGGTACGAACGGCGGCAATTACAGCTTCAACTGCACGGCCAGCGGCAGCTTTGGAAATATCGGCGGATTTTGAAACCGTTTCGATCATCTCGGTCTTGTTCAAGGGTAACCTCTCTGAGTGGAATATGCGGGCTATTTGGTAACACGCAACAAGAATATTTGTAACTTGGAAATCGGCGGCGGTGACTTTAATGCGCACCAGGAATTTGTTGCCTTCGACATTTGAAAACGTTTCGCCATCTACATGCGAAGCTTATTTTATAGCGTTTCAGCGGGGTTTGTGTCAACAAAAAAGACGACCGCAACAAAGACATGGTGCTGTATGCCATGGCCGCGTGTGAGGTTTACCGCTCATTGCAATACCGATTGAATCGTGCCGGGTCACACGATTCGTCGGGGTACGGGCGGCGAAATCCGTGCTGCCCGCGACGCCGGTCTTTAGTGCTTCGTCACGATCGGCTTTTCGTCTTTTTTGACATCCTTGTTCGCAACAACTGCACTGCCTGCGGCGGGAACATCACCATCGACAATCGGCACAGGCTTTCTTTCAAGCGCCAGTTCCAGCACTTTGTCGATCCAACGAACAGGCAAAATGGTCAGGTCACGGGTGATCTCAATTGGAATCTCGGCGAGGTCCTTTTGATTTTCTTCCGGGATCAGAACGGTCTTGATTCCACCTCGCGCGGCGGCAAGCAGCTTTTCTTTCAGCCCGCCGATCGGCAGAACTTCCCCGCGTAACGTAATCTCTCCGGTCATGGCAACGTCACATCGCACTGGAATACCTGTCAACACCGAGACCAGCGCGGTGGTGATGGCAATGCCCGCCGACGGCCCGTCTTTGGGTGTGGCACCTTCGGGCAAATGCACGTGCAGGTCATTTTTTTCATAAAAGTCATTGGCAATTCCGAGCGACTTGGCCCGCGCACGGACCACCGAGATCGCCGCTTCAATTGACTCTTGCATCACGTCGCCCAGTTTGCCGGTACGTTTAATCACACCCTTGCCCGGCAAGACCGCAGTCTCGACGGTCAGCAATTCACCACCGACTTCTGTCCACGCAAGTCCGGTTACCTGGCCGACCTGATTGGTCTTTTCAGCAATGCCGTATGAATAACGACGCACACCAAGATATTTGTCGAGATTTTTTACCGTGACCAATGACTTGCCCTCTTTCGCCTTGGTCAGGTGGGTCTTGACCACCTTGCGGCAGATTTTGGCGATTTCCCGGTCCATTCCGCGGACACCGGCTTCACGGGTGAAATAGCGCGCAATGTCGCGCAATGCATGGTCGGCAACGGCGAGTTCGTTTTCCTTGACGCCATTTGCCTTCATCTGTTTTGGCAGCAAATACTGGCGGGCAATATGCACTTTTTCGTCTTCCGTATAACCGGACAGGCGAATGACTTCCATCCGGTCGAGCAGCGCCGGCGGAATGTTGTACGAGTTTGATGTTGCCACAAACATCACATCCGACAGATCAAAATCCACCTCGACGTAATGATCCTGAAAGGTGTGGTTTTGCTCGGGGTCCAAGACCTCCATGGCCGAGCACACGGGCAACAGCGGCCGCGAAGTGATCGACGCGCTGGTGCTGGGCATCAATGTGAGCTGCCGCGTCGGC
>JANMNT010000100.1:0-2713 GCA_031368465.1 Burkholderiales bacterium
GGTGCGACCAGAATGTTTCGACCGCGGGAAACAGGGAAAAAATCCACTTGAGGCGTGACTGATCGATGTCATCGACCCGCTTTGCAGCGCGCGCGGCAAGCAACATATTTTCCGCAACCGTCAAATCCGAAAAAATACCCATCGTCTCCGGCACATACGCAATATCGAGCGCGGCAATTTGCGGCGTGGACAGATTTGTAATGTTGTTGCCGTCAAAATCAATGCGGCCGCTTGCAGCACGCCACAGACCCATGATGGTTCGCAGTGTGGTGGTCTTGCCGGCGCCATTGCGGCCGAGCAGCATGGTCAATTCACCGCGTGGGACCACCAGATCAACGCCATGCAGAATGTGGTATGCGCCGATGTTGGTAAACACGCCGGTCAATGTGAGCAGCGGTGCATTCATGCGGCATCCCTGCTGACATCCGGCGCCGTACCCAAATACGCCTGCTGGACAATCGGTGATGCGATCACCTCTGCCGGTGCGCCGTCCGCCACCAGCGTGCCGTTGTGCAATACAATGATGCGGTCGGCCAGTTCGCGCACCACATCCATCTTGTGTTCAACCAGCAATATGGTCTTGCTCTTGTCATGGCGCAGCTGTCGAATCAGATTCAGCACCGCCGGGGTTTCATCCGCGCTCATGCCGGCGGTGGGTTCGTCAAACATAAACACCTGCGACTCGAGTGCCATCAACATGGCGACTTCAAGTTTGCGCTGATCACCGTGTGACAGGCTGGCGACGCTGCTCGCCGCCTTGTCAATTAGCAGGACAGTGTCGAGAATTTCACGCGCACGTGACGTCAGAGCCGGATGGTCACTCCATATGTGCCAAAGATTCAAGCCGCGATGGTGAGCGCCTTCGCGCGTCGCCTGCACGGCAACTCTGACATTTTCCAACACACTCAGGTTTGGAAACAGGTTGGTCAGCTGAAACGCGCGACCAAGGCCGGCGCGGGTACGCGCTGACGGCGACAGGTTTGAAAGATCGCGGCCGTTAAGCAGCACGCTGCCGCAAGCCGCTTTTAGCTGTCCTGAAATCAGATTGAAATAGGTGGTCTTGCCCGCACCATTCGGGCCGACAATGGCCGTCAACGTGCCCGGTTCAAACGTACAACTGACGGCATTGACCGCGACGTGGCCGCCGAAGCGCACGGTCAGATCTTTGGTTGTCAATAATCCCATATTGGCGTGTGGCCGCAGACGGTCTGTCAGCGCTTGGCAGGTGGTGCGGTTGGCGCTTTTGTCGCCACACTGCCACGTGACAATTGTTCAAGCATCGCGACAATTGCCGTCATTTGTGGCGCGGATTTTTTGGCGTAGTTCGCGTCATCGTAACCCCACCAATCCCAACAGCTATTGGTTGCCTTTTGGCTGGTCTGCGGATAGAGCATCACGATGTTGTTGGCATCCGCCCATCGGTTGTAGCCGGCGTTTTGCACAAACGCCTGACCAACATCGGCGGTGTTTTGTTTGCAGCCGTGCAACGCAACGTGCACGCGGCATAGCGCGCCTGCGGCGCAGGGTTTCGGCACATATGCCCAGCCGGTGGTGGCCATGCCGTGGCCGCTGACAAATGTGGTTTGGTCAAATTCGATAAAGCTGCCGTCGAGATTGCCTTTGCTGCGCGGGGCGAGCGGGCCGTAGAGTTGCCGGAGTAGGGCGCCTGCCAAATCAAAACTACAATTATTGATAAACGGCGTCGCCTTGGTCAGGCAAGCGGGACCAAAATCATCTGTGACCATCGCGTGTTCGACCTCAAGGTCTTTTTTGACGATGATGTTGGCGGCCGGCATGTAGTTGAGGTAATAGGTCTGCAGGTCATTGGTTGTTGATGGCGCCACCGCGCTGTCCTTTGCGCCTGCAAAAAGATAAACCTTGGATGCCGCCAGATTGGTGGTCGGATCAATCAGACCGGTTTTCGCCCATTCATTGGTTGTCTTCACCAGGTCCGAAACCGGAATGGTGGTGCGGCCAAGGCAGCGCACGATACCGTTGATGACGGAATTTTCCGCGCAGTTAAACGGTCCGCCGGCAATCACACCAGCTCCGGTCTTGAACGTCGCGGAATAGGCCACGTGCAATTGCACCGCCATATAACCACCGGAGGAAATGCCCGACACGGTGTGCTGATTTTTATCAATATTGAGAGACGGCAGGGGCGCGGCAATTACGGCGGGCGCAAACAGAGCAAGCGCCATTGCGGCGGAATTCAGAATCCGGTTTGTCATCAACTGCTCCTCGCGATTGTTATTGGTTTAATACAAATTAGCGCTTGTTTCGAATCGGTATTTCCATTTCGTCGGCCGTGATTTCACGCACCAGTTCGGGTACCGCCCACGCAAGTTTCGGATCGACCTTGATTCTAAAGTGATACATGCTTTGCATGGCTTGATGATCGTCTGCCCGAAATGTCATCCTACCTTTTGGCGTATCGAAACTCATGCCGCGCATGGCCTTGATGAGGGTTTCAGTTTTGGTGTCGCCATTGGTGGCGTTGATTGCGGTCACAATCGCCATGGCGGCGGCGAATCCACCGGCGGTAAAAAAGTCCGGTGGCGAATTAAATTGCGCGAGATGACGTTTGACCAATGCGTCGTTGACGGCGTTTTTCGGGATGCCATAGTAGTAATAGGTCGCACCTTCCATGCCCGGAAAGTTCTTGTAAATAGACATCGCCGGCAGGATATTGCCGCCGGTCGCGATTTCGATG
>JANMNT010000101.1:0-24064 GCA_031368465.1 Burkholderiales bacterium
CCCGGCGGGCGTGAGGAATTGGAGGTGCTTGATGTGTGTTACAAATCGCTGGACATCGACCGATTTGTACCGCAGGCGCCGATCAGCTTGAATGTGATCAAACCGCCCGACGGGTCGTGACGATATCCGGCATTGCCTAAATGATTCGCTTGCGAATTACCCCGACGACGATCTCGGCAATGATGACCACCACAAAAATTGTCGAAAGCACGACGGCGACCTGGTCCCAGCGAAACAGATTCATTGCGGTATCCATGGCCATACCGATTCCGCCCGCACCAACCAGTCCGAGTACGGCCGATTCGCGTACGTTGATGTCCCATCGGAATAGCGCGATTGACCAGAATGATGGCATGACCTGCGGCCAGTAGGCTTTCAAAAATACCGATGTATTCGGCGCGCCAGCCGCCTTCAACGCCTCAACCGGGCCCAGGTTTGCCTCTTCCAATGCCTCGCCGAATAATTTGCCGACAAAACCAATCGAGCGAAACGCAATCGCCATCGTTCCGGCGAGCGCACCCGGACCAAAAATGGCAATAAACAGCAATGCCCATACCAATGTATTGACCGACCGGCTGGCAACCAGGATGA
The DNA here is from genome assembly GCA_031368465.1 of Burkholderiales bacterium. Lineage (GTDB taxonomy): Bacteria > Pseudomonadota > Gammaproteobacteria > Burkholderiales > Usitatibacteraceae > UKL13-2. The sequence continues at coordinate 592 of JANMNT010000101.1, forward strand.
ATTTGGCAATCATGTTTACCGACCTGTATGGCACGACATTGTGCGCCGCCATGATGCCAACCGGAATTGCCATGCAAAGGCACAGCAATGTACCCAGCGTGGCAATGTTGAGCGTCTCAATCAGTGCTTCATGCACGGATTTGGCGTAGTAGGGGGTGTCCATCGGCCACATGCGCTCAAAAAAATCTTTCAACTGCGCCGGCGCGTCAATCAGGAACTCAGGGATGATCTCGATGTTCTTGAGTGAAAATACTATCGCCGCCAGTGTCAAAAAATAGAACGCAAAGCGCAGGAATTTCTGCTCGGGTGTAAACCGCTCCCATTTGCGCAAACCGCCGATATTCAGGGTTTGTGCCGTCACGATGCCTCCAGGGCGGCGGATTTTTCCCGCGCGAGTCTGGCCGTGCGCCGGTCGCGGAAAAAATCAAGCAGGGCCAGATTGTCGTTAAACATCGCGCGAACATAGCCGGATACAACCTCGGCGAGAATGATGAGCGCAATGATCGACAGCAAAATCGCACACACAAAATCGTAGTCAAAGCGCTGGAATGCGGAAAACAAACTCCCGCCGATTCCGCCTGCGCCGACGATACCAATCATGGTCGAATGGCGCAGGTTGGAGTCAAATTGATACGAGGCAAAACCGAGAAAGCGCGAGAATACCTGCGGCATGACGCCAAACACCAACACGCCAAAAAACCCGGCACCGGACGCGCGAACCGCCTCTACCTGCTTGGGAGAAATTTCTTCAATCGCTTCAGCGAACAGTTTTGAAATAAAACCGATTGAGCCAACCACAAGCGCACCAATCCCGGCAATGGCGCCAAAGCCGACCGCCTTGACAAAAATAATCGCAATCACCACCTCGTGAAATGACCGACAGACTGCGATCAACGCACGTGCCGGCCATACCACCCAGACCGGCATCAAATTGCGCGCCGCCAGCAAGCCGATGGGCAGCGAAATTGCGATACCGATAAACGTGGCGATCACGGCGATCTGCACACTCTCGGCAAGCCCCTTGACGATCATCTCAATTTTTTCCGGCGCAAAGTTGGGCGGAAACATGCGCGCCAAAAACTTCGCGGCATTACCCAGCCCGTCGGCAAAACGCGCCCAGGTAACATCGAGCTGATTCGCCGCCCAAACGACGTAAATCGCCAGCAGAATCCAGCCGATTCGAGCAGGCCAATTCGGCTGGAAGGCGGTGCGTGGTGATGCGATTGTGACGGTCGGGGTGGTGTTCATGCGTTCGGCGTCACTCCAGCCAATCCTCGCCACCGTAAATTTCCTTGAGGTTGGACTCGGTCAATTCAGCCGGGGTGCCGTTAAAAACCACCTGCCCGCCATTCATGCCAATCATACGCTGGCAAAAACGTTTGGCAAGCGCCACGTTATGAATATTGACGATGACGGGAATATTGCGCGTACCGGCCATCGCCGCCATGATTTCCATGATCTCGACCGAGGTTTTGGGGTCGAGCGAAGAGGTCGGTTCATCGGCAAGCAGGATTTCCGGACGTTGCATGATTGCGCGCGCGATGCCAACCCGCTGGCGTTGTCCACCAGACAAGCCGTCGGCCCGCTGGTTGGCAAAATTGCCGAGTCCGACCGCGTCAAGCAAATTAAACGCCTCCTCAATATCTTCGGCGGGAAATTTGCGCAACCAGGCCTTGAACGCGGAAACGTAACCAAGCCGCCCTGTCAGGACGTTCTCCATAACGGTCAACCGCTCGACCAGGTTGTATTCCTGAAACACCATGCCGATGCGGCGGCGCGCTTCCCTGAGTGGCACACCGGACAGTTTTGCCAGGTCCTGGCCTTGAAACAATATCTGTCCTTCGGTTGGATCGATCAACCGGTTGATACAACGAATCAGCGTCGATTTACCGGTGCCAGACGGTCCGATGATGGCAGTGATGCCGTCACCCGGAATATCAAGATTGATCCCCTTCAGCACCGGCACGCCTATTTTGTATTCCTTGACGAGCCCGCGAATTTGAATTGATCGATCAGCCATATTTATTTTTTGGTTGGTTGGTTTTTTTGTGCGGCGGCCTCTCTTGCGGCGCGGGCATCAAACGCGCTGCGGCTAAACACCTCGCCGCTGGTACCCGCCACCTCGCGCACCGACGCAAAATCGCGTTTGTAATTTAATGGCATGAAGCGGTCGGGTCCGCGAAATGCCGTTGACAGTTCGGCGGGGAATCGAAACGCAAATGTGCAGTCCTCAATCAATTTGCGTAATGCCGGATCAAGATCATGCGCCACTGACAAACTGCCGGCGGGAAACGGTTTGCTCTTGTAAATCACCCTGAGGTCATCGTGCTTGACGACGCCGCGCTGGATCATCCGAATCAAAACATCGTCAGCCACCGCCGCGGCATCGTAGTCGCCGTTAACCACGCCGGAAACGGAGTTGTCGTGTTTGCCCGAATAAAGCACTTTGTAATCCTTGTCAGGAACCACGCCTTCGGCAGGGAAAAGTGCACGCGGTGCGAGGTTGCCGGAGTTTGACGACGCCGAGACGTGCGCCACGCGTTTACCGGCGAGCTGGGGCATCGTTTTGATGGCGCTATCATTCCTGACAACCACGATCAAATGGTAGGCAGTGATGCCGCCTTTGAGTGTGCCGTGATTGGCGATCGGCACCGCCCCGGCCACATTCACGGCAAATGGCGTGTCGCCGGCGGAAAGCAGGCTGAACTGGATACGACCGGAGCGCAGCGCTTCAATGGTTGCCGCGCTTGAATGAACCTGCAGAAATCGCACGTTGCGCTTGGTGCAGGCACGCATATGGTCGACATACGGCGCCCACATTTTTTCGTAAGTGGCGGGGTCTTCCTGCGGCGAATAGCTGAGCAATAACGACGCCGGATTCTTCCAGCGCTTCGGGTCTTTGGGCAAGTCCGCCGTCAGGTCACCATCGGCATCACAATAAATGGTGTCCAAATCACCACGCGACTTGCATTCCTGTGCGTCAGCCGAAACAGCAAACGATGTCGCTGCCAGTGCCACGAGCAGCGCAGACATGATGGCGACTGTTCGGCTGCTGGTGGACGGCGGCGGCACTTTTATCATGTCGATGACATTTTACTGACGATCAGCGCGCCATTTCGGTGGCCGGGATCATTTGGCCTTTGCCTCTTCCGCCTTTTTCTTGGCTGCTTCGGCTTCCTTCTGTGTCTGTTTGTCGTAGTTTTCGCGGCTGAACGAGTCGTTGGTTTTACGCACCACTTCCCAATCTTTCTGATAGGTCACCGGGAAAAACCGATCGGCACCATCAAACGCCTTGACCATTTCGGGTGTGAACCGGTAGTCGGTAAAACACTTCACCAGTTTGGCTGCAAGTGTTGGGTCCAGATCGTGTGCGTAAGCAAAGCTGGATGTCGGGAAAAGACTCGAGCGATAAATCACCCGAAAATCATCTTCCTTGATTTGCCCTCGCGAGGCCATGCGGTGAAACACATCCGATGCGACCGCGGCCGCCTCGTAATCCCCGGAGTTGACGCCCATCACGCTTTGATCGTGTTTACCGGAAAACAGAATCTTGTAGTCCTTGTCAGGCGTCAGACCTTCCGGCGGAAACAACGCCAGCGGTGCCAGATGACCGGAATTAGAAGAGGGTGAGGTGTGGGCAAATTTTTTGCCCTTCAAGTCGCTCAATTTCATGAAGGGTGACGACTTTTTGACAATCACCAGCAGGTTATAACCTTGGAATGCCTTTTCGGTGCCCTTGACCGCAAACGGCACGGCGCCGGCAATATTCACGGCAAAAGCCGTCGGGCCGGTCGAAAAGCCACCGACATGCAGGCGGCCGGAGCGCATCGCTTCGATTTCAGCCGCGTTTGAATTGACCTGATAAAACACCACGCGTTTGGAAAGGCATTTACCAAGGCTTTCGGTGAATGGCTGAAATATCTTTTCGTAGACCGCCGGGTCTTCAACCGGTGTGTAGGTGAAGACAATCGTATTGGGGTTTTTCCATTTCTTGGGATCCTTCGGCGCATCGGCAACAAGATCCTTGTTTTCATCACAAAACATCTGGTCGAGGTCACCGCGATGCTTGCAATCTTGTGCTTGCGCGCTGGCGGCAAAAACGCCAAGCGTCAACACAATCGCGGTCGAAAACAATGTGCGTAACGCGATTTGAATTGTTGTTTTATCGTGATTCATCTTGTCGCCTCCGGATACGGGAAATTCAAGAAAAATATTTTGGATATTTGTACGGATAATACAGGTAGACAGTTTAGCAATCTCTTATGACCGGGGGCGACATGTTGTTGAAAAGAAATTTGTGGATTTTGGCTGGATTGCTGCTGCAATTCATCAGCCTGTCATCAGCCGCCCAATCGGTACCCCCGCTCCCCGCCGGCACCAACAACCCGCAGCCGGCCCGGATCGGAAACAGCCCGCGTCCTGTTGCGGAACAATACGACCCGACCAGTAAAGCCGCACCCGCTGCGCCGCTGCTGCGGCCAACAACCAGCGGCACACGGGCGCTGATTTGGGAGGTCAAATCCGCAGACGGGCTAAACACCGCCTTCCTGTTTGGCACGATTCATGTTGGTAAATCGAGTTTTTATCCATTGCCGGACGTGGTCGACCAGGCTTTCAGGCGATCGGCGAAGCTTGTTGTCGAGGCCAACATTACCGACCAAAAGGACGCGGCGGAAATCGGCCGGATGATTGATTTTCCAAAAGGCGAGACGATCGAAAAACATATCTCGCCGCAGTTGTTTCTGCGTTTGAAGGATCAGCTTGCAAGAAGCAAGATTCCATACGCCAATGTTGCCGGGATGCGACCCGTTATGTTGGGTGGCCTGCTGCCGATTGTTGAATTTGTGCGGCTGGGCTACGAGATGAACCAAGGCCTGGATCTGAATCTGACACAGCGCGCCTTAGCGGAGAAAAAACCGATTCTGGAACTCGAGTCATCACTGGCGCAGATTCAGCTACTAACAGGCATGTCGCCGCAATTGCAGGAGGCGTTCCTTGAAAATGCCATTGCCATGCTCGAGCAGGGGCGCACCGCCGATCAGGTCACCGGTATTGTTAATGCCTGGCAACTTGGCGACCCGAAGTTGCTGGTCGAGATCACCGACGACGTATCCAAGAATGGCCGCATGGTTGGGCAGTTAAACGATATATTGCTCGGCCAACGGCATCCGGCCATGATGAAGAGAATCGAGGGCTATTTGGCCGGCGGCGTCACCCATTTTGTTGCAGTCGGTGCGTTGCATTTGGTGGGCAGGGATGGGCTGATTGAAATGTTGAAAGCGCGCGGCTACAAGATCAGGCAACTCTGAGTCGAATCCGATCAAGCGAAGCATCTGAATTACAAAGTCATTGATTGGCGGACATTTCCAGGCGATAATGTCTGGAAACAAAGGTGGAATGGCGACTTTGCCATCGAGTGTTGAGTCATCTGACGAAAAAAACCCCGCATCGCGGGAGAGTCGATGCGGGGTGATGTACTGCCACACACTCACTTCAAGACAGACGCGAACCATCTCATGGCTCGCTTTCATGTGGCAGCCGCGGGCACATTTAGTTCCGGCGTTCCATCAAAAAGACTTGAAATCCGGCCAAGTCTCCCAATATTGACGACAGCGCTGCAAGCGGCAACCAACAAAAGCTGGCAATGGTCCGCGCCACCGGCGCACCCCCCCAGCCTTGAATCACACCATTTTTTACATCTGACTTTTTCTGAATATGACCATGACAACCGAAACCGCAGCGCCCGCAAAAGAAACCCTCGCCTTTCAAACAGAGGTGAAACAGCTTTTGCAATTGATGATCCATTCCCTCTACTCGAACCGGGAGATCTTCCTTCGCGAACTCGTGTCAAACGCGTCTGACGCCGCAGATAAGTTGCGTTTTGAGGCGGTCACCATACCGGCACTATTTGAAAATGATAGCGAGCTGAAAATCCGCGTGGCGTTTGACAAGGATGCGGGCACCATAACAATTACAGACAATGGCATTGGAATGTCGCGCGATGAAGTCATTGCAAATATCGGCACAATCGCAAAGTCAGGTACCAAGGAATTCTTCGCAAAACTGTCCGGCGATCAACAAAAAGATGCCCATCTTATCGGCCAGTTTGGCGTCGGCTTTTATTCGGCTTTTATTGTTGCAGACCGGGTAACGCTGACGACCCGCCGCGCGGGCGAGCCGGCAACCAGCGGTGTGCGTTGGGAGTCACAAGGCGACGGGGAATTCAGTCTTGAAGCAATCAGCAAGCCGGCGCGTGGTACCGAGATCACATTGCATATGAAGGAAGATGCAAAGGAATTTCTGGACGACTGGCGTTTGAAATCGATCATCCGCAAGTATTCGGATCACATTCAATTGCCAATCGTCATGCACAAGAGTGAGTGGGATCAGGAAAAGCAGGCGCAAATCGTCAAGGACGAAGATGAGACCGTCAACAAGGCGAGCGCCATCTGGACGCGCCCCAAAGCGGATATCAGCGACGAGCAGTATCAGGAATTTTATAAACATGTTTCGCACGATTGGCAGCCGCCTCTTGCGTGGACCCACGCAAAAGTTGAGGGGCGGCAGGAATACACCGAGTTGCTTTACATTCCGGGCCAGGCGCCGTTCGACATGTTTGATCGCGAACACAAGCACGGTCTGAAGCTTTATGTGCGGCGCGTTTTTATCATGGAAGACGCCGCGCAGCTGTTGCCGCGTTATTTGCGCTTTGTCAAAGGGGTTGTTGACTCCAACGACCTGCCGCTCAACGTTTCCCGCGAAATTTTGCAAGAGTCAAAGGACGTCGAGGCCATTCGCGCCGGTTGTGTCAAAAAAGTCCTCGGCCTGCTCGACGATCTTGCTGAAAATGACAAGGAGAAATTTGCAAAATTCTGGGACGCGTTCGGTCGCGTTTTTAAAGAGGGTATCGGTGAAGACCACGCGAATAAATTGCGCGTGGCAAAACTTAGCCGATTCCAGACAACCCATGGCGGAACGACATCACAATCGGTTTCATTCGCCGACTACATCGGACGGATGAAGCCGCAGCAGGAAAAAATCTATTACGTCACGGCCGATACGCTGACCGCCGCGCAAAACAGCCCGCATCTGGAAATTTTCAAGAAAAAGGATATTGAAGTCATCCTGTTGACCGAACCGGTGGATGAATGGTGGCTGGGATCCCTTGAAGAATATGAGGGCAAAAAGTTGCAGTCGGTCGCAAAAGGTGACCTCGACCTGGGGGCGTTGGCGGATGCCGCAGAAAAGCAGGCGACCGAGAAGATCGCCGACGAAATGAAGCCGTTCATCGAAAAAATCAAGGCGTCACTGGGCGACCGGATCAAGGAAGTGCGGGTGACCAACCGTCTGACCGAGTCGCCGGCCTGTCTGGTTGTTGATGCAAACGAGCTGTCCGGAAACCTTGAGCGCCTGTTGAAATCGGCGGGTCAGAAAGTGGACGCGGCAAAACCCATCCTCGAAATAAATCCGACGCACCCTATGGTGCAAAAACTCAAAAACGATGCACTTGCTTCGCGCTTTGACGATTTTGCGCTGATGCTTTTTGAGCAATCGCTTCTGGCCGAAGGCGGCCACCTGGAGGATCCGGCCGGATTTGTCAGGCGGGTGAACCAGTTAATACTTGGGTAGACGGTTGCCGCGGCGGTCATTGCAGCGTGTTGCGAAATGGATTTGTTGGGCGTATTGTTACAGGACAGTTTCAATTTGAAAATCTCGATTGGAGGTTCAAAATGAATCCAGTTCGATTCTTTGCGGGCAAGCGCGCCAGCAAGCTGATGGTTGTTGCTCTGCTCGGTGTGTTGGGTGGTTGCGCCGGCTTAATGGACGGAATTGATGCGCGGGAAGTCGATTGGCGGCGTGTGAACAATGTTGAGAGCAATGCGCAAAAGATAGGCGCCCAAATTATCTGGCTGCATTATCCGGAACGCAATGTAATCGCCCCGGCTGTGGTAAAGGCGGATAAGCCAATCTAGCTTGGTTGTTTAGCACCGCGTTTATGCGTTTAGCGCCCAGTCAATATGTTCCCGAACCAGTGGGGATTCGGCGGTTTGCGTTGCCAATAGGGCTGCGGAAATCGCGCCGCGTGCTGAAGCCTCAATTTGTTCGGAACGGATCGCATTGCCCATCGCGATTGCGAGGTTGCGCCGCCACCGTTCGTAACCGATACGCCTGATCGCCGAACCCGCCATCCGGTTCAACCACTCGGCCTCGGTCCAGGCCCATAGCGTCAGCAGCGAGATATTATCCAAGTTGTGACGAATCGCAAAGTCGGGCTCGACGGTGCGGACGGCGTATTTGTTCCATGGACACACCAACTGGCAATCATCGCAGCCGTATATGCGATTGCCAATTGCACGGCGAAATTCGACCGGGATGCTGCCTTTATGTTCGATGGTGAGATATGAAATGCAGCGTCTTGCATCAAGCAGATACGGTGCAACGATCGCCTGGGTTGGGCAAATATCCAAACACTTGCGACACGTGCCGCAATGTTCGGTGGTGGGTGTGTCGATTGCCAACGGCAGGTTGACGTACATTTCACCCAGAAAAAACATCGAACCCGCATCACGGTTAAGCAAAAGGGTGTGTTTTCCGCGCCAGCCAATTCCCGCCTTGGTGGCAAGTGCGACTTCCATCACCGGCGCTGAATCCGCGAAGACGCGGTATTCGAACCCGTCGACGGCTGCCGCGATTTTTGTCGCGAGCGCCTGTAGTTTGGCGCGCATGACCTTGTGGTAGTCGCGGCCAAGCGCATAACGCGAAACAAAGCCGGACTCGCCGTCTTCAATCGTATTCCAACTGTCGCGGGCGGCAGGCGCTTCGTAGTTCAAGCGGGTGGTGATGATCCGTAGGGTGCCCGGGACGATAGTTGACGGAACTGCCCGGTTGCTTCCGCTGCTGCCGTCGTGGCGCGCCATATAATCCATGTCACCGTGAAAGCCGCGGCTGAGCCAATCATTGAGCATTGCCGCTTCGTGAGTCAGGTCGGTATCGGTGATGCCGACTTCCTGAAAGCCCAGCGCCAAGCCCCAAGTTTTGATGTCCGCAGCCAGTGCTGTGAAATCGATATCTTTTGAAATAGAAACCATGAAAGTAGTCTAGCGGATGTCTGCACAGGGCCCAGCAAAAACAACAATCAACTTGGTCGATGAGGTCGCCACTCTCGCCTTTGGTGCTGCATTTGCACCGCTATTAGCGGGTGAGCTTCACCAATCAACTGTCATTTTTTTGCACGGCGACCTGGGTGCAGGGAAAACCACGCTGGTGCGCGGCATTTTGCGTGGATTGGGATTCGAGGGGAGGGTCAAAAGTCCCACCTATACATTAGTTGAACTTTATGCGATTTCTAGATTAAACTTGTATCACTTTGATTTTTATCGGTTAACGGATCCAGACGAATGGCACGAAGCCGGTTTTCGCGACCTCATGAACCAAGTGGCAGTTTGCCTGATCGAGTGGCCGGAAAAGGCGCTCGGCGCAGGCGTGCCGTTGCCGACCGCGGACCTGGAAATTTATCTGTCGACGACACCGGACAACCGGCGGCAATTGGTGATGAGCGCAAACACGACCGCAGGGCAAGCCATGGCAGATGCGCTGAGCTGCACATTCCATCCTGTCCCTTAGCAGGAGTTGTTTCGATATCAGTATCGCGACGATCTTTTCTGGCGGGTGCCGCGTCGGCGGTATTGCCAACGCTCGCCTCCGCGCTGCTTGCAACAGACGCCATCGCTGCAATCGTGTCACCGCCCACCCGGCTGAGTGCCGCCCGAGTGTGGCCGGCATCAGAGTACACACGCGTGACCTTTGAAGCCGCCGGTGCGTTCAAATTTCAGCACTTTTTTGTCAAGGACCCGGAGCGCCTGGTGCTTGATATCGAAAACGTCGAGTTTGGCGACCCATTAAAAACGCTGGCGGCCAAGGTTGGCGGAAACGATCCATTCATCAAGTCGGTACGGGTGGGCATCAATCGCCCAAACGTCGTGCGGGTTGTCCTCGATTTAAAAACCGAGGTGCTGCCGCAGGTCTTTGCCGTGCCACCCGTAGGCGAATTTGGGCATCGGCTGATGCTCGACATTTATCCCGCCAAACCCACCGACCCGATGCTGGCATTGCTCAACGACGATATCGCACCATTCGGCAAGGGTCTGTCAGATCTGCAAATCCCCCAGAATTCACCTTCGACCCCCGATGCCACAAACACGGTATCAAAGGGCGGCGCCTCTAAACCAGGTGAACCCGTGCCCGCGCCACCGGAAAACAATCCGGCGGTGGCGGGCACAACTTCTTCAAAAGCTGCGCCGGACAAATCGTCGAAAAAGCCTGAAGCACCGGCGATCATTGCCGGTAAGAAACCGCAAAGACCGTTTGTTGTGGTGCTGGACCCCGGGCATGGCGGCGAGGACCCGGGTGCGGTTGGGCGCCGTGGAACGCGTGAAAAAGATATTGTGCTGACCATTTCGAGGCAATTGCGCGCCAGATTCGACGACGATTCGCAATTTCGAATTGCGCTGACACGCGATGGTGATTTTTTTGTGCCGCTGCATCACCGCGTGCAGCGCGCGCGCCGTTTGAAAGCCGACCTGTTTGTGAGTGTGCACGCCGATGCATTTAACCAACCTCAGGCCAACGGTTCATCAGTATTTGCGTTGTCGGAACGCGGGGCAACCTCGACCGCCGCGAAATGGCTTGCCAACAAAGAAAACGATGCGGACCTAATCGGCGGAATCAACCTCAGCACCCGCGACGCCGGGCTGGCGCGAATTCTTCTCGACCTGTCACAAACGGCGCAAATCAATGATTCGTTACGAATCGGCCGCTATGTTTTGTCGGAACTCGGCGAGGTCAATCGTCTGCACAAACCGCAGGTTGAGCAGGCCGGATTTGCGGTTCTGAAGGCGCCTGACATTCCATCCATATTGATCGAAACGGCGTTTATATCCAATCCGGAGGAAGAGCGAAAACTCGGTGACGCTGTCTATCAGGCAAAAATGGCCGACGCCATTGCTGACGGGATTCGTACCTACTTCAAGAAGAATCCGGCGCTGGCCCGAGCCTGACGACGCGCTTCATGATTGCGTCGTGCGGGATTGTTTACGCTGCCACGCGTTGACTCTTAAGCAGCGCAGTCACTTCCGGTGTGGTCAGCGGCTTGGCAAACAAATATCCCTGAAAAACGTCACAGCCATTGGCGCGCAGGAATTCCAGTTGTGAGACCTGCTCAACGCCCTCCGCAACGACACGCAAGCCCAATCGTTTGCCCATTGCGATGATCGCCTCGGTGATTGAGCAACTGTTTGCATCATCCGGAATTTGTGAAATGAAGCTTCGGTCAATCTTTAGGGACTGGGCGGGCAGGCGCCGCAACTGACCGAGTGACGAGTAACCGACACCAAAATCGTCAATTGAAATGGTTGCCCCAAGGCGCCGCAACTCGGCCAGAATTTCGATTGATTGTTCAAGATTGCGCATCGCCATCGTTTCAGTAATTTCGAGGTCGATTCGCGACGCGGAAATGCCGGTCTCAAGCAGCGCCGCCTTCATTGAAGGAAGCAACTTGCGCGAAACGAACTGTCGCGGCGACAGATTGACCGCTACCGTAAGGTCGCGATAGCCCTCCTGATCCCATATTTTGATTTGCTGGCAGGTGGCGCGAAACACCCATTCACCCAGCGGGACGATCAATCCCAATTCCTCTGCGATGGAGATAAAATCTTTCGGGAAAATCTCACCATGTTGCGGGTCGTTCCAACGCAGCAACGCCTCAAGCCCGACAATTCTGCCGCTCAAAACATCAACCTGCGGCTGATAGCGCAGGAAGAACTCATTTCGCTCAATGCCGCGTCGCAAACGGGATTCCACTTCCAGCCTTTTTGAGAGTAGAAAATTGAGGTCGGAAGTAAAGAAGCGGGCGGTATTTCGGCCGGCGTCCTTGGCCTGATACATCGCCGAATCAGCATGTTTCAACAAATGCTGGATATCAGTCGCGTCATTTGGATAGTGCGAAATGCCGATCGAAGCAGTCACGGTCAACTCATGGCCGGCGACCTCGATCGGCTTGGCGAGCTCGGCGAGAATTTTATTGGCCACGATTTGCGTCGACTCAGGTTTGTCCAAATCGGGCAGGACAATGACAAACTCGTCACCGCCTTCGCGGGATACAGTATCACCCTCCCGCACGACATTGGATAGACGCTTTGAAATGTCGCGCAATACATAGTCACCAGTTTCGTGACCGAGTGTATCGTTGACGAGTTTGAACCGGTCCAGGTCGATAAACAACAATCCGACATGATGTTGTTGGCGGCGGGCCGAGAGAATCGCCTGATTCAAGCGGTCCTGCATCAGGCGACGGTTTGGCAGACCGGTCAGCGCGTCGTGATGCGCCATGTAGTGAATGGTGCGCTCGGTATTCAAACGCTCGGTAATATCCTGCACCAACGAAGCGACACCGATGACCTTGTCATCGTCGTCCACCAGCGGCGTGTTGTACCACTCCGTGCTGATTTCGTCGCCGCGCTTCGTCTTGTTGGTCATCGTTACACGTGTCGAATGACGCGTCTGCATCAGTTCCATCCACATGCCGGCGAGGCGCTCGCTTTCTTCGGCGCCCTGCACCAACTTGTAGCCTGATTCGCCAATCGCCTCCGCCGCGACGTGACCAAATATGGCCTCAGCAGCAGGGTTCCAGGTGGCAACACAAAAATCCATATCCCATTCAATAACCCCAAGTGGCGTACGCTCCAAATGCAGCTTCAATCGTTGCAGGGCAAGCAACTCGGAGCGTTCCGCCTTGCGCCGGTCAAGTGACTCGGCGACCAGCGCCTTGTTCGCCATTTCGACCCGCATTTTTTCCTCTTCAAGCCGAATTGCGATCAGAACGTTATCGAACCGGGCAGTCAGCGAATCAAGCAATGCCTTATGCACCTTGCTGTGGACGACGGCCAGCAAGCCAACAAGAATAACGATGGTGAAGCCCAACATTGAACCGGCGCGATCGCCGAAGCCAAAAGTAATCACACCCATCGGCAATAAGGAAACCAGCGCAGATAGCGTGAACAGGGTGCGGTGCGGTGCAAGATAGGCGACGGCACCGGTGGTCAGCAGCGCCACCAGCATCATTACCGGAAGTTGCGTGACACCAGCTTTGGGCAAGAGGGCGGAGCCCATAATGCCCCACAGCATCGCCATCAACAATGTGCCGAAAACAAACCGGGACTCCCAAAGCGCCAACCGTTCCGGCGGTGGATTGGCGCGGATGAATAGTTTGTAGAGCCCGTATCGCGCCATCATGATCGCGATCGCCGCGCTGAACCACGCGAACAGAATCGGCCGTTCGCCCAACTCGTTCCATAAAATTGCGCCGAGCAGGAACGTCACCATGAATTCGGCGAGGTAGCCGACCAATGAGAATCGATAGAGCAACCTCACCTGCTCGGAATAAATATGTTGCGCGACAAATGCGCGGTCCTGCGCAGTCACCGGCGACGAGAGCGATAGCCCGGGCACGCCCAAGGCCCCGTATCCCGCGATATTGTTTCCGAGTTGCTTATTTTTTTCGTTCTGGCTCACAACAAAACCCTTGGTGGCGGTACATTGTTTTGGCGGCGACACGTTTACCTGCATGCCAACTTACTGCGCAAGCGTGCAGCGTAAAACACCTGCTTGGAAACACCCCTTTGCCCGGCTCGTATAAGAGCACTTCCAAATTAAGGTGTATGTCGTTGTTAACAAAACGTAATCCTTGTTGACGAGGTTAGAGGCCATCGCCACAATCGTCAAGTTTATTGGGCGGTTTTCGGCTGAAAATGCCGTTTTATGCCGTAATCGGGGGATGCAAAGGCAATTCGCCCTGAATTTGACGCAAATACCGGTCAAAACTGACCTTTTCAGCGCGGTGCCAAAGACGCCAATTTTTGTAACTTGCGCCAGTCGGGAAAGTCTGTTGCCCCGTTAAATTTGTTGCGCAGCACATCAAACCGGTGATTGCGGCAACAGCCGCTAAAATGATCCGCATGCACGCCCCCATCCAAGTACTGCCCGAACTATTGATCAATCAAATCGCCGCGGGTGAAGTGGTCGAGCGACCTGCCTCGGCCCTTAGGGAGTTGATTGAAAATAGTCTGGACGCGGGTGCCACCGAAATTCAGATTGATCTTCTTGAAGGCGGAATCAAACGAATCCGCGTTGCAGACAATGGCGGCGGGATCCCAAAGGCGGAGATGCCGCTTGCCATGCAGCGGCATGCAACGTCGAAAATTCGCGATCTTGACGACTTGGAACGGGTTGAAACAATGGGCTTTCGCGGTGAAGCTCTGGCGAGTCTGGGCGCAATTTCCAGACTCACGGTGACCTCGCGATTTTCCAATGGAATTGAGATGGCGCCACATGCATTCCGATTGCAAATTTTAGGCGGTGTGTCAGGCGACATTGAGCCCGCGGCGCTTGCGCGCGGCACGGTCATTGATGCCGAGGATTTGTTTTTTAATACACCGGCCCGCCGCAAATTCTTGAAAACCGAAGGCACCGAGTTCGGCCACGCCGACGACGCGGCGGTAAGAATTGCGATGGCATTTCCAAACGTCGCAATCTCGCTTGCCCACAACGGAAGGCGTGTTTGGTCCCATGCCCCGCAACCGGCTGCGGCGAGGGTGATGGCACTTCTAGGCGATGAATTTGCCGGTTCGTCGTTGGCTATCGACGACACCCAAACAACATTTGCGCTGCGCGGGCATATCGCGCTGCCGCGATATTCTCGCGCCGGGCGAGACCAGCAGTATATTTTTGTCAATGGGCGGTTTGTAAGGGACAAGCTATTGCAACACGCCATTCGCCAAGCCTATGCAGACGTCATGCAACATGGCCGTCAGCCGGCATTTGCGTTGTTTTTATCGATTAATCCGGAACTGGTTGACGTCAATGTTCACCCTGCCAAGGCTGAAGTAAGGTTTCGCGACGCACGTGCGGTTCACCAGTTTGTTTTTCATTCGCTCAACAAGGCGCTGTCGGTCTCGGCGGCGGCCGCGTCCCCCGCACTTGCGGATCCCAACCGTTTTACGTCATTGCCAGCGGCCCACACGGCATCACGCACCGACTGGCCGCGTGCGATACAAGGCCGATTTCCCGGCCCGACAATCGCGTTGGGATTGACGGCTAACCAACCAACTGAATTTTATGAAATTCTGCGTGGTGCGCCGGCGGCAAGTATCGTTTGGCCGGCAGCACCCGCTGACGTGACCGATTCCATGGCTGGCGATACTGGCTTTCGGGGCCAGAGCGATTCGCAATCACCGGCTGACGACCATTCCGGTATTCCGCCGCTTGGTTATGCGCTGGCACAGCTTCATGGAATTTACGTGTTGGCGCAAAATGCCGCGGGGTTGGTGCTGGTCGATATGCACGCTGCCCATGAGCGCATTCTTTACGAAAAATTCAAACGCGAAAATGCGACAAATGAAACCGCGACGCAGCCTTTGTTGACGCCGATTGCCTTTGCAATAGCACCTCGCGAGCGCGAAATTCTTGACGACAACAAACAGCTGCTGGCTGAATTCGGCTTTACATTTGGTGACTTAAGCCCGAACGAAATCGCCATTCGCTCGGTGCCCGGGCTACTGGAAAGACGCGAGCCGCATGATCTTTTGCGCGAGCTGCTTGACGATCTTGCGCTGCACGGCACATCGCGTGCCATTGAGGAGCGTCGCGACGAAATCCTGTCTACCATGGCGTGTCATGCGGCGGTGCGGGCAAATCGCACCCTGACAATTCCGGAGATGAATGCGCTGTTGCGGCAGATGGAGCAAACCGAGCGCAGCGGACAGTGCAACCACGGACGACCGACCTGGTACCAGTTTGCGATGTCTGACCTCGACCGCTTGTTCATGCGTGGACGATAAGCCAAATTGATGGCGACCCCCGTGAAAAAGGTCGCGTTTTTGCTCGGCCCCACGGCATCGGGAAAGACCGCCACCGCGTGCGCGCTGCGCGAGCGGTTTCCATTTGAAATCGTCAGCGTTGATTCGGCGCTGGTCTACCGGGAAATGAATGTCGGCACGGCCAAGCCTGATGCCGGCATGCTGGCGGCCCACCCGCATCGGCTGATTAATCTGATCGACCCTGATCAGGCGTATTCGGCGGCAGATTTCAGACGTGATGCACTCGCGGCAATTCACGATATTCATGCCCTCGGCCGCATTCCGCTGTTGGTTGGCGGCAGCATGATGTATGTAAAAGCGTTGATTGAAGGCCTCAGCACCCTGCCACCGGCAGACCCGGCAATCCGTGCCGCCATCGAGGCAAGTGCGACAACACTAGGTTGGCCGGCCCTCCACGCCCAATTGGCGGCGGTTGATCCGGCCACTGCGTCTCGATTGTCGCCGAACGACAGCCAGCGTATTCAGCGCGCGCTCGAAGTTCATCAAATCACGGGAGTTGCGTTGTCGGCGTTGCAAACGCGCTTGGCGGCAGAAGCCGCAGCTGATCACGTGTTCCCATTTGAGAGAGCCATGTTTGCGCTGGTGCCGTCGAACCGTGCCGTGCTGCACGCCCGAATCGAAAACCGTTTTGAGGCAATGCTTGCCGCCGGTTTGATCGATGAAGTTGCGGGACTGCGCCAACGTTATGCGTTACACGTGGATATGCCGTCGATGCGCTGCGTCGGCTATCGTCAGGTCTGGCAATATCTGGAAGGTGACATCAGCCGGGACGAACTCTGCAAAGCGGGTGTCGCCGCCACCCGCCAGCTCGCCAAGCGGCAACTGACATGGTTGCGATCGACACCGGATGCACGACCAATCGATTGTCTCGATCAAAATGCGGTCGAACAGATTGCGCACCATCTATCGCAATGGCAAACGGCACCAGATGCCGGTTAGTCGTTGTGGTACTTGAACGACAGTTTCATTTTGGCGCGAAACGTCATGCCGCCATTTTTGTCGACCTTCACGTCAAGCTTGGAAACTTCGGCGACCCGGATATCACGCACGGTTTTTGATGCGGATTTGATGCCGTTTTTGGCGGCATCCGCCCATGAAACGGTGCTGGTGCCGACGAGTTCAATTACTTTGTATACGGAACCGCCAGCCTTGCTCGCCGGTTTCGCAGCCGCCTTTGCTGCAGTCTTGGTTTTTTTCGCCATGATGTCCTCCAGAATTGTTCGGGTATGGACGATCGAGATTACGCCTCATGTCGAATTAGCGCAAGCGGGCGCCTGCCATCTTTCGATAAATCGTCATGCCGGTGTTGTCTTGACGACGACGGCGGCAATTTCCCCGTCGTGCATGCGAACCGCGATGCGATCATCAGCTTGTACGCGCGTCATACCGCTGACAACGCCTTTTCCAGAGACTTCGATAATTGCATAGCCGCGGGTCAGAACCTGTTCTGGATTCAGCAAATTTAGTGCTTGCCTGTTCCGTCCCAGCGCATTGTGTTGTTGCTCGACTGCGGATTTGATCGCGCGGCCCAGCGACAGTCGCTCATTGGCAACCAGGTTGTGGCGCGTTGCGAGATCCGGCATCATATTTCGCAGGCGATGTGCGGCGCCTTGCAGGGCAATTTGTCGCTGCCGCTGTTGCATGTTGAGCGCACGATCCAGCCGCCGCACGATGGCCAGACGATTTTCACGCTCGCGTTTGATGCGCTCGTGAGGAGATACCAATCCCCGCGCTGCAAAGTCGACACGTTGTTGGTGCTGCCGGACCAGCCGCTGTGCGCAACGCGCCATCACCGCCCGTTGCTGCTGAACAGCCAATCGCAATTGTGGTGTATCCGGCGAAAGCAGTTCCGCACCGGCGGTTGGCGTCGGCGCGCGCATGTCGGCGACAAAATCGCAAATTGTAAAGTCGGTCTCATGCCCGACGCCGGAGACCACCACAATCTCGGTTTGGGTTTGCAATTTGATTATTGCCCTGGCAACCGCTTCGTCGTTGAACGCCCACAAGTCCTCGACCGCACCACCGCCGCGACAGATCAACAACGCATCGACTTCGTTGCGTATGGCTACCGTGTTGATGGCATTGGCGATTTCGCGCGGAGCATCGGCGCCTTGCACCGTGGTCGGATAAATGATGACCCTGATCATCGGCGCACGCCGCTGCAGGGTTGTTAACACATCGTGCAGTGCGGCACCGGTGGCAGACGTGACAATCCCCAGCGCACGCGCAAATCCCGGCAGGGCGCGTTTGCGGCCATCATCAAACAGGCCTTCGGCCGCAAGTTTTTGTTTGAGCCGATCAAATGCTTCGAACAGTGCGCCGACGCCGGCGCGACGCATTGTTTCCACGCCCAGTTGGAATTCGCCTCGCGCCTCATAGAGCGATGGCAGCGCGCGCACCTCGACTGCTTGGCCGTTTTCCGGGGTGAACGAGACCGATTGCGCGCGTTGTCGAAACATGACGCAACGCACCTGCGCCGCATCGTCCTTGAGTGAAAAATACCAGTGCCCGCTGGCCGCCCGCGTCACGTTTGAAAGCTCGCCGCGAACCCATCGCAATTCAAAATTGGCTTCCAGCATTCCCTTGACGCGGCGGTTCAGCTCGGAGACGCTGATGGCGGAATTCGCAGTGTTTGTCCCATCAGCCCTTAGGTCAGACGTGCTCATTGCCTTGGGCTTGGTGGTGTTTTGGATGGCGAAATGGTTTATTCATCCACCGCATGCTATCACCGCAACCGTTCCCCGCGCATCTTGAGACAATGGCAGATGTTAAATTGCAAGCCATTGAAAAGACTACATTTTTTAACAGGCTAAAAATTGAGCGTATCGGAAAAAAGCGTTACATTTTCGTGACTTAGCGGTGCTGCGCAGCGCCTATGCACAGAGTTATCCACAGGAGTTGTGGATGAAATGAGCCGGGAACTGTCAAACCCACCAAACACGGGCGTTGCCGGCCGAAAATGACGCGAATCGCCCGCCAATATTGGCGAATCGTGGAATCGCGCCACCGGCGTTGCGTTTCAACAGATACCACCTCGACGAATCGAACTTGCGCTAACAAAAACATTGGAATATCAACCGCAGAAACTGTCTGCAGTAGCAACAGCGCCGACAACAAAGCGGATACGTTAAACTTATGCCAATTCTGTAGCGCCCTTTGGAGACCATATTGTTATCGATCATTCAAGCAGCAGGCTGGACTATTTGGTTCATCATTTTGTGTTCGGTGATTTGTTTTGCCATCATCGGCGAGCGCTTCTGGACCTTGCGCCGGAAGTCTGTGTTACCGCCGAACCTGTTTTCGGATACGGTTGACGCCTACCGGCTGCAGGGTGCGACGGTTGAATTGCTGGCAAAGCTGAATGCAAATTCATTTCTCGGCAGGGTATTTGCCGCCGGGCTGGCAAATGTAAAGTCGTCGCGTGACGTGATGAAAGAATCGATGGAGGAGACCGGGCGCGCCGTGATGGTCGATATGGAACGTTTTTTGGTTGGACTGGGAACCATCGCGACGGTTGCACCGCTGCTCGGCCTGTTTGGCACAGTTATCGGCATGATCGATATTTTTGGCGCGTCAGGTCCGCAGGGTCAAAATCCGGCGCAGCTCGCGCAGGGAATTTCGGTTGCACTCTACAATACCGCTGCAGGCATTGCCGTTGCGGTGCCTGCGCTGATTTTTTACCGCCATTTTCGCGGTAAGGTCGATGTGATGGTGATCGATATGGAGCAGCAGGGAATCAAACTGGTTGAAACCTTGCACGGGGATCGCAAGTGAATTTTCGGCGTGGCCGTTCGAGGGAAGAGCCCGAAATCAACTTTATCCCGTTGATCGATTTGTTGTTGGTGATTTTGATTTTTGTGATGGTCACCACCACGTATTCGAAGTACGCCGAGTTGCAAATAAATTTGCCCGAGGCCTCGGCCGAAAAGGCGCCGGATCGTCCGCAAGTGCTGAATATTGCCGTTGATGCAGGTGGCAAATACGCCATCAACAATACCGCCGTCAATTTTAACGGCGTTGCCGCGTTTGCCAATGCGCTAAAAGAGGCGGCAAATGCCGGCCAAATGAAAGACCCGGTGATCGCCATCGGCGCGGATGCGGGGGCAACACATCAAGCCGTGGTGAATGTCATGGAAGCGGCAAGATTGGTCGGCTACACCAAGATATCGTTCACGACGCAAGCCAAGGCCGGCAAGTAACGCGCCGTCCCCTGCGGTCGATGCACCTCCAACATGCGGTCGCGTCTTGAACAATTTTTTGTCCATGAGTGGCAGCGTCGGTCCGGCTGGCAGATTTTGTTGCGGCCTGTTTCCTGGATTTTTGCCGCCATTGTCGGTATCCGTCGTGCGCTGTTCAAAACGGGAATTCTTGATTTATACCAGCCGCCGGTGCCGGTATTGGTGGTCGGCAATTTAACGGTGGGTGGAACCGGCAAAACACCGGTTGTGCTGGCGCTCGCCAACTATTTGCATCGCACCGAACAGTACCCGGGGATTGTTACTCGTGGTTATGCGCCCGGACAGCATCAAGACAGCCCGACTGCCGTGCAGCCGATGATGCCGCAGGACGCCGCCAAAGATCGTGAGCCGGCTGCCGGCGACGAAGCCAGGTTGCTTGCGAACCGCAGCGGTGTGCCGGTCTACGCCGGTTCGCGGCGTGCGGCCACGGTTGCAACACTGTTATCCGATCACGCAGATATCCGTGTTGTTGTCAGTGACGATGGTTTGCAGCATTATGCGTTGGCGCGTGATATCGAGATTACCGTTGTTGACGGGCTGCGTGGATTTGGCAATGGACTGATGGTGCCGGCCGGCCCGCTGCGCGAGCCGGTTTCGCGGTTGCGAATGGTTGATTGTATTGTGCTGAATCAAACCGGCATCAATGCATCGCGATTGGGCAAATCGCTTGTGCCGTCTGATTTGGCTTGCTTGCTTGATACGATCGGCACGCCAATTTTTGAGATGACCTACTGCAATGAAGTGTTTGTGAAGTTGCTGGGTGCCGGAAAGTATGATCGAGGTGCGATGCTTGCAATGTCGCGACAAAAACGTATCGCGGCAGTGGCCGGCATCGGCAACCCTGAGCGGTTTTTTTTGCACCTTGAACAACTTGGTTTGACGCTGTCGTCGAAACACGTGTTTGACGACCACCATGCATTTACCAAAACTGACTTTGCAGGTATCGGCGCGGACATCGTTCTGATGACAGAGAAGGACGCGGTAAAATGTGACGATTGCGCCGATGATCGTATGTGGGCGATGCAAATCGACGCGTTGCTGCCGGATGCGTTTTACCAATTTATCCAGAAAAAAATTGACCATGTCTCTCGATCCAAAGTTGCTTGAAATTCTGGTGTGCCCATTGACCAAGGGGCCGCTGACCATGTCGTCGGACAAGCTCGAGTTGATTTCTTGGTCGGCAAGGCTTGCGTACCCGATACGGGATGGTATTCCCATCATGCTTGTCGACGAGGCGCGCGCGCTCGGTGTTGACGAGGAACGCAAATAAACACCGGAAAGAATCGTGTCCTCTTTTATTTGCGTTATTCCGGCCAGGCTGCATTCGACGCGACTGCCGAACAAGCCGCTCGCTGACATTTCCGGCAAACCGATGGTTGTGCATGTTGCCGAACGGGCGCGCGCATCGGGGGCAAGCCGGGTGTATGTGGCAGCCGACCACACCGATGTCATGGCGGTTTGCGCCGCGCATGGCATTGAAGCGTTGATGACCCGAACTGACCACGCGACCGGTACCGACCGACTCGCTGAAGTTGTGAACACCCTAGCCTTGGATGACGACACAATTGTTGTCAATGTGCAAGGTGACGAACCATTGATTGACCCTGCTTTGATCCATGGTGTTGCTGCAATGCTGGCAAGGATGCCGATGGCGCACATCGCCACGGCGTCGCACCCGATTGCTGCCGCGGCTGAATTCTTCAATCCGAATGTGGTCAAGGTGGTCGCCGACGCCAATCAGCTGGCACGTTATTTCAGTCGCGCACCCATTCCATTCGCCCGCGACGCGTTTGCGCTTGATCAGACCCTGCTGCCAAGCGGATTTCCGGCCCAGCGCCATGTCGGCATATATGCTTATCGCGCAATGTTTTTGAAACAATTTGCCAATCTGGCACCAGCACCAACCGAGCAATGGGAAGCCCTCGAACAATTGCGCGCGCTGCACCACGGATTCCAGATTGCAGTGTTGCCATGGCATGGGACGGTCAGTGCCGGAGTGGACACCGCCGAAGACCTGCTGCGGGTACGCGAACAAGTGGCGAAGTCATTCGGGTAAAATCAGATGATTATAAAAACTCCTCACAAAGGCGAGCGATGCGATTGATTCTTTTGGGCGGGCCCGGCGCCGGCAAAGGCACCCAGGCGGGTTTCATCAAGGAAAAATTTGGCATCCCGCAAATTTCCACCGGTGACATGCTGCGTGCGGCGGTTAAAGCAGGTACCCCGATGGGACTTGCCGCAAAGAAGGTGATGGATTCTGGTGCGTTGGTGTCGGACGAAATTATCATCGGCTTGGTGAAGGAGCGCATTAAACAGCCGGATTGCGCCAAAGGCTTTATGTTCGATGGCTTCCCACGTACCATCCCGCAGGCGGACGCGATGAAAGCGGCCGGTGTGGACTTGGATTTTGTTGTTGAAATTGCCGTCGATGACGCGGAAATCATCGAGCGCATGTCGGGCCGGCGCGTGCATATGGCGTCGGGGCGCAGTTATCACATCAATTTTAATCCGCCCAAAGTCGCCGGAAAAGATGATCTCACCGGCGAAGACCTGATTCAGCGTGACGACGACCGGGAAGAAACAGTCAAGAAACGCCTCGAGGTTTATCACGATCAAACCAAGCCGCTGATTGACTATTACGGCAATTGGGCGATGAGTGGCGCGCCGGGCGCACCAAAATACGTAATGGTGAATGGCGTCGGCAAAATGGATGCGATTCGCGAGCAGATTTTTGCCGCGCTGTCATAGGCCATGAGCGGCAATAATCCCAGGCAAGCGCCCGCACCCCGCAACGCGTTTTATGCCCAGTCCGGCGGTGTGACCTCGGTCATCAACGTCTCGGCCCAGGCGGTGATTGAAACCGCGCGCAAATATCCGACAAAAATTGGCAAGGTGTATGCGGGCCGCAACGGCATTATTGGCGCGTTGACCGAGGACTTGATCGATACCAGCAAAGAACCGGTCGCGAACATCAAAGCCCTCGGCCATACCCCGGCGGGTGCATTTGGTTCTTGTCGCTATAAGCTCAAATCACTCGAACAAAATCGGCGCGAATATGAACGCTTGATTGCGGTATTCAAGGCTCACGACATCGGTTATTTTTTTTATAACGGTGGTGGTGATTCGGCAGATACCTGCCTGAAGATCTCGCAGCTGTCGGCGGCCATGGGTTACCCGTTGATTGCGGTGCACGTACCAAAAACGGTTGACAACGATCTGCCCATTACCGATTGCTCGCCCGGTTTTGGCTCGGTGGCGAAGTATGTGGCGGTGTCGATGTTGGAAGCCGGTCTGGACGTTGCC
>JANMNT010000176.1:0-8152 GCA_031368465.1 Burkholderiales bacterium
GCGATGCCAGCGCCAAGAAAGGCGAACTGGTGCCGCCAAACGCCGGCACCAGCAGCGGTGAAAGAGTTGTCACCGACATCAAGCCCGCCGCCCCCGGCAAGCCCACGCAACCCTCGCCACCCTCGCCACCCTCGTCACATGCTGGTCATTGACAAGGATCGACCATGCTCAACAACATCATCGACTGGTCGGGCCGCAATATTTTTCTGGTGCTGCTCGCCACCCTGTTTGTCACCATCGACGGCGTGATTGCCGTGGTAAAAACACCGATCGATGCGCTGCCCGATTTATCAGATGTGCAGGTGATTGTTTATACCGAATACCCCGGCCAGGCACCCCAAGTGGTCGAGGATCAGGTCACCTATCCGCTCACCAGCGCCATGTTGTCGGTGCCCAAATCGCGTGTGGTGCGTGGCTTCTCGTTTTTCGGCGCCTCATTTGTCTATATTATTTTTGAGGACGGCACCGACATTTATTGGGCGCGTTCGCGGGTGCTGGAGTATCTGAACTTCGCCGCCGGCCGCATGCCGCGTGGCGTGACACCACAAATCGGACCGGACGCCACCGGGGTCGGCTGGGTCTATCAATACGTGGTGCTGGCCAAAAATAAAACCCTGGCCGAGCTGCGCACCCTGCAAGACTGGTATTTGCGATATCAATTGACCAAGGCGCACGGTGTTGCCGAAGTGGCTTCCATCGGTGGCTTTGTGCAGACTTATCAAGTGACGGTTGATCCGGTCAAACTGCGCGCCTATGGCATCCCCCTGATGAAGGTTTCGCAGGTGATTCGCGAATCCAACCGCGATGTCGGTGGGCGGGTGATCGAGATGGCCGAAACCGAATACATGGTGCGCGGCAAAGGCTACTTGCGCGGGCGCGCAGACATTGAGGACCTGGTGGTAAAAAGTGAAAAAGGCACGCCGGTGCTGGTGCGGGACATCGCCAGAGTTGAGTTGGCACCCGACGAGCGGCGCGGGGTGACCGAGCTCAACGGCGAAGGCGAAGTGGTGTCCGGCATTGTTATGTCACGCTACGGCCAAAACGCGTTGGAAGTCATTCACAACGTCAAGGCGA
Source organism: Burkholderiales bacterium (assembly GCA_031368465.1). Lineage (GTDB taxonomy): Bacteria > Pseudomonadota > Gammaproteobacteria > Burkholderiales > Usitatibacteraceae > UKL13-2. The sequence continues at coordinate 1,075 of JANMNT010000176.1, forward strand.
AGATCAGTGAAATCAGTGCCGGCTTGCCCGAAGGTGTCAGTATCGAATCCGTGTATGACCGCTCGGCGCTGATCGACCGGGCCATCGATACGTTGAAGCGCACCTTGCTCGAGGAAAGCATTATTGTGGCCTTGGTCTGCTTCGTGTTTTTGCTGCATGCCCGCAGTGCGCTGGTGGCGATTTTGATGCTGCCGGTGGCGATCCTGATGGCCTTCATCGCCATGCGTCTGCTCGGCATGAGCTCGAACCTGATGAGCCTGGGCGGCATCGCCATTGCCATCGGCGCCATGATCGACGCGGCGATTGTCATGATCGAAAACGCGCACAAACATCTGGAACGACTCAGGCAGGACCACTCAAACCAGGAGCGGGTGGCGGCCATTCTCGCTGCCTGCCGCGAAGTCGGTCCGCCCCTGTTCTTTTCGCTGCTCATCATCACCGTCTCATTTCTGCCGGTGTTCACACTCGAATCACAGGAGGGGCGGCTGTTTTCGCCGCTGGCCTATACCAAGACCTTTGCCATGGCGAGTGCGGCGCTGCTGTCACTGACGCTGGTGCCGGTGTTGATGATTTTGTTTATCCGCGGCAAGGTCATGGCGGAAGCAAAAAATCCGGTGAACCGCCTGCTGATCTGGATCTACCGGCCGATCATCGAAGCCGTGATGCGCTGGAAAAAACTCACCATCGTGGCGGCAATGATCGCGTTGGCTGTCTCCGTGTATCCGGCATCCAAACTCGGCGGCGAATTCATGCCCACCCTCAATGAAGGCACCCTGCTGTTCATGCCCTCCAGCCTGCCCGGCATGTCGATAACCAAGGCTGCCGAATTGATGCAAACCCAAAACAAAATCATCAAGAGTTTCCCGGAAGTTGTATCGGTCTGGGGCAAGGCCGGCCGCGCCAATACGGCGACTGACCCGGCACCAACCGAGATGTTTGAGACCGTCATCAATCTGAAGCCCGAAGCTGAATGGCGGCCGGGCATGACCATGGACAAACTGATCGCTGAAATGGATAAGGCGCTGCAGTTTCCCGGCGTGTCCAACGCCTGGACCATGCCGATCAAGGCGCGCATCGACATGCTCTCGACCGGCATTCGCACGCCGATCGGCATCAAGGTATTCGGCAAAAATCTCATTGAGATGGAAATACTCGCCAAACAAATTGAAACAGTGGTGAAACAGGTACCGGGCACCACCTCCGCCTTCGCCGAGCGCATCACCGGCGGCTTTTATCTCAACATCGAACCAGACCGCATCCAGCTGGCACGTTACGGCCTGTCGGTGGGCGAGCTTCAGGACACCATCAGCACCGCCCTCGGCGGCGAAATGGTCACCACCACCGTCGAGGGACGCGAGCGCTTCGGTGTCACCGTACGTTATCCGCGCGAACTACGCAGCGACCCGACGCAAATTGCGCGCGAAGTGTTGGTGATGACCATGGGCGGCGCCATGATCCCGCTCGGCCAGTTGGCCAAAATCGAAGTTGCCAAGGGCGCGCCCGGCATTCGCACCGAGAACGCGCTTCTGTCAGCTTATATCTATGTCGATATCCGCGACCGCGATATCGGCAGCTATGTGGCGGACGCGCGCAGGGCGGTCAATGAGCAAGTCAAGTTCCCGCCGGGTTATTACGCCACCTGGAGCGGCCAATTCGAGTACATGGAGCGTGCCATTGCAAAAATGAAAATCGTCGTGCCATTCACGCTGTTGCTGATTTTCCTGCTGTTGTATCTGAATTTTCGGCGCTTGACCGAGGCCCTGATTGTGATGCTGTCGGTACCCTTTGCGTTGGTCGGCGGTGTGTGGTTAATGTGGATTTTGGGCTATCACATGTCGGTGGCGGTGGCGGTCGGCTTTATTGCACTCGCCGGGGTCGCCGCCTCCACCGGCGTGGTGATGTTGATTTATCTCGACCACGCCTGGGAAAACATCAAGGTACGCTGCCGTACCGAAGGCACCACGCCAAACGCCAATAATCTGTACGCGGCAGTGATGGAAGGCGCGGTCGAACGGGTGCGGCCAAAAATGATGACAGTGGTCGCCATCATGGCCGGCTTGTTACCAATCATGTGGGGCAGTGGTACCGGCTCCGAAGTGATGCGCCGCATCGCCGCACCGATGGTCGGTGGGATGATTTCTTCCACGATACTGACATTGGCAGTGATCCCGGCAATTTATGCATTGGTGAAGCAGTGGCGGCTCCAGCGGGGGATGGAGGGTTGATGCAATCGGATTTGCGGCACTCTAAACTCGCGAAGGAAAATACATGGAAAACCATAACCATCATTCGGTCAGTCAACCCGGGCAACCAGATTCACGCAGCTACGCTGGCTTGATCGGCGCGGCCATCATGGTCGGGTTAATCGCCGGCTTTTATGTTCTGCGGGAACATTGGCAACATGCGCTGGGGGATCGCGCCGTATTTACTGATGCTGACGTGCCCGCTCATTCAGGTCTTTATGCATGGCCGCCACGGCCACGACAAAAAACACGATGACCCGGCACAGCAATAAGACGAATATTCCGGAGAAACCCATGCCTGCGCCAACTCATCAACACGACCATTCCCATCATCAGCAGCAAACGCCCGGCCGGGATCCGGCGCCGGCCGCCATCGATGACGCCCCGTTGCAACGCGTCATCTACACCTGCCCGATGCACCCGGAAATTCGTCGCGACAGTGCGGGCACCTGTCCCAAGTGCGGTATGACACTCGAGCTGGTTATGCCGACGCTCGACGCAGACGAGAATCCGGAACTGGCGGACTTCAGCCGCCGCTTTTGGTGGACGCTGCCGTTGACCATCGTTTCGGTGCTACTCGCCATGTTCGGGCACAAACTAAACTGGTTTCACGGCATGCAACAAAGCTGGGTTGAGCTGGGTTTGACCACCCCGGTGGTGTTGTGGTCAGGCTGGCCATTTTTTGTGCGTGGTGTGCAATCGGTGGCAACGCGCAACCCCAATATGTGGACGCTGATCGGCCTTGGCACGGCGGCGGCGTATCTGTACAGCATGGTTGCCACCGTCGCGCCAAACGTGTTCCCGGACACGTTTGTGGCGATGGGCCGCGTGCAGGTTTATTTCGAGGCAGCCGCCGCGATTATCTCGCTCACGTTGCTCGGACAAATTCTGGAATTGAAGGCGCGCTCACAAACCTCGGCTGCCATCAAGTCCCTGCTCGGTCTTGCACCCAAAACGGCGCGGCGCATCACGCCCGACGGCAGCGAGGAAGATATCCCGCTCGCCCACGTGCATTTGGGTGATTTGTTGCGGGTTCGGCCCGGCGAGAAGGTACCGGTTGACGGCGAGGTCACCGAAGGCCTCAGCGCGGTGGATGAATCGATGCTCACGGGTGAGCCCATCCCGGTGATGAAAAAACCCGGCGAGAAATTGATTGGTGCAACCATGAACACCTCCGGCAGCCTGATCATGCGCGCAGAAAAAGTCGGTGCCGAAACGATGCTTGCACAGATCGTGCAAATGGTGGCGCAAGCGCAACGCTCGAAAGCCCCCCTGCAGCGCCTCGCCGATACGGTGGCGGGCTATTTTGTGCTGGCGGTGGTTGGCATCGCCGTCGCGACATTCTTTATTTGGGGATTCTTCGGGCCGCAACCGAGCTGGGTGTTCGGTCTGATCAACGCTGTCGCCGTGTTGATCATCGCCTGCCCCTGTGCGCTGGGTCTGGCCACGCCGATGTCCATCATGGTCGCCACCGGCAAGGCCGCCACCAACGGCATCCTGTTCCGTGACGCGGCCGCCATTGAAAATTTTCGCCGCATCGACACTCTCATTGTCGATAAAACCGGCACCCTCACGGAAGGTAAACCGGCCTTTGAAAAAGTGATCGCTGCGCCCGGCTTTCGAGATGCCGAAGTGTTGCGCTTTGCCGCCAGCCTCGATCAGGGCAGCGAACATCCGCTGGCGCAAGCCATTGTCGCAGCAGCACTCGCGCAACAACTGCCGCTGGCAAAAGCCACTGGGTTTGAATCCTCCAGCGGCATCGGTGTGCGCGGCATGATCGACGGCAAAAAGCTGGCGCTGGGCAATGCGGCACTGATGACGGATTTGCATATTGATCTGGCGGCGTTATTGACCGCTGCGGACGAATTTCGAAACAAAGGCGCAAGCGTCATGTTTCTTGGCGTGGATGGGGTGCCGGCCGGGCTGCTGGTCGTGTCCGACCCGGTGAAGTCAAGCACCGCGGAAGCATTGCAACAACTCAAGGACGCAGGCATTTGCGTGATCATGGCCACCGGCGACGGCATTCTCACCGCGCAGGCCGTCGCCGCCACGCTCGGCATCGATGAAGTTCACGGTGAGGTCAAACCAAAAGACAAACTCGATCTGGTGGAAAAACTACAACGTGACGGCGCGGTGGTGGCAATGGCGGGCGACGGCATCAACGATGCGCCGGCATTGGCCAGGGCGGACATCGGCATCGCCATGGGCACCGGCACCGATGTGGCGATGAACAGTGCTGCCGTTACGCTGGTCAAAGGCGATTTGCGCGGCATCGCACGCGCACGCCACTTGTCGGTCGCGACCATCCGCAACATGCGCCAGAACCTGCTGTTTGCGTTTATCTACAATGCGTTGGGGGTGCCGTTGGCAGCAGGGGTGTTGTACCCGGTCACCGGCTGGTTGTTATCGCCAATGATCGCCGCGCTGGCGATGAGCCTGAGTTCGGCGTCAGTGGTGTTTAACGCGCTGCGGCTGAATCGCACCGCTTGAAATTTGGCAAAACACCAGTAATGGCGACGTGTTTCACGACAAAATGTCCGGAACACCGCAGCTGATGGCGCGTTTGATAAAAAACATCACAGCATCGCAGCTAATTTTGGCCACGCTTTCAGACCCGCCGCATAACCTGCGGCAACCAAACGCTCATTGGATTTCTCCTTGCCAATCAAGGGATGCAGATTCATGCGGATGGCAATATCGGCGTGGCGGATTTGTTCGTTGATCAAAGCATTGCCCATGATGTTCATGCTCTGGTAGGCCATGCCGGTGAGTCCGCTTACCACCTCTTCGTTCGGGCGAAAGGCGACATCCACACCGATGACGATATCGGCACCCATTTCCCGTACTGCAATCACCGGCACCGGCTCGGTCAAGCCGCCATCGACCAGCTCGCGTCCATCGATTTTCACCGGTTCAAACTTCACCGGTAGGCTGCATGAGGCGCTGATGGCCGCACTGATTGAGCCATGCCGCAGCATCACACGTTCCCCGGTGGTAATGTCGGTGGCGATGGCGGCGAAGGCAATCGGCAATTGCTCGATCATGCGCGCCCCCAGCGCCGCGTCGATTTGCGCACGCAATTTGGTGTGCTGCATCAGCCCCTTTCCCGACCAGGACAAGCTGGTCACTCCCGGCCACTCGATGCGGCGGATGATCTGTTCCATTTCAGCAAGCGGCATTTTTGCGGCAGCAAAAGCGCCGATAATCGCCCCCGCGCTGGTGCCGGCGATGAAACGAAATTCCACGCCCTTTTCCGCCAGCGCCTTTAATACACCCAAATGGGCGATGCCATGAATGGAGCCGCCGCCCAGGGCAATACCAACTGTCCTGGTGGCCGTGGCGGCAGTTTTTTTTGCTGATTTCTGCGCGGCTGCAACGGCAGCCGTTGATGCCAGTGCCAGCAGCGGAATATTGCTGATTGCCGCCAAAAATAATCGCCTGCGCATGCCAGCCCCCATGTCAACAAAATCGGATCGCCTCTACCAATTGCGTCATGCCGGCGTCCGTCACGCCAAGGTTATCCAACCGAAAATTCTTTGGCCGATTTGCCAAATGCGCGTATTTCGAAGATGGTCAGGCTACCGGGTTTCGAAACCCCGCTTTTGCCGGAGATGGTTGCTTGCTCTCACCAACAGCCGCCTGGCGGTGCCTGCTTGTTGTTCATATATTGCGGTGATGCCACGGTGGTCACTTTCGGTGGGTGCATTTTCCACATGTTGCAGGATATCCTGGGGAGCCAGCGGTGTTTCGGTTGCACAGCCAGCCAAAATCAGCGCGGTGGCAAATACGAAGGCGAAAGCCCGCAAGGATGAAGTGCGTCGTGGGTGACCTTGATTCATGCACATGATTTTCTCATGTGGGTGGTGCTATACAACATTAAAATTCAACATCATGCCGTCGTCTTCGTGTTCCAGATTGTGGCAATGCAACACATAGTTGGCCGCCACCACAAAACGCAACGCGATCTCGACACTCTCGAAAGGTCGCACCAGGACCGTGTCCTTCCAGCCAAAATCGGTGGCTAATCGCCGTCCCTCGCTGCCGTCACGCGACAACACCTGAAACTGTGTGCCGTGCACATGCATCGGGTGCGGCTCCATGCCGCGATTGATAAATTGCCAACGCTCCTGATTGCCGCGCCCCACCAAAAAGTCCACCCGTGCCGGGTTATAAAGAACGCCGTTGATTCGATGCTGGCCAGCCATCATACCGTTCATTTCAGTGAGCTCGAACACACGGGTGACCGTGGTGGCAGCCGGATCAAAACGTGCAATGGGCGAAAAGGTGGCGGGAATCGCGCCGGGATTGACCGCCGCGGTGTTTGCCACCACAAAATCAATCACATCAAATGCACTACCGTGTGGCGGTGCCGATCCCATCATGCTGTTGCCCATGGCTGCAAAATTCGCACTGGTAAGGCGTACGCGCTGACCAGCCTCATTGCGCAAATCGAGCAACACCTCAATACGCTCGCCCGGTGCCAGCAATACTGACGTTACCGGCACCGGTGCCGCTAACAATCCGCCGTCCGTGGCGATCAGCCAAAACACGCGCCCACCGGACAATGCCGGGTTGAGAATGCGGCTATTTGACGCATTCAATAAACGCAACCGGATCACCGCCGCGTCGACATTGGCGGTTACAGGGCCAGCCATGCCGTTCACGGTCAGCACATTGCCCATCCAGCCGGTCATCATGTCCATCACCGACGGCTGGTAAACCAGTGCACCATTGCTGACGCGTTTATCCGCCAGCACCAGTGGAATGTCTCGCACACCGGTGGGCAAACCACGCTGGGCGTCATTACCGTCGTCGATAATCACCATTCCCGCCAA
>JANMNT010000185.1:0-7058 GCA_031368465.1 Burkholderiales bacterium
CTTCGAGCGACACCCAGCCGACCACGCCGCCGCTCGCTTCAAAGGTCGGGTGGAACAGGTCGGCGGCCTGCGTCAGGTCTTGCAGCGCGAGTTCGAAGAACAGCTCTTCGCCCGACAGGCCCAGCGCGGCCATTTTCCGGATGGCGTGGTCGTAAGAGGTACCGCTGCCGATTGCATGTTCGAAGATCGTCGGGTTCGAGGTCAGCCCGGTAACCGAGAGTTCGGCGATATAGCGGGCCAGGGTGCCGCTCGTCAGGAGCTCGCGGGTAATGTTATCGAGCCAGAGGCGCTGCCCCAGGTCGTGGAGCTTTCGAGTGTTGACGTTCATTGATTTTCCTTCGATGCGAGTGACTTGCGCTCAGTGCGGGCCGCGTCTTGCGGCCCCTGCCATGCTGCTGTTCGCATCGGCCTTCTCCACATGGCCGCCGAACTCATGCCGCATTGCCGACAGGATTCGGTTGGAAAATTCGCCATTGCCGCGCGACGTGAATCGATCGTACAGCGCAGCGCTGAGAACATGCGTGGGGACCGCTTCGTCGATGGCAGCCTGGATGGTCCAGCGGCCTTCGCCCGAATCTGCAATGCGCCCGCCATAGGCCGCAAGTGCGGGATCCTTCAGCAAGGCCGAGGCGGTCAGGTCGAGCAACCATGAGCCGACCACACTACCGCGGCGCCAGACCTCGGCAATCTCGGGCAGGTTCATTTCGTACTGATAGAACTCAGGCTCGCGCAGTGGCGCGGTCTCGGCATCTTGCTCGCGTGTTTGTTTGCCGGCGTTGGCGTTGCGCAGAATGTTCAAGCCCTCGGCATATGCGGCCATGACGCCGTATTCGATGCCGTTGTGCACCATCTTTACGAAGTGGCCGGCGCCGTGCGGACCGCAGTGCAGGAAGCCTTGTTCGGCGCTGCCGGCGATGCCGCTTCTTCCCGGCGTCCGCGGTGCTGCGGCGATACCGGGGGCAAGAGCAGAAAAGATCGGCCGCAAATATTCGAAGGTTTCGGGATCGCCCCCAATCATCAGGCAATAGCCGCGCTCAAGTCCGGCAACGCCGCCGGAGGTACCGACATCGAGGTAGTGAATGCCGGCGGACTGCAATTCGACGCCACGGCGAATATCGTCGCGGTAATATGAATTACCCCCATCGATGACGATGTCGCCGGCATCGAGTAACGGCACGAGATCGGTAAGCGCCTGATCGACCGCCGCAGCCGGCACCATCAACCAGATCGCTCGCGGCTTGTGCAGCCGCGAGACCAGTTGCCGCAGCGACGCGGCACCGGTGGCACCGTCTTTCTGCAGGCAATCGATGGCCGACGGTTGCGTGTCATGGACGACGCACTCGTGACCGTGCACTAACAGGCGCCGTACCATGCTGGCACCCATCCGCCCCAATCCGATCATGCCGAGTTGCAATTCACTTCTCCGTTGATGGTGCCCGCCCTGCATTGGCAAGACCGTCCTACTTGGGCGTGACTTTATTTATAGCCAAACGGGAATCGTTCCGTCTGTACGACGGCGCACACGGTGTGCCGATCAGGCCGCGGCAATTCTCTGCTGGAACAAATGGCCGGACAGACGTCCGCGCTCGCACAAACAACGAGATTGCTGGCGCGTCGAAAACCGCCACGACAAGTCAATGACCTATCACGAAGACGTCATCACCCCGGGCGGCATTGACGCCACAATCGTCATGAATGACGTGCCCCATTTAGCCCGTCGATGCTGCGTAGCCTGTCCCGACAATCTTGAGGGTAGGGTGAACGGAAAGGAGGTTTTGAGAAATTCCCACGTGCAAGTTCGCCATTTGCCGGGCTTCTTCAGCTCTTTAGGGTCTGTGAAGCGCACCAGTGCTGGAGTTTCGCAGCGGCCACTGCCGTTTCAAGGCTAAATGACAACACTTCGTTTCCATGTGAAGTGCTCGTATATCCCCGTCCACATGAGTCCAAATGTAAATCCAAACAACAGCTCCTCCAGTGGCAAGCCGTAAATTCGCACGCCGGTCAGGGTCGCAAAATTCCACACTTGTTCGATGTAGCCAGGTGCCGACCATTTGAGTCCCAGCAGAAAAACCGTGTAAAGCGCAAGGAACAAAACTCCGCCAACCAGTGTATTGAACTTCAAATCGGGCCGACAAAAAACGGCAGCAATCGCGCCCAAAAACATTGCTGCGATACCCGCATGGATCGGGTTCCAGGGCAAAAAATACAGCACGGGAAATAAGGTGAATGGTGCAAAAAGCGCCCATCGATGCCGGCGATGCCGAAAATGATGCCGCTCTTCGAGGTCGAGCGGGTCCATGCGTTTATGCAGGAGGATGTTGTAGAGAACCGCCCCAATGCCACCGATGGCGAAGCTGAAAATAAAACTCTCGATGTCGAAACCGGTTTTTTGCGCCAGTTCGAACAGACTTGGCGGGTTCCAGTATTCGGGCACAAAGAGCGGCTCGGTCAAGCCGAACGGTGTCATGACCAAACTTGCGCGCCACATGGGAACCCGGTGCTGCGGAAACAGCGCGTACAGCAACAGCCAAGGCAGCAGGAATGCGCTCGACCAGATAAGCCAAACATAGTGATAGGTCATGATGGTATATGTTGCGACGCCCGATCAACTAGATTGGTACCAACGTCATGCCGCATTTCGGACATTTGCCCGGCGCGTCACGCACAACCTCCGGATGCATCGAGCAGGTGTAGTGAAGGCTGCTCGCCGCAGATGCGGTGCGTTGCGTTGTTGATCCCGCGTACCGATTGGCTGCAACAGGTGCTTGATATAGATGGTTCATGTTTGTCTTCATGTCTGACTCCTTGTTTGGTCGTACGTTGAAAATGGGCTTCGCCGCCGTTAAGTTCGAATGTGAGTTACCGATACACCACCACCGGCAACTTCGAATGCGCCAACACTTGCTGCGTGACGCTGCCCATGAATATTTTGGAGAGGCCGCTGCGTCCATGCGAGGCCATGACGATTGCGTCGCATTTCTGTTTCTTTGCCGCCGCGATGATGCCATCATGAGCCGAGAAAGCTTTTGTCACGACGCAGGCAGCGGGCACACCCGCCGCTTTGGCCAGCTTTCCAATCGCGTCGACATGTTTCTTCGCAAGTGTTTGAGTCGCGGCTTCGAAACGGTCAATCGTCTGTGGGTCGAACGCATAACCTTCCGAATAGATCGGCAATAAATTCTCAATGGCATAGTAGGCGGTCACCTTTGCCTTTAGTGCTTTTGCGAGCGCAATACCCCCCTTGGCGGCCTTGATCGCGAGCGGTGATCCATCGGTACAAATCAGAATGTGCTTGAACATGGTTGCTCCTTCAGAACAAAATTGTTGAATCGTTGGGCCGGAAAACGTCCGGCGGCGTATGACAAAACAGAGCGGCAAAATGCCTTGCGCGTCCAAACGTGGAGGATGGGTTCGCCATTGGCGTGCGCAATCAAGTTGCCGTCAACCGCTCGGCTGAGTTGGGTCGCGCAAGCAAATTCGGCAGTCCAAAACCAAGTAGTACACCCAGCGCCGTGAGGGCTGCGCTCAGCACGAAGGATGCGCCGGGGAAGCCCGCGATGTCGAAAAGGAGTCCGCCTGCCGCAGAGCCCACGGTGATACCGAGGCTCGCGGCAGCGGTTTGCTTGCCGAGTTCCCAACCTTGCGCCATTCCGGCGTTGACTGAAATCCAGTAGGTGAGGATCGGCAAGAGGATACCGGCGCTGGCCGCAACAGCAGCGATGGCGACCAGCATCAAGGTAAAGTCGGACGCTTGCGGAACCAGAAACAAGGCCGCTGCCAGCACGGCCAACGTGGGCACGATGAGCCATCGGGTCATGTCCGGGTTGAACCATGGTGCAAATACCACTGCCTGCACCACGAACATGACCAGGCTGCATTCGGTGAACATGACCGCGATCTGGATCGGCGTAAGACCAAGCTCCTGCTTGCCGCGCAATGCGAGTCCAACCTCGAAGACCCCGACCCCGGCCGAGACAATGAAAGTCAGGATGAGTAGCTTCGACACCAGCCATGGTGTCTTATTGACTACAGGATCCGTATTCCTTTGCGATTGATCATTACCGTTGACACTCGGCACAGTAAACACGGCAACGGTCGCCACCACAAGGGTGAGTAGGGCCGTCGCCGCGAGCGGTATCGCGATTGATTCGGTCGGCAGGGTGACGGTAAATAGGTCCGCGGCAAAACGGGTCACGAAAACGCCGAGCATCGGCCCCAGCAAGAACCCGGTAATACCGGCCATGCTGACGAAGGCAAACCGGCGCACGCGCCGCTGCTCGGTCGAGCTAAAGTTGCCGATTGCCGCCGCCGCGACGGGTGTCACCGCAGCCGCAAATATGCCACTCAGGAAACGCTCCGCGTAAACGGCGGCAAGACTTTCAACGAACGAGAAGATCAGCATGGTTAGCCCGAAACCAAAAAGCCCGACCAGCAGCACGCCTCGCGGTCCGAATCGATCCGCGAGGCGACCCCACATCGGCGCAAACAGAAAAGGTGAGAGCGTGTAGACGGCAGTCAATAGCCCCGTGTGCCGGGAAACCTGCGCGACATCGACACCGGCTCCCAACAACCGCTCAATCAGATAGGGCAATAGTGGCAGCACAACGCCGTAGCCAACGGATACCGTGAAAGCGGCGAGCATCAGCGCTGCCATCGTGGCGCGCGGCAAGTCTGTTGACGACGCCACGTCAGCGCTCACGGTCGCGCAACCGAATCGGTGCGAGTGGTCGCGACCATTGCATGCGCTGGCCGCCTGCCAGCCGCGTAGGTCACCAACCCGACAAACCAGTCGAGGGCAGACAGCCAAATTCCGCAACCAAAACATTTCCACTTGGAGACCCGGAGGAGCGCACGTTGCGTCTTCATGCGACAACCTTTTGAGCGGGCAGCGAGCGTTCGGCCCTCTGTAGTACAAAGTGCAGGTAGATTGCTACACTCAACAGCGCCGCGAAGAAGCACCATACTGAGATGAACCAGGTGGCATAGAAGTAGTACACGGCTGCAAAGGACAACAGTGCGAGATATCCAAAGGCCTTTACCATGCGGTACATTGACAGCATTGGGCTGACCGCGGTTGAGAGCAGATACAACGTTATCACCACCCCCGCGTAGAAATGCGGCGAGACGTACTCGATGTGTTGACCGGTCAGCCTGGAAATTACGGGAAAGGCAATCAGGATGTATAGCAGGAAGCCCCCCACCGCGACCCCGGCCGCGACGAATGCGAACAATGCCTGTCGATGCCATCCCTGCGGTTCCATCATCAACACGGCCACGGGCACGTAGGCGGGCCACAGGACATGTGAGAAGAAAGAATACACATGGGTCATCACGGCATTGTGAAACGGTGCCTCATGTTGAAACGTGAGCCAGATGACACCCTCACTCAGTTGCTGAATCGCAAACAGCAGGGGGATCGCAGCAAATGGCCACTCGCGCCGGTGGCCCGCCGCTTTCAGCGTCAGGGTGCCAAGCCCAAGCAGGACGGTACCCGCCGAGAAGCTCGCTGTCGCGGAGAAGCACATTCAGGCGCTGACCTGCAAGCAGTGATACCAGGTCGCAAAGCAATGGGTCTTACCCTCGGCGACTGCGCAAACATGAGCCGTCCACACAGGATTGCCACTCACGCGGCAGCTTTCTCATCTGGCTGCGAGCTTACCGGCGTCACTGGTGACCTGACCGTTCCCGCCATGGTTGCGGCATCGTGCACTTCCCCCCCCACCGCTGCCTTGCCGGGCTGCCGGATACCCGCCAGCTTGGTGCGCTTCAGCATCAGCGCATTGATCGCAACGATCAGTGTGCTGCCGGACATTGACATCGCGGCAACTTCTGGGCTCAGCACAAAGGGATACAAGACTCCCGCCGCGAGCGGGAAAGCGATCACGTTGTAGCCGACGGCCCACCAAAGATTCTGGTGCATCTTTCGCACCGTCGCGCGTGATAGCTCGATTGCGCCCACGATATCGTACGGGTCGCTTTTCATGAGCACGACATCGGCACTTTCCATCGCCACATCGGTGCCCGCACCAATCGCAAACCCGACATTTGCCTGCGTCAGTGCCGGTGCATCATTGACGCCATCACCCACCATCCCGACTTTTTTGCCCGTGGCCTGCAACTCCTTCACCTTCTCGGCTTTTTGGGCCGGTAACACGTCGGCCAACACGCGGTCGATACCAATATCGGCGGCGATGCGCTTGGCCGTGGCCGCGTTGTCCCCGGTCAGCATCACCACTTCGATGCCGCGTTCGCGCAGTTTTGCTACCGCCGCTTTGGAGGTTGGCCTGATCGCATCGGCAATCGCGATGAGGCCGATGACACGACCGGCCTGGGAAATGTGCACCACGGTACGGCCGTCCCCCTGCAAGCGGGTCGCCTGCGCTTCCAGCGGCCCAAGCGCCAGTTTTTGGGTATCCATCAACAACCGGTTGCCCAGAAACACGGTCCCCGCCGCCGTCTCGGCGCGCGCGCCCATACCATCGAGGCTTTCGAATCCTGTCGGGGCGACGATAGTCAACATCGATGCCCGGCGCACAATTGCCTGCGCGAGCGGATGAGCCGACCCCTGCTCGACGGCGGCGGCGGCGGTCAGCACCGTGTCCTCCGTGACGCCGTCCGCCGTCACAATCTCCACCACCTCCGGTTGGCCGACGGTGAGCGTACCGGTTTTGTCGAAGATGATGACGTTGAGCTTGGTTGCGTCTTCGAGTGCTGATGCGTTCTTGAATAAAATGCCGTTCGCGGCACCCAACCCGGTACTCACCATGACCGCCATCGGTGTGGCGAGTCCCAACGCATCCGGGCAGGCGATGACAAACACCGTGATGGTCATGGTTACGGCAAATAGCAGCGGCTCGCCAATCCACCAGAACCAGACCGCAAACGTCGTCAGGCCGATCACGATCGCGGCAATCACCAGCCATTGCGCGGCCCTGTCTGCCAGGAGTTGCGCCGGTGCTTTTGAGTTCTGTGCCTCCTGTACCAGCTTTACAATCTGCGCCAGTGCCGAGTCGGCACCCACCTTGGTTGCCTTGTAGCGAAAGCTGCCGCTCTTGTTG
>JANMNT010000222.1:0-4060 GCA_031368465.1 Burkholderiales bacterium
GATCCTGTTCAACAAGAAGAAATATGATGGCCTGTCGACCGAGTTGAAGTCGATCATCGATTACGCGGTCCAGGCATCGTCCGCTGATATGTCTTGGAAGGCAATTGACCGTTACTCGACCGATTACGCCGAGATGAAGGCGAAGCAGGGCGTGAAATTCTACAAAACGCCAGATTCGATTCTGTGCGGTCAATTGGCAAGCTGGGACAAGATCACCGCCAAAAAAGAAAGCGAAAACCCAACCTTCAAGAAGGTCAATGATTCCATGAAGGCTTTTGCGCAGCGCGCGGGCGCATGGCAAAATGACACGCTGGTTGACTACAAGATGGCGTATAACCACTTCTTCCGCGCCAAGAAATAATAACGCGGTAGGGGAACAGTTCGGCGTAACGGCGGCGTAATACGCCGCCGTTTTTGCTTGCGAGGCCGCGATTGTGCGGGCGTTACCACAGGGAGCCACAAATGCAAAAAATACTACTGGGCGTTGATAAATTCTCGACCTGGTTTGGTCAGATCTGTTCGTGGAGCGTCGTTGGCTTGACGATTCTAATCGGCTGGGAGGTCTTTTCCCGCTACGTCCTGAATACGCCACACGGTTGGGTGCTTGATGCGCAGATCATGCTGTATGGTGTTTTATTCATGATGGCCGGTGCATACACCCTGTCAAAAAACGGACATGTGCGTGGTGATGTGTTGTACGGTTTTTTTCGGCCGCGTACGCAGGCAACACTCGATTTGATCCTGTATTTTGTGTTTTTCCTACCAGGTGTTGTTGCACTTACGTACGCCGGCTGGACGTTTTTCAGCGACTCGATCAAGATCAATGAACAAACGTTTTCAGCGGATCCGTTGCCGCTGTACCCGTTCAAATTTATCATCCCGCTCGCCGGCGCACTGTTGCTGCTGCAGGGGGTGGTTGAAATTATCCGCTGTGTGATTTGCATCCGCGAAGGCGCATGGCCGTCGCGTATTGAAGACGTCGAGGAAGTTGACGTTGAAAAACTCAAGGAAATGGTGCACGTGAAAGATGAGGATATTGCGGCTCTCGACAAATATGTGATTGCAGCGGGAGCAAAAAAATGATTCGCAAAGAACTCTGGTTTGGTTTTGGCCTGATGGCGATCATTTTGGTCGCGGTTGCTGTTCTGCTGCCATGGACCAACATGACCAACGGCCACCTCGGGCTGCTGATGTTGGGGTTGGTGGTGGTTGCGATCATGCTTGGTTTTCCTACCGCGTTTACGCTGATGGGCATGGGCATGATGTTTGCGTTTTTTGCCTACCTGTCTCGCAGTGATGGCCACGCCGAACGCGCGTTGCAACAAACGCTGGACCTGATGGTGCAAAGCACCTTTGGTGTGATGCGCAACGATGTGCTGATCTCGATCCCATTGTTTGTATTCATGGGCTATTTGGTTGAACGTGCCAATTTGGTGAGCAAGCTGTTCAAGTCGCTGCATTTGGCGCTTGCGCGGGTGCCCGGCTCACTCGCCGTGGCGACGCTGGTCACCTGTGCCATTTTTGCCACCGCCACCGGAATCGTCGGCGCGGTCGTGACGTTGATGGGGTTGCTGGCGTTGCCGGCAATGTTACGTGCGGGCTACGATGTACGCCTGTCTGCGGGGGTGATTACCGCCGGCGGTTGTCTGGGGATTCTGATCCCACCTTCGGTGCTGCTGATTGTTTATGGTGCAACGGCCGGTGTATCGGTACCGCAGCTGTATGCAGGCGCATTTTTCCCGGGTTTAATGCTGGCCGGTCTGTATTGCGTCTATGTCATGATCGTCGCCAAGTGGAAGCCGCATCTGGCGCCACCGCTGCCCGACAGCGAGCGTGTGATCACGCTGCCGCCGGCCAACAAGGAAATCAATGCATCGGTTGGCCGTCTGGCATTGCCGTCATTGCTGCTCGCGCTCAAGGGTGAGCGCAACGCCAATATCTCGACCAAGGTGATCTTGAAAGAACTGGGCGTGACGCTGGCGCCACTGCTGGTGTTTGTCGTCATCATGGGCTTGACGTGGAATGCGCTGACGCGGCCTGACGAAGTGCAGGACCTGACCGGTTTGCAGCAAATGGGTGCGGTTGGTGCCACCGAGTCGACATCTGGTGGTCTTGCCGAACCACCGGGCAGTAGTGATTTAAAGGAACCGGTCGCCGAGGGTGTGCAAGAGCCACCCGGAACCGTCAAGGAACCTGCGACAAGTGGTGCGGCACCAGAGGGCGCGAAGTCTGCCAAAGTCGATGCCGGCGCGACGGATGCTGCCAAGACGCCGGGATTTCATGATTTCAAGCGTGACCCGACACCACCGGCATTTTGGTATGTGTTTGCTGTCGGTATGAGTATGTTGACAGTGCTTTACGTCACCTTGACGTTTGCAAGACTCGAAGTCTTCAAAATGTTGCTGACATCATTCTTTCCATTGTCAGTCATGATTTTGGCGGTGCTCGGCACGATTTTATTCGGTCTGGCGACGCCGACCGAGGCGGCGGCAGTCGGGTCAATTGGTGGCTTTATTTTGGCGTCGGTGTATTTGCTGCTGACACAACCTCGTGAAAATATCATTCGAGCGGCAAAAATCTGGGTGCCGCTTTGGATGGTATTTATGGTGGCGGTGGTCTGGTTTATTTTGTTCAAGGCCGAGGTGGTGGCAACGCCACCAACCAATTGGGTCGGCTGGATGTCAATGGGTGCGCTCGGTGTTTGGGCTGTTATCGCCATGGTGCAGGCAAAGATGATTGGCACGGTGCGTGAATCCACCTACTTGACGGCCAAGACGTCGGCGATGGTTTGCTGGTTGTTTGTCGGTTCGTCGATTTTCTCCGCGGCGTTTGCGTTACTTGGCGGCCAGAACATTGTGGAAACATGGGTGTTGTCACTTGGTCTGACGCCTGTTCAGTTTATGCTGCTTGCACAATTCATCATTTTCATTTTGGGCTGGCCGCTGGAGTGGACCGAGATCATTGTGATTTTTATGCCGATCTTTATTCCGCTGTTGCCAAAATTCGGTATTGATCCGCTGTTTTTTGGTCTGTTGGTCGCGCTGAATTTGCAAACAGCATTCCTGTCACCGCCGGTGGCCATGGCAGCGTTTTACTTGAAGGGGGTTTCGCCGCCGCACGTGACGCTGAACCAGATTTTTGCGGGCATGATGCCGTTTATGGGAATACAGGTATTCGCAATCTTTATCCTGTACGTGTTCCCGCAAATCGGTTTGTGGTTGCCGAATCTGCTTTACAAATAGGGTTATTCCGGACAGCGTTGCTGCCGTAATAAATCGCCGGGTTGGAGCGGACGCCGTTGCGCCGCCCAACCCTGCGGGGTTCGTATTCGCCCCCGGCGGGGTTCCAATTCCCCCGGCGGCTTTCATTTCCACCGGCGTCGTTTGCGTGCGCGCCAGCATGGTTATTACTTCATCTTGCGCTGTCCACAATTGCTGTAGCGGGCTTTCCGACTTGATATGAAACCAAAAATTCTAATTACGCGACAAGTGTTTCCCGAGGTTGTCGCCGCCCTTGCGCAACAGTTTGAAGTTGATCACAATGCACGTGACGACGTGTTGACACCTGATTCGTTGCGTGCGCGTGCACAAGACTGTGTCGGTGTGATGGCCTGCCTAACGGAAAAAATTGACGCCGCATTTTTTGATGCGTGTCCAACAGTCAAGGCGGTGGCGAATATTGCGGTTGGTTATAACAATATTGATATTGCGGAGGCGACCAAACGCGGTGTGAAAGTCACCAACACACCCGGCGTGTTGAATGACACCACGGCCGACCTGACGTTTGCATTGCTCATGGCGACTGCGCGGCGCATTACCGAAACCGAAGCGCGGCTCAGGCGCGGCGAATGGAAAAAAGGCTTTGCGCTGCAACAGTGGCTTGGTTGTGATGTGCATCACGCCACACTCGGCATTATCGGCATGGGACGTATCGGACAAACCATCGCCAAACGCGCGCTGGGGTTTGAGATGAATACGCTTTATTACAACCGCAGCCGTCTTGACGGCGCGACCGAGGCGGCATTAAAGGTGCGGTATGCGAGCAAAGCCGAGGTATTGTC
>JANMNT010000239.1:0-30971 GCA_031368465.1 Burkholderiales bacterium
CGCGGCGTCTTGATGTTGATCCGCGCATACCAATATGTGCTGAGTCCGTATTTCGGGACGCAGTGCCGCTTTGCACCAACCTGTTCACACTACGCCGTTGACGCTGTGCAAAAGCACGGTGCCTTCAAAGGCTGCTATCTGGCGGGCCGACGCTTATTGCGTTGCCATCCGTGGCATGCCGGCGGCTACGACCCCGTTCCTTAACTGTATAACTTTTAAGTCTGAAACCGCGCACCATGGATACCCAACGCATTATCGCGCTGATCGTTTTTTCCTTCTCCAGCTTGTTACTTTGGGAGGCCTGGCAAAAGCATAACAAACCGCCGGTCGTACCAAACGCACCCGCCACCACCCAGGCTGCCGGCAATGTTGCGCCGACGGCAAACCCGGTGGTCGCGCCAGGCGGGGCCAACGCGGTCCCGACAACAACCCTGCCAACGGCAGCGCCGGTCGCTGCGATCGCTCCGACCGCCGCTGCGCCAGCGGCATCAACACAGCGCGTATCGGTGCGTACCGACATGCTCGATCTTGACTTCGACGCGACCGGCGGAGACATCCGTCAGGCGGTATTGCGAAAGCATTTTGCACGTGGCGACAACACCAAGCCATTTACGCTGATGCAGGAAAAAGCGGGCCATTACTTCATTGCACAATCAGGCCTGCTGGGGCCGGGACTGCCAAATCACACCAGCAAATGGACGCTGGCCGGCAGCACCAACCAGTTTGATCTGGGCAACAACGAGTCGCTGAGTGTGGTGTTTACCAATGCGGATACCGCCGGCATCACCGTCAACAAAGTCTTCACCTTTACGCGCGGCAGCTATGTGGTCGATGTGCGCTATGAGATCAAGAACGACAGCGCCGCCGCGTTGGCACCCAAGGCGTATTTCCAATTTCTGCGCGACGCCAACGCGCCGGAAGGCGAGAGCACCGGCAGCAACCCGTTTACCGGTATCGCCACCTTTACCGGCCCGGCCGTTTATACCGAGGCCAAAAAATTCCAGAAGGTCGCCTTCGCGGATATTGAAAAGAACAAGGCTGATCACGTGAAAGATGCCAGCGATGGCTGGCTGGCCATGGTGCAACACTATTTTGTGTCGGCATGGTTGCCGCAGGGTGTGGGCGCACGGGAGTTTTTTACCAAACAAGTTAACGAGAAGTTGTTTTCCTCGGGCGTGATTGTGCCGGTCGGCACCGTTGCCGCCAATGCGTCAGCGGTGTTGTCGATGCCGCTATACCTTGGCCCACAGGAGCAGGAGAAACTCAACAACCTGGCGCCCGGCTTGGGGCTGGTGGTCGACTATGGCTGGTTGACGGTATTGGCCTACCCGATGTTTGTGGTGCTGTCGTTTATCAACAACCTGGTCGGCAACTGGGGTTGGACCATTATCATTTTCACGATCTTGCTGAAGCTGGTGTTTTTCCCGCTGAACCAAAAATCCGGCAAGTCGATGGCGCACATGAAGACGCTGATGCCGAAGATGGAAGCGTTGAAGGCGCGGTATGGCGACGACAAGATGAAGCTCAATCAAGCCATGATGGAGCTGTATAAGACCGAGAAAGTTAACCCGCTCGGCGGATGTCTGCCGATCATCATTCAGATCCCGTTCTTTATCTCCTTATATTGGGTGTTGCTGGGCGCGGTCGAGTTGCGCAACACGCCGTGGATTTTGTGGATTCACGATCTTTCCACGCCCGACCCGCTGTATATCCTGCCGGTCATCATGGGTGTGTCGATGTTTGTGCAGACCAAACTCAACCCGCAGCCGACCGACCCGATTCAAGCCAAGGTGATGACGATTCTGCCGATCGTGTTTTCTATCATGTTCTTTTTCTTCCCGTCGGGGCTGGTGTTGTACTGGACCATGCAGAACATTTTGGGTATTGCCCAGCAGTGGTATATCAATAAGACGTTTAGCCCGGCGAACGCAAAACCGGCCAACACCAAGCGGTAGCTGATGGCAGGGGACAATAAGCCGTCTGCGCGCAGGTGCCGACGGCTTTTTTGTGGGCGCGGTATGGGCAAGATATACGGGAACACCAATCCGTGGCCAACCGACCAGAACCTGCTAGATTGTTTCACGTGAAACAATTGTGCCTTTTGCTGTTTTGTCTTCCACCGTCTCTATTTTTATCTGCACCTTGACCTCTCGATGAAACCATCGCCGGATACGATCGCTGCCATTGCCACGCCGCCCGGACGCGGCGGCGTCGGCGTGGTGCGCATTTCCGGCGTCAATCTGGCGTCGCTTGCCGCAACGCTGTCCGGAAAAAACCTGGCACCCAGAACGGCGGCATTAACAACATTTCGTGACACCGACGGCGCGGTCATTGATCAGGGGCTTGCGTTGTTTTTCCCCGCACCGCACTCTTATACCGGCGAAGACGTGATTGAGCTGCAGGGTCACGGCGGACCGGCGGTCATGCAGGCGCTGCTCAGGCGTTGCCTGGCGCTTGGCTGCCGGATCGCGCGGCCGGGTGAATTTACCGAGCGGGCCTACCTCAACAACAAGATCGACCTGGCCGAAGCCGAAGCGGTAGCCGACTTGATCGATGCGGCGTCGGCGCAGGCAGCAAAATCCGCGGCGCGGTCGCTGTCTGGGGAGTTCTCGGCGCGCGTGAACGGGCTGGTGGAAAAGGTCACCGAGTTGCGAATGCACGTTGAAGCATGCATCGATTTTCCGGAAGAAGAAATAGATCCGGCGGATCGCGCCGCCCAACAAGTCAAACTCGAACAAATACGGGTGCTTTGGGACATTTTGGCGCGCGAAGCCAAGCAGGGCGCGGTACTTCGCGACGGGCTCACCGTGGCGCTGATCGGCCGCCCCAATGTTGGTAAATCGAGCTTATTGAATCGTCTGGCCGGCGAGGAAGTGGCGATTGTCACGCCGGTGGCCGGCACCACGCGTGATCAAGTGCGGGCGACGATCCATCTCGACGGTGTGCCGATTCACCTGATCGACACCGCGGGATTGCGCGAAACCGACGATGTGGTCGAAAAGATTGGCATTGCGCGGACGTGGGCGGCGGTTGAAAAAGCCGGCGCGGCGCTGCTTATTTCGGAGGCAGGCGATCATAAAAATGCGGCAATTGGCCCGGCCGAAGCGGCAATCGCCGCTAAATTGCCGGACGGCATCCCGATGGCGAGGGTGTCTAACAAGATCGACTTGTTTGCCCGGCCGGCCCAATACCAACACGACGCAACCCACACCGCGATTGGGGTCTCGGCGTTGACCGGCGAGGGGGTGGACTTGTTGCGCGACTGGTTGTTGGCGACGGCGGGTTGGCGACCAACTGGCGAGGGCGTGTTTCTGGCAAGGCAGCGACACCTCGAAGCGCTCACATTGGCGCGTTATCATCTTGACGCGGCCGCAGGGTGCACGAGCCAATACGAATTGTTTGCCGAGGAGTTGCGGCTGGCGCAAATTGCGCTTGCCACCATCACCGGTGCATTTACCCCTGATGATTTGTTGGGGGAGATTTTTGGCAAGTTTTGTATCGGCAAATGACGCGGCTGTCAGGATTGGTGGAGGGAAACATGTTTCATGTGAAACATAGGCTGGTTGGTTTGCTCGGCGCGTTATGCACCGCCGGGTTTGCGGCGACGGCTGCGCCGAATTTGTCGGTGGCACCCGAAAAGGTGTCGTTCCCCAGTCTCGAGGAGGCAAATCCAACCACCTTGACCGGCTATTTGTATAAGCCCGCCAAGTTCGATGAAAAAACACCGGTGCCGGCGTTTGTATTGGCGCACGGTTGCAGCGGCATGATTGACGCCAAAGGTGAGATCCGTGCGGGCATCAGCCATTGGGCGGCGCATTTTGCGGCACAGGGCTACGTGGTATTGGCGGTCGACAGCTTTAACCCGCGCGGACACAAAGAAATCTGCACCAAATCCGACCGACCGATACGCGAAAGTCGCGAGCGCCCGGATGATGCCTATGGCGGACTCAAGTATTTGGCGGCGCAACCCTACGTCAAAAAAGACCGTGTATTCCTGATGGGGTTTTCCAATGGCGCAACCGGCAGCCTTTATGCGGTGGCGAGCGGCGGCAAGGCACAAACCCTCGCCACCAAGAGCAATATCGCGTTTCGGGCGGTCATGGCGTTTTATCCCGGGTGCACCGCGATAAACAAGGCGCGCACGTCGTTTGCCGTGCCGGTGGCGATATTCATCGGCGCCGACGACGACTGGACGCCGGCGCAACCCTGCCGCGAACTGATCGCGTTGAACAAGTC
Source organism: Burkholderiales bacterium (assembly GCA_031368465.1). Classification (GTDB taxonomy): domain Bacteria; phylum Pseudomonadota; class Gammaproteobacteria; order Burkholderiales; family Usitatibacteraceae; genus UKL13-2. The sequence goes on from JANMNT010000239.1 coordinate 4,237, forward strand.
GCGCGATCAGGACGCAGCCTTTTTTGACTATCCGGGGGCCTATCACGGCTTTGATGTGCCCGGCAGCACGGTTCGTGTTCGCACCGATGTCCGCATGTCCAACCGCCCGGGGTTGGCGAGTGGTGTACACGTTGGCGGCAACGACAGCGCCCGCACGGCGGCGACCAAAGATGTTGCCACGTACCTAGAAAAACGCCTGAAATAGCCCGTCGGCGGGAGTTGGTTTGTGGTGCCAACAACGCCAATCGGCCGGTTTTGGCGAGCCGGGCGCTCGCCTTTTTTGGTGTGTTGCCGTAAACTTGCGGACTTCGAAACATTTGCCTATTCAGCGAAAAATTCCCTAAGAATCATGGAGTTCCCGACAAAATTTGACGTGATTGTGATTGGTGGCGGCCATGCCGGCACCGAGGCTGCGCTCGCCGCTGCGCGGGCCGGTGCGCGTACGTGTTTGCTCACTCACGCAATTGAGACGTTGGGGCAGATGTCGTGTAACCCCTCCATCGGCGGTATTGGCAAAGGCCACCTGGTCAAAGAGATCGACGCGCTCGGCGGCGTGATGGCAATTGCCACCGACGAGGCCGGGATTCAATTCCGCACCCTGAACGCGAGCAAAGGTCCGGCGGTGCGCGCAACCCGCGCCCAGGCCGACCGGGTGTTGTACCGCGCAGCGATTCGTCAGCGTCTCGAAAACCAACCGAACCTGTGGCTCTTCCAACAGGCGGTTGATGATTTGATCCTGTCAGAGTCCGGCGGCGGGCTGACACAAGGCAATGCGCCGCGCGTGGTCGGCGCGATCACACAAGCCGGCATTCGTTTTACCGCAGAAGCGGTGGTGCTGACGGCGGGCACCTTCCTCGCCGGCAAAATCCACGTCGGCCTCGAAAATTATTCCGCCGGTCGCGCGGGTGACCCGCCCGCCATCACGCTCGCCGCGCGATTGCGAGAATTAAAACTGCCGGTCGGGCGGCTCAAGACCGGCACACCGCCGCGACTCGATGGGCGCAGCATTGATTTTTCAAAATGTACCGAACAAGCCGGTGACAATCCAACGCCGGTGTTTTCGTATCTCGGCGATCGCGCCATGCATCCACGCCAGGTCTCTTGCTGGATGACGCATACCAACACCGCCACTCATGACGCGATTCGCGCCGGGCTTGATCGCTCGCCGATGTTCACCGGTGTGATCGAGGGCGTCGGTCCGCGTTATTGTCCGTCGATTGAAGACAAGATTCATCGCTTCGCCGACAAAGCCAGCCACCAGATTTTTCTCGAGCCCGAGGGGCTGACCACCAACGAATATTATCCAAACGGTATTTCGACATCGCTGCCGTTTGATGTGCAACTCAAGCTGGTGCAGTCAATCCCCGGTTTGGAAAAGGCGCACATCCTGCGCCCCGGCTACGCGATCGAATATGATTATTTTGATCCGCGCGGACTCAAAGCCTCACTCGAAACCAAGGCGATCGACGGCCTGTTTTTTGCCGGACAAATCAATGGCACCACCGGCTACGAAGAGGCGGCGGCGCAGGGCCTGCTCGCCGGTGTCAACGCGGCGTTGCGTGTCAAGGGCGGGGCCGCATGGTGCCCGGGCCGTGATGAGGCCTACCTCGGTGTGTTGGTTGATGATCTCATCACACGCGGCGTCACCGAGCCATATCGCATGTTCACCAGTCGCGCCGAATATCGTTTGCAGCTGCGTGAAGACAACGCCGACGCGCGACTGACCGAAATGGGCCGCAAGCTCGGCCTGGTTGACGATGTACGCTGGGCTGCCTTCGACGCCAAACGTGAAGCCGTTGCGCGCGAAACCCAACGGCTTAAGGCCACCTGGGTGCAGCCGGGTCGGGTACCGCGCGCAATGATGGAAAGCGCGATCGGTCAGGACATCGAGCGCGATTATTCGTTGTTTGATTTGTTGCGCCGGCCGAACGTGCGCTACGACGCGCTGATCAACCTGCCGGTGGGTGACGGCGTTGGCGTGAGTAACCCCGCCGTCGCGGAACAAGTTGAAATTGCCGCCAAGTACCAAGGCTACATCGATCGCCAGCAGGACGAGGTTGAAAAAAGCCGCGATCAAGAATCATTGGCGCTGCCGATGGATATTGATTACCGACTTGTGCGCGGCCTGTCAAAGGAAGTGCAGCTCAAACTCAACCAACACAAACCGGAAACGCTCGGTCAGGCTTCGCGTATGCAGGGAATGACACCGGCGGCAATCTCGTTGTTGCAGGTGTATTTGAAACGCGGCTTTGCGGATGCGCGGTTGGATGCACAAAACGTCGGTGCACAAAGCGTCGGCGCACAAAGCGTCGGTACACAGAGCGAACACGTCGCGTGAATATGGTTGCAGCCACACCTGTCGGGCAGCACTTGCCGGCGACAGAACTGGGTGTCGCACTTGCCGACGGCATCAAAACCCTCGGACTGTCATTGTCAGTCACGCAGCAAGAGAAATTACTTGCGTACGTCGCACTGCTCGACAAGTGGAACAAGGTTTACAACCTCACCGCGGTGCGTGAGCCGGCGCGCATGATCGGCCTGCATATTCTCGACAGCCTGTCGTTGGTCGCGCATTTACAAAATGCCAAATCGATTTTGGATGTCGGCTCTGGTGGCGGGCTTCCGGGCATTTGTATTGCGATCGCCGCGCCAACAATAGAGGTTGTCATGCTGGACTCGCTGCAGAAAAAAACCACGTTTGTCCGGCAAGCCATCGGCGAACTTGGACTGACCAATGCCAGCGTGGTGTGTGAACGTGTTGAAGCGTGGCAACCAGCGACAAAATTTGATGTGGTAACGTCACGCGCGTTTGCCGAGTTGGCCGATTTTGTTAATGGCGCGGCGCATCTGGTTGCCCCGGTCGGACGCATGCTCGCGATGAAGGGCGTTTATCCGCACGATGAAATTGCCCGGCTGCCGGCATCGCATCGTGTGGTTGAGGTGATCGCGCTTGATGTTCCACAAATCGACGGCAAACGCCATCTTGTTGTCATGGAAGCCGTATGAAAGTTTATGCCGTCGTTAATCAAAAGGGTGGTGTCGGCAAGACCTCGGTTGCGGTAAACCTGTCGGCGACGCTTGCGCACTACGGTCAGCGGGTATTGCTGATTGACCTTGATCCGCAGGGCAACGCCACCACCGGTAGCGGCGTCGATAAAAATGGTTTCGGCAAAACACTTTATGGTGTGTTGCTCGGTGAATACGCCGCCGCCGATGCACGCGTTAAAACCGAGGCCGGCTACGATGTGTTGATCGCCAATCGTGAACTTGCCGGCGCCGAAATTGAAATGGTGTCGATCGATAATCGCGAGTTCCGGCTCAAGACCGCGCTGGCGACCATTGCCGCCGACTACGATTTTGCCGTCATTGATTGTCCGCCGGCGTTAAACATGTTGACCGTTAATGCGCTGACTGCGGCCGATGCCGTCATCATCCCGATGCAATGCGAGTACTACGCGCTCGAGGGGTTGAGTGATCTGGTCGGCACGCTGAAAAAAGTCAAGGCCAACCTCAATCCAAAAATTGAAATTGAAGCGCTGGTCCGCACCATGTACGACCCGCGTTCATCGCTCACCACCCAGGTCTCGGATGAAATCAAAAATCACTTTGGCAGCAAGGTGTTTGATACCGTCATTCCGCGCAATATTCGTATCGCCGAAGCGCCGTCGTTTGGCAAACCGGTGATCCTGCATGATCCGTCGAGCAAAGGTGCACAGGCGCATTTTGCCTTTGCCCGCGAGTTGTTGGGGCGCCATGGAATACCGATCAAGGAAACCGTACCGTCATGATGAAAAACAAAGGCCTGGGCAAAGGGCTCGACGCCCTGTTGGGCGGCAACAAATCCGCCAACAACAACGAGGGGGAGTTACGCCAGCTTGCCGTTGCCGATCTGCGACCCGGCAAATACCAGCCACGCACCCGCATGGATCAGGCGACGTTGCAAGAGCTGGCCGACTCGATCAAACAACGCGGCATTGTGCAGCCGATTTTGGTACGCGAATTAACCGGCAGTCTGTCTGGAAAGTTTGAAATTGTCGCCGGCGAACGCCGCTGGCGTGCCGCGCAACTCGCCGGGTTGCAGAATGTGCCGGCGCTGGTGCGCGAAATCGCCGATGACGCCGCACTCGGTATCGGCCTGATTGAAAACATCCAGCGCGAGGATTTAAACGCGATGGAAGAAGCCGCCGGCATTCAGCGGCTGATTGAAGAATTCAAACTCACTCACGACGAGGCCGCCAAAGCGGTGAGCCGATCACGTTCGGCTGTGTCCAATTTGCTGCGGCTGCTTGAGCTGGCCAAGCCGGTACAAGACATGGTGATGGAACAAAAGCTCGACATGGGTCACGGTCGCGCGCTGTTGCCGTTGGGCAAGGCCAAACAAGTTGAGCTGGCGCACCAGATTGTTCACAAGAACCTGAGTGTGCGTGACGCCGAACGATTGGTTAAAGCCGCGCTGGCGCCGGTAAAAAATAAGAAGGCGGGTGGCGCAACCGGGTTGAGCAACAACGCCGACACACGCCGTTTGGAATCCGATCTGTCCGATAAACTCGGCACCACCGTGACCATCAAGGTCGACAAAAAAAACAACGGGACCGTCACCATTGCATTTATGGGTTTTGAACACCTCGACGGGATCTTGACGCGCACACGGCTGAAATAGCCGGGGGTGATTTGCACGCAGGCCGGCTATTCCGCCGCCGCCTCAAACAGCGCCGCAATCGCGCCGGCGTCAAAACGATATTCCTGGTTGCACATATCGTCTTTGACGATCACTTCGCCGTATTCGGCAAGCGTGGTTTCCAACTCCTCGCGCCCCAGTGAGCGGAGTACATTTTTTACTTTTTCCTCGTCGCGCGTGCAATCCGAATGCACCGGCTTCGGCTCATACAGCCGCACGTCTTCTTCGGCAAACAAACGCTTCAACAGCAGGTCGACCGGTGCCGCGATCAACTCCTGTTCGGTCACCGACGATGCGAGCATCTCGACGCGCGCCCAACCATCACTGTCGCGTTGATCGGCGCCCGGTAATTTTTGCAACATCAGCGCGCCCGCACCCTGCGGGGTCGCCGCGAGCCAGAGGTGTGTGGGCAGCTGTTCGGATTGATCGAAGTAGTGCTCGAAACATTCCGCGACACTCAAGCCCGAGATCGGCACAATCGATTGATACATGTGCGCCGAATCGCTGTTGGCCACCGTCATCGCCAGCGTGCCGCCGCCGACCCAATCGGAAAACCCGCTCGACTCGGTCTCAACATCATCGGCGGCAGACGAGGCCATGCCGCGCAATCCGAGGGTGTGCGTGCAATCAATCACCACCAGCTTCGCGGCGCGTTTTGCCAGAAAATTTTCGGTGGCGTCGTTGGAATCCGTTTGCTTCGCGCCGGCCTTGCCCTGAATCTGTAAGGTGATGCGTCCGGGATGTTTGAGCCCGGTACCCACCATCACGGCAACCGTGGCCAGTTCGCCAAAGTAGCGCGTGACATCGGCGGGATAGTTGCGGCCCATCATGAGTGAGTGCCACGCATCGCCCAGACGCACCACCTGACCACGGATATCGAGGTTCTCAAGGGTAAAGCGGCGCGAATAACTGGCCGGAATAAAAGTGCTGCTCATGGCATGAGTGTAGCAAAACAATCTGCCACCGGAATATCCATCATGGCATTTTTGTCTGCACCGGCCATACGCGCCGCACACACGGTTGTTATGCGGCGACCGCCTGCGGCTGGGGTTGTGACATCAGCGTACGACTCGCCGGGAACGTCACGCGGAACGTCGAGCCGTGGTCTTCCGAGCCTTGCGAACTCTCGATCTCCAAGCGCCCGCCATGCCGCACCAACACGTGTTTGACAATCGCCAACCCCAGGCCGGTACCACCAACGGCACGCGAGCGGCCGCGGTCGACACGATAAAACCGTTCCGTCAATCGCGGCAGGTGCGCGGCGGGAATACCTTCACCGGTATCCTTGACCGAGAACACCAATTCTTCGGCGGCTTCGTTTTCGGCGAGTACGACGTTGATTTCACTGCCATCGGGCGAATGCCGCACGGCATTACCGATCAAATTCGACACAAGGCTGCCGATTTCCTCGCGATTGGCAACCAGCCAGGAGGGTGCCAACGAAACCTGAATCACGTGGCGGCCGGCGGACATGATTCGGGCGTCGCTCACCGCCGCCTGCACCAGCGCCTGCATGTCGATGACACTTTCGTTCAATTTGTTCTGCGCGTCTTCGAGTCGCGACAGCGCCAGCAGGTCGTCGACCAGCCGCTGCATGCGTTCACTTTGTGCGCCCATGTGGTCAAGCGAGCGCTTCATCAGATCGGCCTTGTCGGGGTCGCCGCTGATTTTGGCAATGGTTTCCAGAAACCCCGCCATCACCGTCAACGGGGTGCGCAATTCATGCGAAACGTTGGCGACAAAATCGCTGCGCATGCGCTCGAGACGGTCACGCTCGGAAACATCACGCGACAACAATAGCGCCTGATCTTCGCCAAAGGCCACCAGCTGTACGGTCAGTGTCACGTCTTCACTGCCACCGGCGTCAAGCGGGCGGTTGAACTTTAATGACAGCGCCTCATTAAAGTTGCGCGCCGCCAGATAGGCGTTGAACTCGGGATAGCGAATAAAATAGGTGATGGTCTGCATCCGGTCGTTGTCGAGCGAGATGCGCCAATGGGTTTCTGCGGTCGGATTGCACCAGACGATGTTGTTTTCGGTGTCGAGCATCACCACGCCATCCGGCAAGGCTGCGGCCGCCTGTTGGAAGCGCGCCAGCGAATCTTGCAGCGCCTGCTGGTTGACCCGTGCCTCGCGCAACAATCGATAAAGGTCGGTCAACACCTCGCCCCAGGTGCCGGCGCCGTCGGGTACCGTCGCCGCGGTGTGTTCGGTCGCCAGCCATGCGTACAACTGGGCCAATTTCCACGCGTGGTAGGCAAACGCCAACAGGGCCACCAACCCCGCCAACGCAAAGGCCAGCGACCATCCGCCGGCCAGCAAACCAATACAACCGGTCAGCGCGGCCAACACCATCACCCGCAAAACTGCGGTGAGAAACAGTCGTCTGACAGGGTGTTGTCTTGGCGCCATGGTCGCTATATTACGCCAGCGGAAAATTGTGGGCGTTAGGCAGATTGACGAGCCGGCTTGGCCGGCTTGGCATCAGTCTTTGGCAAAACGGTAGCCGCTGCCGCGCACCGTATGTACAAACACATCGTGGCCCGACGGGGTGATGGCGGCGCGCAGGCGGCGAATATGCACATCAACTGTTCGCTCTTCAATAAACACGTGGTCGCCCCAGACAAAATCAAGCAGTTGGGTGCGTGAATAGACGCGCTCGAGATGGGTCATAAAAAAGTGCAGGATACGAAACTCGGTTGGACCCATCACCAGCGTCTGGCCATGGCCGGTGACCTTGTGTGACGCCGGGTCAAGTTTCAAGCCGTGATACTCAATCGTATCCTCGGTCAGCTCCGGCGCGCGGCGGCGCAACACCGCCTTGATGCGCGCCTCGAGTTCCTTGAGCGAAAACGGCTTGACCATGTAGTCGTCGGCACCGGTTTCCAGCCCGCGCAACTTGTCTTCTTCTTCACCGCGCGCCGTCAACAAAATAATCGGTAGTGACTTGGTGCGTGAATCGCCACGCAATTTACGCGTCAACTCAATGCCGCTCATGCCGGGCAACATCCAGTCGAGCAACGCCAGATCGGGCAGCTCATGCTGGACCAGCTTGATGGCGTCTTCTGCGGAGGATTTGACCAACACGCGATAGCCGCCCATTTCCAGATTTATCTGGATCAAGTCTTGAATGGCGGGTTCGTCTTCAACGACCAGGATGGTGGGATTCATGTCGACATGATATTTCAGGTTTGTGAAGCTTATGTGACAGATTCGGAAGGTGTGCGTCGATTTCTGCCGAGCGGGTATCATTGCAACCTCTTCAATCTATCCAACGCCCATGTCGTCGACCGCGCCACGCCCAACCGAACTCACCCTGCACCAAAAGTCCCGCGAACTCGAAATCGTCTTTGATGACGGCAATCGTTTCCGGCTTTCCTGTGAGTTTTTGCGTGTCCATTCGCCCTCAGCCGAGGTGCGCGGGCACGGTCCCGGGCAGGAAGTGCTGCAAGTAGGCAAGCGACTGGTGGAAATCACCGCGCTCGATCCGGTTGGCACCTACGCCATCAAGCCGACCTTTTCCGACGGTCACGATACCGGCCTCTATTCCTGGGACTATTTGCACGATCTCGGCGTCAACCAGCACAATTATTGGCAAACCTATCTGGCGCGGCTTGAACGCGCCGGCGCAAAACGCGACTAAGATTAATGAGCGCGACCATGCCCGCAGATATCCGTGCCTTTTTTGATTCGTACCGCGACGCCTTTAACCGCCTCGACGGCCGCGCCGTCACGGCGCATTACCAGTTGCCGGCGATGATTTCGAACCACGCCAGCGCGGGCTTGTTTCAGGATATCGACGCACTGATGGCCAACAACGACGCGCTTTGCCGGATTTACCGCGAGGGGGGTTTTGTCGACGCGCATTACAGCGAAAACACCAGCCTTGAGCAAGGCGACAACTTTTTTCTGGCCGACCTCGCCTGGACCATTCAGACCAAAAGCGGCCCGGCGCAAAAATTTAATACCACCTATCAGTTGGCGCGGCGCGCCACCGCGGGCGGTGCATCAGAATGGAAAATCGAGCACGTGACGGCGTATAGCGAAGTGTTGCGCACCAGCGCGAAGGTACAGCAATGAGTCAAACCCATTTTGGTTACAAACAAGTCGACGAAGCGGAAAAAGCCGGTCGTGTGCGCGATGTGTTTCAGTCGGTCGCGTCGAACTATGATTTGATGAACGACCTGATGTCCGGTGGCATGCACCGCATCTGGAAAAAATTCACCGTCGATCTGGCCAATGTGCAGCCGGGCGAAAGCGTATTGGACGTGGCCTCGGGGACGGCCGATCTGGCAATCGCCTTTGCCGCGCGTGCCGGGGCCGGCAACGTTTGGCAAACCGATATCAACGAGGCGATGCTCAAAGTCGGGCGTGATCGCCTGGCCAACAAAGGGCTGGCCACACCAAGCGCGCTGGCCGATGGTGAAAAACTGCCATTCGCCAGTGAATCGTTTGATTTGGTGACGGTCGCCTTTGGGCTGCGCAACATGACCCACAAAGATATCGCGTTGGCGGAAATGACGCGGGTGTTAAAACCCGGCGGACGTTTGCTGGCGCTGGAGTTTTCGAAAGTGCACAAGTCGCTCGAAAAAGCCTACGACGTGTACTCGTTTGGGCTGTTGCCAAAACTTGGTAAGTTCATCGCCAAGGACGAGGCGAGCTACCAATATCTGGCCGAATCAATTCGCATGCATCCGGACCAGGAAACGCTAAAGACCATGATGCAAACCGCCGGTCTGACCAACGTTGAGTATTGGAACCTGACCGCCGGCGTCGTCGCGCTACATCGCGGTTTCAAGGCGTGAGTTAGCGACCAACCGCAGCGCGGCCCGTGCGCCGACATCAACCCTGTTTTTCATAGGGGAATTGGCCGCAAAGATATCCTGAAATGCACGAATCTTTTTTCGCCGGGATGGTCATAATGGCGCACAGTCTTCGCACGTTGTTGTTATCCCCGCTTTACCGTCCGTCTTCCCCCATTGATTCAATAAGGCGCACCATGAAATCACTTCTGGCAACCATCATCATCGCTGTTTTTACCATCGGCAGCCTGCTTTATGTGCCCGACGCAGACGCGCGCAAACGGCTCGGCGGCGGTAAGTCAACCGGCATGCAGCGTGATTCGGTGAAGAACAACCCGACGCCACCTGCCGCAACCCCGGCGCCACCAACCGCGACCCCCGGTACACCTGCCGCCGCACCCGCCGCCGGTGCCACTGCAGCAACTGCCGCCGCTGCCGCCAAGCCGGCGTCCGGCATGAGCCGATGGCTCGGCCCGCTGGCCGGTATTGCCGCCGGTGGATTGCTCGCCGCCATGTTTATGGGCGGTGCGTTTGACGGCATCAAATTTTTCGACATTCTCTTGATCATCGGTCTGGCCATCGGCGCATTCATGCTGGTACGGATGTTCATGCGCAAAAAGCTCGCCGAGGCATCAGCAGGAAATGCGGGAACCAATGCGGGAAACAACATGGAATACGCCGCCGCAACACCCGGGGCGACCGATCGTCCGGCACCACAACCGATCGATACCGCTAGCGCCCGTAGCGCCACACCCGAAATCGGCAGCCGTTTGTCATCAGGCAACGCATCACCCGAAGCGATCAATGCCGCCACGGCGAATCCACGCATCCCCGCCGATTTTGACGTGGCACCGTTCGAGCGTAATTCAAAAGCCGCCTTTATCCGGTTGCAGGCATCCAACGACGCCAAGGATTACGACGACATTCGCGAGTTCACCACGCCGGAAATGTTCGGCGAAATCTCGTTGCAGTTTCAGGAGCGCGGCACAAGCACCCAAAAAACCGAAGTGGTATCGGTCGATGCACGTGTCATTGAAGTCATTATTGAAAACAACAAAGCCATCGCCAGCGTGCGTTACACCGGCGTGATTCGTGAAGACGGCGAACAGGCCGAGGGCTTTGACGAGGTCTGGCACGTGGTCAAGGATTTGTCGGACAACAACGCCACCTGGAAACTTGCCGGCATTCAGCAGCTCGCCTAATACGTTTCACGAACCGCAAAACCCGTTTACGGCAACGTAAACGGGTTTTTTGTTTATGCAAGGCGTAAAACGAAAGGTCGACGGCAGTCTTTGTCATAATGGCGACATGTCGAACTTCGCCACCAACGCCGCCACCATTGCGGCCAACGCCAGCGCCACCGCCACCAATACAGCGGCCGCAAAAATCATCAACCGGGTGCTGGGTGATTACCCGCTGGCGGGTGAGAAGCTCGCCCGTTATGCCGGTGCACACATCGATGTCACGGTAGGACCGCTGGCGGTGTCGTTGTGTATTTCTCAGACTGGCAGTGTCGAGCCGTCGGCCGCGTCCACCGACACAGCGGCGGCCGCAACCAATCCCGCCAATGTCCGCTTTCGTATTCCGCTCGCCGCGCTGCCGCGGTTGCTAAAAAAAGATGAGGCCGTCTATCGTGAAATCGTTTTTGACGGCGACACCGAATTGGCGCAACTGCTGTCGAACATCGCGCGCAATGTCGAGTGGGATATCGAAGAAGATTTGAGCCGGTTACTCGGTGGCGGCCGCAACGCCGACATTATTTCGCACCGTATTGTTGGCGGCGCCAAATCGCTGGCGGCGCTGCGCGATGAAGCCGGCCAACGGTTCACCGAAAACGTCGCCGAATATTTGGTGCATGAGCGGCAGGCATTTATCACCCGCGACGATCTGGAAACGCTGGCGCGCGACAATGAAACCCTGCGCGACGATGTTGCCAGGCTGGAGGCGCGTCTGAATATCCTGGCAAAACAAACGCCATCCGCGCCCGCCAAATAATCAAACACACCAACATGAAAAAAGTCACGCTGACGCGTTTTTTGATCGACGAACAATACAACCGCAACGTGGTGCCAGCCGACTTGCGTTTATTGATTGAAGTCGTATCGCGTGCGATCAAGGCGATTTCGATCAACGTCGGCAAAGGTGACCTCGCCGGCAATCTGGGTGATCAGGGTGCCGGCAATATTCAGGGCGAGGCGCAAAAAAAGCTCGACGTGATCGCCAATGAAATTTTGCTCGAAGCCAACGAATGGGGCGGACATCTGGCGGCGATGGCTTCCGAAGAAATGGAGCACCCGCACCCGATTCCACACCGTTACCCGAAGGGCGAATACCTGCTGTTGTTTGATCCGCTCGACGGCTCGTCGAATATTGACGTCAACGTCAGTGTCGGCACGATATTTTCCGTATTGAAATGTCCGGAAGGCGTGGTCACCCCGACCGAGCGGGATTTTTTGCAACCCGGCACCAGCCAGCTGTGTGCCGGCTTCGCCGTGTACGGCCCGTCGACGGTGTTGGTGTTGACCATCGGTGCCGGCGTGCACACCTTTACGCTTGATCGTGAGCTGGGCTCGTTTGTGTTGACCCAGGAAAACATGCAAATCGCCGCCGACACGGGTGAATTCGCCATCAACATGTCGAACATGCGGCACTGGCAGCCGCCGGTCAAACGCTACATCGAAGAATTGCTCGCCGGCAAAACCGGCCCGCGCAAAAAAGACTTCAACATGCGTTGGATCGCCTCGATGGTTGCCGACGTGTTTCGTATCCTTACCCGCGGCGGCATATTTATGTACCCGCGTGACAACAAAGATCCATCCAAGCCGGGCCGCCTGCGATTGCTCTACGAGGCCAACCCGATGGCGATGATTGTCGAGCAGGCCGGTGGTGCCGCCAGTACCGGGCGCGAACGTATTCTGGATATTGTGCCGACCTCGTTGCATCAGCGCGTCGCGGTGGTGCTGGGTTCAAAAAATGAAGTCGAACGCGTGACGCGTTACCACCACGAATAAAGGGGAATTTCTAAAGACCTCAAATTCGCCGTCATTCCAGCGAAGGCTGGAATCCAGTCCATCGTAATATCAAAGAGTTACGAAGGGCTGGGTCCCAGCTTAGTTACCAAAATGAGCTGGGACGACGAGGTTTTAAGAAGTACCTAAAAAGTAAACCCCCTATTCCGCGCGCATTTCCAGACCAAAATGCCCCAAACTGCCCGCCCTTATTACCGATCATAGACGATGTGGATCCTATATCTGCTTGAATGTGAAAGCGGCGCGTACTACACGGGCATCACCACCGATCTCGAGCGCCGCTTCAACGAACATCTTGCCGGCGTCGGTGCGCGCTACACCCGCGCCAATCCGCCAACACGTGTGCTCGCCATCAAAACCTTTGCCGACCGCGGTAGCGCATCCTCGGCCGAGGCGGCTGTTAAAAAATTGCCCAAACAATTAAAGCCCGCCTACTTCAGCTGAGCCATGCCAACCAGTCCCGCCATTTCACTTGATGATCTGCGTCGTTACGCGGTCGGCAATACGCTGTTCACGCCAACCACGCTGGCGCGCGCCATCAAGCTGCTGGGCTTTGTGCAGGCCGACCCGATTCGTGCACCGGCGCGCGCGCAGGATTTGACGTTGCGCCATCGCGTCAATAACTATCGCGCCGGCGACCTGGAAAAACGTTACCCGACACTCGCCATCGAAGAAGACTTTTTTGTGAATTACGGCTTTGTGCCGCGCGACATCCACGCGCTGATGCATCCGCGCATACCACGCACAATTTGGAATGCCGCCACCCACAAACGCGCCGCCGCCATTCTCGATTTTGTCGAGACACGCGGCGTGGCGCATCCGCGTGATGTGGACGCACATTTTGCGCATGGCCGCACCGCCAACAACTGGGGCGGGACCTCCAACGCCACCACCAAGTTGCTCGATGGCATGCACTACCGCGGCATGTTGCGTGTGGCGCGCCGTGAAAAAGGCATCCGGCTGTATGCGCCGCCGGTGATTGCGCGATCGGCCGCACCAACCTCGCCACAACAACGCGCCAACCTTGACGCCTTGGTTGATGTGGTCATTCAGAAATACGCACCATTACAGGCAAGTGCTTTTTCGTCGCTGGTCGGGCGGTTGTGTTTTGGTGCGCCGCAATGGCGCGGTGATATCAAAGCGGCGGTGCAACGCGCCAAAACGCGATTGCAACAGACGCGCATCGACGGCGTTGATTGGTACTGGCCGGCCGGCGCAAAGGTGGGAGCGCGTCATTTCGCGCCGGACGACACGCTTCGGCTACTCGCGCCGTTTGACCCGATTGTCTGGGATCGCAAACGTTTTGAGTTACTGTGGGGATGGGCGTATCGGTTTGAAGCCTACACCCCGCCGGCCAAACGCAAGCTCGGCTATTACGCGTTGCCGATGTTGTGGCGCGAACACATCATCGGCTGGGCCAACCTGTCCATGCAGGACGGCGCGCTGGCCACCGAGTTTGGTTACGTCAACGGCCGCGCACCGAAGGAGCGTGTGTTTAAACGCGCACTCGACGACGAGATCGGCCGTATGCAACAGTTTCTGATCCCCTAGCCAAGGCCCGCTCGCGCCGGCGTTTTGTTCCCCGCATTGCCGGCGGCAATCTTTGCGCAGATCAATTGCGCACGCCGGTAAAAAGGCATACCCTGCTCACATCCGGCCTTGCTCCCGCCGCGTATAGACACTGTTCGCCTTATTGGCGCGACCAAAAAAGCCCCGTCGCACCGCTGGACGAATCACGATGATGCCACCGCATCGTTTTACCAGGTGGCCGTTCCGAAGGAGAAATCATGCGACCCACGATCTCAACCCACTCCCTGCGTGCCAGCGGCGCGATGTTGCTTGCCGGCCTGTTTGCCATGCTGCTGAGCGCCTGTGGCAGCGGCAGCAGCGATGACAGTGTGAGCGCGCAGCCGCTCAGCTATGCCGTCAGCCTGTCCGGCGACCAGGAAAACCCGCCGGTGTTGACCGTTGCGACCGGCAGCGGATCGTTCGTGCTCAACACGCTCACCGGCGGCTTGACCGGCTCGGTCACCACCAGCGGCATGACTGGCACGGTGGCGCATTTGCACATCGGCGCGACCGGTGTGAATGGTGCGGTGTCGCTACCACTTGCCGAGTCTTCCGCCGGCAGCGGCGTTTGGAATGTGCCAGCATCCACCGTCCTGACCACCGAACAACGCGCAGCGTTGGTGGCAGGTACGCTGTACGCCAATGTGCATAGTGCGGCGTTTCCGGGCGGGCAGATTCGCGGTCAAATCGGACTTGTCGTGCGCGGTGCGACTCTCACCGGCAGTCAGGAAAACCCACCGGTTGCGACGACAGCGTCGGCAACCGGCGTGGTCTCGGTTGACCCGGCGACACGCGCGCTGGTGGCGCGTATTACCACCAGCGGCATCACCGGTGTAGCGGCGCATATTCACGATGGTGTGTTGGGTGTGAATGGTCCGGTGATTGTGCCGATGACCGAAACCGCTGCGGGTAGCGGCGTGTGGGTTTCCGCCGCAACCGCGACGTTCACGGAAGCGCAATACGCCAGCCTGTTGGCGGGCAATCTCTACTTCAATGTCCACAGCACGGCAAACCCGGGCGGCCAAATACGCGGGCAGATTGGCGTCAGTGTTTTTGACGTCGCCATGAGTGGTGCGCAAGAAGTGCCGCCAAACGCATCAACAGCGAGCGGCAGGGCGCGTATTGTCGTCGACCGGCAAAGCCTGAGTCTTACCGGAACCATCACCACCACCGGCATGACCAGCACGGCGGCGCATATTCATACCGGCAACTTTGGCGCCAATGGCGGGGTGACGTTTCCCTTCAGTGAAGCCACAGCCGGCAGCGGCGTTTGGAGCATGACACCAACGGTGATGACCACGGCGCAATATCAGTCGCTGTTGTTTGGTGATATGTATACCAATGCACACAGTGCGGCGTTTCCGGGCGGTGAAGTGCGCGGCCAGATTGGCAACGTGATTCGCAATGGCAATCTGAGCGGCGCGCAGGAAGTCCCGGCGAATACGTCCACCGCAACCGGGCGCGGCACCGGCCAATTTAATCCCGAGACACTGGCAGCGGCATTCGCGGTGACATCCACCGTGGTGAGCCCGACTGCGGCGCATATTCATACCGGTGCCGCCGGTGCCAACGGCGGCGTCGCGGTCGGCTTCACGCAAACCAGCCCGGGGACATGGACCTCGGCCGCAACGGCAACGCTCACGGCGACACAGGCGGCGGCGTTTGCCGCGGGCGGCATGTATTACAACGTGCACAGCGCGGCGTTTCCCGGCGGTGAAGTTCGCGCACAGGCAACCGGTCGTGACTAGACGAGAGCTGCGCGCCAGCGTGAAATCCATAGCGTAAAGACGCCAACGGGCGGGCAGTTTCAGGCATTTTTGGCTGAAACTGCCCGCCGATAAACGTGTTTCAATATCAGCAGACTTACCTGCCGGTTTGTTCTGCACCAAACACGCCCCGCCGGGCATGGCCAACATCACGGCATCGTTCAACCAATCATGGCAGGCGCATCGGTGTATACGCGATACCGATGTTGCAACGGTGGCATCTTCTGTTGGTGGGATTGAAATTGCGTTTCGTCATACGCGAATGGACCATGTTGTTTCGCGCGCACGCAAAATAACCAGACGACGCCGACGCGGCAATTAAACTGTCGCGCCACCGCCCCGGCGCCGGCAACCTGCATTAAAGTACGCATGACCGGTTTTCAACAAATAGGGCAATCATGGGCGACATCATTCAATACACACGGCCGGACGGCGGCCAGACATCAGGTTATCTGGCGCGCGCCGGTGACGGCAAACCCGGCGTGGTGGTGATTCAGGAATGGTGGGGCCTGAACGACCACATCAAATCGGTGGCTGATCGATTCGCCGCGCTGGGCTATAACGCGCTTGCGCCGGATCTCTACGCCGGACGGGTCGCGAAGGACGCCGACGAAGCCGGCCACATGATGAACGGCCTCGATTTTCCCGGCGCGACACATCAGGATATTCGCGGCGCGGTGTATTACCTGCACGTGATGGGCAGCAAATCGCCATTGGGCGCGGTCTCACGCGTCGGTGTGGTCGGCTTTTGTATGGGCGGCGCACTCACCGTTGCTGCGGCGGTGCATGTGCCGGGTGTTGATGCGGCGGTTTGTTTTTACGGCATTCCACCCGCAGAGTTTGCCGCGCCGGGCGATATCAAGGCACCGTTTCAAGGCCACTTCGCCAATCGCGATGACTGGTGCACACCAGCGGCGGTTGACGGGTTTGAAGAAACCATCAAGGCACACGGCCATGAAGCCGAAATTCACCGTTACGACGCCGATCACGCGTTTTTTAATAATGCGCGGCCGGAAGTTTATGACGCCGCCGCCGCCAAGTTGGCGTGGGATCGCACCAACATTTTTTTTGACAAACACCTGCGCTGATTGCCGCGCGCCAGTAAGGCGCTGATCAGCACCGCTCCCCCGACCGCCACAACCGCCAAGGCTTGACCATCACCATGCAAGATACCATCGCACACAGCATCCAGCTCGCCGTTGCGCCGGTGTTTATGCTCACCGCCATCGCCGCCATGATCGGCGCACTCGCCGCACGTCTGTCGCGCATCATTGACCGTGGCCGTGTGCTCGAAGAAAAGCTCGATGCCGTGGCGGCGGGCGAGATGCTGCCACACGTTGACGATATTCATCGCGAACTCAAATTGTTGCGCCAACGCGGGCGACTGGTGAATCTGGCGGTCACAACCCTCACAATCGCCGCCACCATGATCGCAGCCACCGTCATGACACTGTTCCTGGGCGAGACCAACGCCGTGCGCACCAGCTCCCTGGTGCCCTGGACCTTCATGAGTGGCGTGGCGTGTTTTGTGTTGGCGCTGTTGTGTTTTTTGGTTGAGACCCTGGTCGCCGGAAAATCGCTCAACTTTGGCAAGAGACATCGACGCACAAAGTAGTTCTTTTGGTGCGCCACAAAAACTCCTACCACCCCGGCGTAAATCTGCTGGTGTTCAACGCCTACATTACAACCCTCACCAAAGCACCACCCCAAAGCGTTTCACCACCGCCGCAAACACCACAAAACAAAGCGTCGAAATCACCACCGACGCGGCCAACGTCCACCAGAAGCCGAGTCTGGGTAGCAAATACGGAAACAGCAAAAACATCGGCAAGGTCGGCACCACATACCAGAACGTGTACCACGCGTGATTGGCAATTTTTTCCATGGGCTGCGCTTCGACATACAGCCAGATCAACGTCAGCACTGTCACCAGCGGTAGCGCCGCGATCAGCCCGCCGAGACGGTCGCTGCGCTTGGCGATTTCTGAAATGAGCACCACCATTGCGGCGGTGATGAGGTATTTGCTGATGATCCACGCCATGTGTGGTCTCCGTGATTGGGGGGCATTGCCCGTTATTCGAAAGCGGCGCTACACCTTGCGTTGAAACGCCTGCGCCAGTGCAACGTAATCCGACATCTCGTTATACACCTGCGCCGAAATGCGCACGTGCAACTTGCCGTTGATCGGGTGAATCGGCACTTCGATGGCGTGTTCGCGCAATAGTGTCATGCGCCAACGTGCGACGCCCTCGGCGCTTGCAGGCTCGTCAATCGGCAACGGCATGGTGACCATTGAATGGCACATCGATAGCGGCGCGGGCAACGTCACGCTCCAGGCGTCGACGATCATTTCCGCCGCCGTATGCGCGAGGGTGCGCAAGTGTGAGCGGTAACGCGCAACCCCCAACGCCTCAACAAAATCAATCGCGGCAGGTATCGACAACTTCGCAGAGAAATCCCCGGTGCCGCTCCAGCTGAATTCACGCTGAAAACCTTCGCCGTAATAATTCGATATTACCGTCGGGTGCAGCCCCGCCTGTGTATGCGGTGCCGCCGCCAGAAATGCCGCGCCCTTCGGCGCGCACAGCCATTTGTGACAATTGCCCACGTACCAATCGACACCGCTGGCAAACAGCGCCTCGATATCCAGCGGCAGCAACACCGGCGCGTGTGCGCCATCAACAAGCAACTGTGTGCCCTGTGCACGACACGCCGCGGCGATCTCGGCTAATGGTGTCTCGATCGACAGCGGCGAAAAGATATGATCAACCACCAACATGCGCGCGCCACCTTTGATGGCATCAAGATACGCGCTGACCAGCGCAGAGGCATCGTTGACCGGCCACGGTACATTCGCCTCAATCACCTGCAACTGATGGCGTTCCGCCAAATAACGCAGCGTATTTTTGAGCGCCGGGTAGCCGTGATTCGCAATCACCACCTTATCCCCCGCCTGCCAGTCGATCGACCGCAGCACCGCGTTCGCCCCCGCCGTCGCGTTCTCGACCAACACCAGATTATCTTTTGCCGCACCGACAAACCCGGCCAACGCCGCTCCGGCAGCAGTGAGCGCATCGGGCAATTCGTCCTGCATAAACCGCACCGGCTCGGCCTCCATTTGTGAACGCCATTGCGACTGTGCGGCCTGCACGACACGCGGTGTCGCCCCGTATGAACCGTGATTCAGGAAGTGGATGGTAGGGTCGAGCGACCAGTGGCGGCGCAAGTTATGGCCGAAGGGTTCATCGGCTGCGGGAAGGTTGGGTGTCATTTGGCAATGATACGACGGCAAAGCGAGAGGGTGAATGGACTAGGCCCCAGCCTTTATCGAAGTGTATCCCGCGGGACGCTGGGGCGACGGGGCTAAATAGTGTTTGATGCAATGAATTAGTAGTGTTGCGATCGTCAAATGAAAACGCCACGCAAACAAGCTGCGACCACGCCAAACCCGTCGTCCCAGCGCAGGCTGGGACCCAGTCCGCTACACAATCTGATCATAAAGATCTACCCAATTCGCATTCGAGTCTTCGATCAGCGCGAGCTTCCACATTCGCTTCCACGCCTTGATGTTCTTTTCGCGCGTGATGGCAGACTCCATGGTTTCGTGCAACTCGTACCAAACCAGGTTGTGAACGGCATGCTCTTTGGTGAACCCTTCGACAAGATCGCTCTTGTGTTGCCAGACGCGTTTGACCAAATCTGACGTCACACCAACATAAAGTGTGCCGTTGCGCTGGCTTGCCAGAATGTACACGCAGGGGTTTTTCAGCATGATGTTGAATGGACTAGGCCCCAGCCTCTGCTGGGGCGACGGGATTAATAATGGCAGGCACACGCGAAACCCACCCTACTCAATCGCCTCCGTACTCTTTGCCATCTGCCGCAACACAAACTTCTGAATCTTGCCCGTCGCTGTTTTTGGTAGCGGCTGAAAAACAAACTTCTTCGGCACTTTGAAGCGGGCCATGCGTTCGCGGCAGAACGCGATCATTTCTTCCTCAGTCGCGCGTGCGCCGTCTTTGAGCTCGACAAACGCGCAACCGACCTCGCCCCACTTTTCATCCGGCTGGGCGACCACGGCGGACATGATCACCGCCGGGTGGCGCGACAACACGTCTTCGACTTCTTGCGAGGAAATATTCTCACCACCGGAAATGATGACGTCCTTGGCGCGGTCTTTGACTTTGAGATAGCCATCGGGCTGGATGACGGCGAGGTCCCCCGAATGAAACCAGCCGCCGGCAAAGGCTTCGGTGGTGGCGGGCAGGTTTTTGAGGTAACCCTTCATCACCAGATTGCCGCGGAACATGATCTCGCCGATGGTCTCGCCATCGGACGGCACTTGTTGCATGGTGTCCGGGTCCATCACGGTCATGCCTTCTTCGAGCAGATACGCCACACCCTGGCGGCCATTGAGCACCACTTGTTGTTCGATCGGCAGCGATGCCCATTCGGGGTGTTGTGCGCACACAGCGGCGGGGCCGAAGGTTTCCGTCAGGCCATACACGTGCGCGATCGAAAAGCCCAGCCGCGCCATGCCCTCAATGGTGGCGCTCGGCGGTGGCGCGCCGGCCACCATGGCGGATACCTTGTGATCAATGCCGCGCTTTTGTTCATCCGGCGCATTGATGAGCATGCTGTGCACAATCGGCGCGCCACAAAAATGCGTGACGCGGTGTTCACGGATCAATTCAAAAATGGTCTTGGCCTCCACCTTGCGCAGGCAGACATGCGTGCCGACATTGGCGGCGAGTGTCCAGGTAAAGCACCAGCCGTTGCAGTGGAACATCGGCACGGTCCATAAATAGACGCTGTGTTTGGGCATCGACCAATCGAGGATATTGCCGATGGCGATTTGCTGCGCGCCGCGATGGTGAAACACCACACCCTTCGGATTGCCGGTGGTACCCGAGGTGTAATTGAGCGAGATCGCATCCCACTCATCGGTGGGCATCGACCAGGCAAAGTCGGGGTCACCGCTGCCGACAAACGCTTCGTATTCGATCTCACCGAGCGCCTTGCCCACGCCGGTGTAGGCGGGATCATTCACATCGATCACCAGTGGCCGCACCTTGCACAACGATAGCGCCTTTTCCATCACCCCGGAAAATTCACGGTCGGTGACCAACACACGCGCCTCACCGTGATCGAGCATAAAGGCGAGCGTCTCGGCATCGAGCCGGGTATTAAGTGTATTGACCACCGCACCCAACATGGCCGGGCCAAAATGCAGCTCGATCATCTCGGGGGTATTGGGCAGCATCACCGCCACCGTGCTGCCGCGGCCGACACCTCGCGCCGCCAGCGCCGAGGCCAGCCGCCGGGTGCGCACATAAAATTCACGCCAGGTCAGCCGCCGTGTGCCGTAGATGACCGCGGTGCGATTGGGATACACCGCCGCCGCCTTCGGTAAAAACGACAACGGCGTGAGCGCGGTGAAATTGGCCGGGTTCTTTTCCAGACCCTGATCATAAATCGCCATGGCGGACCTCCTGAGGGGTGAGACGACTCGACGTTTTATTATCGCGCCGGACGAATGTGGCGGATAGTGAAAAGTGAAACACGCCTATTGGCGGGGGTTTTCAGGTTTTTTTGGCTGGAACGGCAAGCGGGGCGGGGCATTAAAGAATACGAGCATGACCCCTTTGATTCACCTTAGTCGAAACATGTTGCGTAGGCCAAGACCAGCGAGAAACAACAAAATTACACTCAAGACGGATTGGATAATCGCCACGAGTTGCGCCATGAAATGCACCAGCGGGACAATCCAAATCGGCGAAGTCGGCGCCCCCATTCCGTCCTTCATTGCTGGAACAATCGGTAGCGCTTGATTCAGCGCATAGGAAAAAACGCGCTGGGCCTCGTACCCGCTGAAGACAACTGAACAAGTGGGCGAAGTGAGGCAAAACCATTGGTTGCCAAATGACAGCAACGCATAAATGGCTAGGCAAATGCACTGCAACTGTGCGAATCTCCATAGCGGAATGGTTACACTTCGCCCCCAGTCAGACGACCACGCATACAGGTCGAACAGACGTTGGTGAACACCTGAGAGGTGCTCACGACGAGACCGCGCCTCCAGCGCGAAGAAATTTTGCTCGTCGACAAATGCGTCGATCTCGGAGCACGCAGTCCTCAGCGCGCGATAACAGCTCTCGGCGTGTTCGGATTTCACGTCCTCAAACACCGCGCCAGTAAAGTACGTGCCATTGAAAAGCTTGGCATTGTGAAATGCGGGAGCGTGCTTGAACACCGCTTGCTCGAAAATTGTCGCGCCTAGGAATTCGCGATTCTCAAAACTCACTGCAGAGTAAAAATGCGCCGAAGAGAGGTCCACACGCGGAATTGTTCTAGCTGTCGAACTGCCGCAATCAAATTCTCCTCTGAATCTCGCGCTGACCGCCGAGATGCTTTGCGTTATGGTCGCGTCGAGCAGACTAAGCCGACGGCGAAAATAAGCCTTATCGAGGCAAAGTGTTTGGCCTACTGACAAGCCTGCAAAGTCAACAACGGAGCGAAATTTTGCCTCGATCAGTAGAGCGCCTTGGGAAATCCTCAAGCTCGAGAGGTAGACCGCCCTAAAGAAGCGTGCAGACTCAGCATCAAGAGAATCGACTTGTCCTGAAAGCGTGAACGATTTGCGGAAGCGCGCCCCGAATGCATAGAAAGCGGGGTTGACATTGGGCGCGATGGAAATTTGTACGCTTCCGCGAAAGTGTGACCGAGTCAAAGAGAACGACATTTTCGCCGCGATTTGCAAAAATTGTGCATCGTCCTCGACGCGACAATCAACTAACGCAAAATTTGCGAGCGCGGCCACGTTGTCAAACGACAACGCGCCGGAGAACGTACATCTGACAAACTCACAATTGTCCGAAAAACGTGCACGATCGAAGGTAGTGTCGGCCGGAAAATGGCACTCTTCGAATCTAACGGAACAGTTGAAGTTGGTTCCTTGAAAATTCTTTTGGCGAAGCGAGCCGTCCACAAAGGAAAACCCCTTGATGGTCAATTCGTTGTCGACGGCATTCAATCCGAATTCGTTCCAAGTTGCCGCCCCGGCAGCAAGCTCGGCAACCTGAAAATCCCGCAACTCGAAAGTCGGCATAGTCTCTCCTCAGCAGTAGACTCAACACACAAAGCGCATCAAAAAATCAAAGGGGTCAGCGTCATATTTTCTCGGCGAGCGCAAAATAGTCGTCGCCGATCCCTTTAATTTCAACCGGCCGCGCCTTACCCACCAGCTTCGAGCACAGCCACAAACTCAGCTACTATCTCCACTCCAGTCACAGACTTGCCGTCGAACACTAACGGCAAATAACCTGGATCGTCACTATCTGGCGATAGCGTGACGCTAACGTGCCCAACTGGATCAGACGCCGTCGGGCGTTTTTCGCTTGTGTAGCGTTTAACTGTATAGCGGCCACCCAAATCAGGATCGGCCTGATCGCGAAGCTGTGCGACAACGACTTTTCCCTGTCGTGTGCCAGAGGGATTCATTCGAAAAAGACACCAAGCACCATTCTCGATTCTGCGGTTCATGGACTCACCAATAACTTGTGCGACAAAGTATCCAGCAGCTGGCTTGTATGGCCCCAACAGCTCGACCCATTGAATTGCGTCTTCGTCAAAGTACTGCCCTTCGCTAAATACACCTGCCGCCATCTTCAAATCAACAAGCGGGATCGCATTTTCGAATGGCTTAACTACATTCCTAGCGACCCGCCTAAACGGCAGCGCTTTCGACGGGGGCACGATCGGCGTTGCCGGTATTTGGAGGGTCGGCTCAGGTTTATGAAACCCAACCAGTCGGGCTTTAAAATATGCAGCTGCTTCTTTATCTACGAAATAGACATAGCAGCCCTTCATCCCACGCGTCATCAGGGTTCGATAAGTGTTTTTGATAATTTCAGAAGTTCGTCTTTCCGCTTCAGCCGGATTGCTTACCTTCAATTTCTTATAACCTTTTATCGACTGGTCATGTTTCGACCGATTCTCGGGTAGCGTTTTCACGACACCGTCACGCACAACAAAGTCGGTGCCGACGATGACGCCCACGTAGTCAAGCTCAAGCCCCTGACACGTATGGATGCAACCAATTTCCTCGACCGACGTTGGCGCTGTTATCCATAGGCTGCCATCAGTTGTAAGATTCCATCGCATCCTGAAGTCGAAATCAGCCAGCTCAACGTCGTAGGCAGATGGCAATGTTTTGCTCTTCCAATCCCAGCAATAGCCGGCAACCATTCGCGCGCGGTTGCGTTCGCCATTTCGCGCACGAATCAGGTCCCGCAACTCGTTCGGCGAATCAACAACCCGAAAGTCAAACTCCGCAACATCAAGCGTGGGATTTGCCGTCTCGCGAACCGCAAGTACCTCATCGAGCCAAGCGAGATACCCATCAGAGCCATTGCAGCGAAACTGCGACGCAAGTTCCATATTGAGGACTTTTGCGCCTGCGGATTTGGCCCAGCGGTTGATTTCTTTTTTCGAACCTATATCTTTAAACGTGACCGTCTGATTTTCGTCTATAAAAAATATTGCAAGCTTTGCCGCGTGTATCAACTCTTTGACTTGGTTCTCGCCTAGGTTGGCGTACATCCCAGATTTCTCATTCAGCCGATGGGCTTCATCAACGATGAGCGCATCAAATTCGTTTTCCTTTGCGTCGGTGAATTTTCCCGAGCCAACAAACAGATTTGAGATGACGCTCCGCTTCAAGTGCCCCTGCAGCCTGCTTTCAATAACTGCCCGCGGCGCGGCAGTCTTGGTGACGTACATCGCTACCTGCTCCATCTTTAGTAACGACGCAAGCAGGTTGATGGCGAGTACCGATTTTCCAGTTCCCGGACCGCCTTCGACGATCAGTACCTGTTTGCGACCCTTATCAAGCCCGCGTGCCATTTTCAGCGCCGCTTCAAAGACCAGCTTTTGCTCGTCGATCAACGCAAATTCTTGGTTGCCGGCCATCATTCCGGCGATTGCATCAATCAATCCTTTGGATGGTCGCAGCCGCGCCCCATCCAACTCGTAAATTGCTCCGAGCTTGTCGCCTCGCTTAACGTAGCGGTTGATAAACGAGCGGAGTTTTTCGCGTTCTGCCTCGCCTTTTTGAAATAGCGGCGCGCGAATGAGGTACACCGAGTAAGCGGGACTTTGTACCGCGCCTCCCGGCGGGTGGTTGTGCAAATATGCGCAAGGAAAAAGCTGGATGCCGTCATCTGAAACGGCTGCGTTGAAGTTTCGCAAAAGTTCTGCGTAGGACCATGCCTGATAGGAGGGATGCGGCCTCTCGACGATCCCACCGCCCATGCGGGTTCGGACGACGCCGTCTTTTTCGGTTTGCTCAACCGATTCCCATTGCTTTAGTTCTACGATCACCACGTTTTTGCCGCCCGTTTCATCAAGGCCGCTGACCATCATGTCGATTCGCATGCTCGTGCCATGAATCCCATATTCAATCGCGATGCCAGCGTCGTCAGGGATGCGCTCGTCGTTAAGTGCTTTTGCGAACTCGCTAAGTGATGACTGCCATGCCCTCGCTTCCGATGGCGACACGCGCCGCCCCGTACGCTCTAAATAGCGTTGGCGTACGGCGTCACCTATGTCTGACTTTTGGGCGTCGTCAAGGAATGCGCGCTTTTGATTCGCGTATACGATCATCGGCTAAAGCTCATCGTATTTCTTGCTCGACCCCCGCGACAAATCCACCGGATATTTCTTGGCGTTCAGGGCAATCTTTTCTTGTGCTGCCGCAATGAGATCGATGCCGAGTTTGTCGCTTATCCGAACCAAGTAAAGCAGCACGTCAGCCACCTCCTGCCTAACGCCATCAAGCGTGTCCGGCGGCAATTGCTGGCTCTGGGCTTCAGTCAGCCATTGAAACTTTTCAAGTAGCTCAGCCGCCTCAACGGCGAGGGCGGAGGCGAGATTCTTTGGTGAATGGAATTGGTCCCAGTCGCGTTCGGCGGCGAAGGTTCGAAGTTGGTCACGGAGGGTGTTGATGTCAGCCATGGCTGCACTTTACAGAAGATGGGGTTGGGGGGTAAGTCTGGCGTTGGAGTGGTGGGCGCTGCTAGAGAGTACTAAAACTGTGTCAGTTTGGTGGGTGGACTGGGCCCCAGCCTTCGCTGGGACGACGGTGGTTGGTGGGTGGGCTGGATTCCTGCCTTCGCAGGAATGACGGTGAGTACGATGGGCTGGGTCCCAGCCTGCGCTGGGACGACGGGGGTAGCGCTGGGGCGAGGGGTTAGGTCTGGGACGACGGGGTTAGGGCTGGGACGGCGGGTGTTGGGGTTATTGGATGTTTCTCAAAATGAAACGCCTTATCCCTTGAGCGTTTTGAAGCATTAATGCCCCAAAACGACCGCCGATGCTAGGGTTTCACTTTCCGCTTCGCACCTGCTTTCGGTGCCGCCCCCACCACATACGCCGCTCGTTTCTGCGCCACACGCGGCGGCACTGGGCGGATCAGTTCAATCTTTAGGTTATGCAGCCGCAACTTTTGCGCGGCATGGGCGAAGCGTTCATCAAGCGTCGCGAGTTTGGTGGCACCACCGACATGGGCGATTGCTAGGTGGAGGGCGTCATTGGTTTGTAGTGTGCAGTCGGGGTTACGCAACCATTCGGCGGCGAGGGTAGCGGCGTCGTTGCTCACCGGCAGCATTAAGAAATGCGACTGTGCGCGCTTTTGCAATGTCTCGATCGCAAGCTTTGCCACATCGCGCTTAAGCTCGCCCTTTCGGTTTCGCAAACCTGCCACCGCATTAAATTCCACGCACACCCATTCGCTAATCGCCAACCGATCCATTTGAGACTCAAACCACCCAATGGCCGTCATGGACAGGCTATCTTCGGTCAACATGGAAACGAGGATGTTGGTGTCGAGATA
>JANMNT010000283.1:0-27602 GCA_031368465.1 Burkholderiales bacterium
GGTCAAGCAACACATCGTGTGCCGCGAGTAGTGGGCACAGCCAATTGGCAACGTGGTCTTCGAAATCCCTGGGCGCCTCGACCGGGTAGAGATTGCGGTTCAGGTTTCGGTCGCCGGTACGTTCGCCCTTCGCATAGGCCAGCGGATTGGTCACCGGCACGAAAGTGACGTGCCCGGCAACAATATTTGTGCGACCGGATTCGATGTCGTCGATCACCCGCAAAATGGCCTTGGTGCCACACGTCTCATTGCCGTGCACCGCACCGGTGATAATGATGCGCGGGCCGGGTAGGCGTCCCGTGTACTGAATCGATTTGAATTGCATGTTGGTCTTCGTGGTTGTGGACGCGGGGCGCAGCGGCTAAAGTTCTATTTTAGTGTGTGATCACGCCCACCAAGATGTTGGATGCCGCACCCGCGACGTCTCAAACCCAAGGTTCCCAAAATGACCGCCCCTCACATCACATCGACCACAATCAAAGGCTTCAAGACAATTCCGATTGAAATGATCGCCGAAAATGATGCGTTTCGGCGATTGTCGAGCATAGACGGCACGTTTGTCGATCTGCGTTATGGCAGCGCGAAAAATTTTGTCGGGCGCGATTTGTATGGTGATATTGATTGCGCCTGGTTGCATCGCGACGCGGCTTCGGCAATCGAGAAAGCCGTCACCTGGCTGCGGCACGAGCGACCCGGCGTGTCAATGTTGATTCTGGATGCACTGCGTCCGCAGCGCGTTCAGGAAGAACTTTGGGCGGCGCTTGCCGGCACCGATTTGCAAATGTATCTTGCCGATCCGGCGCGCGGTTCCATCCACTCGTTTGGCATGGCCGTAGACATCACATTGGTCGATAAAAGCGGTGTTGAGCTTGATATGGGCACCCCGTTTGACGACCTCACCGAACTTTCACACCCGGCACTGGAGGAGGGGTTTGTGGCTGCGGGGGCGTTGCAACAGGTACACCTGGATAACCGTCGCTTGCTGAGGAAGGCCATGACTCAGGCGGGGTTCCAAGGCATCAATACCGAATGGTGGCACTTTGACTGCGGCGACAGGTTGAACGTGCGTGCAAACTACGCACGAATACTCTAGTCGCGGTTAACCTGCGGTTATTTTATGGCCACCGCGCCTGATTTGGCCACCCAATCCAACAACGCGTCCAGAATCGCGCGTCCACCCGCCGCAATCGCCCTCGGGTGATTGATCATCGCAACCACAACATGTTGTTGCCCGACTGCATCCGGCATATAACCCGCTACCGACACAACATCGCGCAAACTGCCGGTCTTGATGCGCCCGACTTCGGCGGCGGGACTTGATTTCAAGCGACTGCGCATCGATCCATCCACCGCAACGATTGGCAGACTTGAGATAAATTCCGGCGCCCATTTGCTGTGATACGCCGCCTGCAATACGGCGGCCAGCTGCTTCGGCGTAATGCGTTCAGTGCGCGACAAGCCTGAACCGTTGTCGAGCACCAGCCCGGCATCGTCAATGCCCTTTTGCCTGAACCACAAACGAATCTCTGCGTCGGCTCTTTGCAAGGTTGTTCCGGCTGTCGCTGCAGCGTCAGGCGTGGCGATGGTACCCAGCGTCAAAAACAATCCGCGCGTGATGGTGTTATCGGATACCTTGTTGATATTACGGGTCACCTCGGCTAGCGGTCGGGCGCGGTGTTCCGCCAACAATTTCATGGCGGGCTGCTCTGATCCGCTGTCAGGCAACAGCGCCGGAGAATCGACCTCCCTGACACGGCCATTAAAGGTGCCGCCCAGGCCGCGCCATAACGAACCAAACAGGCGCGCCGTAAAGTCGGCACGATCAATCACGTTGATGGCAACCGATTGTGAACAATTTTTGGGGAACGTTCCATTCAAATAAACGCGTATCTCGCCATCTTCAGACGTGATGGTCGTGGGAATTTTCCAACCATCCTCCCATTTGCCACACGCCCGATCGTCAAAGGTCATGTTTGAGATAACCTTGACGCCTTCCAGCGCGGGCGTCAGACGAATTTGGAAGCTGACGCTGTTGGTGTCGATGTCGAGGTGTGCGAGGTTCATATTGATCAGCAGCGCATCCGGGATCACGTTATAGCGAAACTCGGGCGACTCATCAAACGGCTGCACGCCAATGTCAATTCGGGCCGGTTGAAAGAATCCGCGATCTACAACCAGGTCGCCCTGGATGTTGGTCACGCCACGATGGCGCAGCGCTTGCAACATGCGTTGAAAGTCTTCCCAAGTGATATCAGTATTGCCGAATCCACGTAAGACGAGGTCACCCTTCAACACGCCGTTCTCGATCGCGGCGCTGGATCGAAGCTCGGTACGACTGCGATAGGCCGGCCCTAGCCTCTCCAAGCCGACAATTGCCGTTAGTACCTTCATGGTTGATGCCGGCTGCAGCGCCTTGTCGGCACCATGGGTCAATACGCTTTTGCCATCGTTCAGGCGCAATATTGCGATACCAATCGCGTCGTCCGGCAGGTTGTTTTCACGCAACATGCTGCTAATTTCAGGCGGCAGCTGGCCGAAAGACAATCCGCTCCAGGCCGCGCAGCAGAACCAGATGACCATCACAATCAACAAGCTGGGCGATTTCATCGCACTCCCCTGAAAAACCAGCCGATGCCACAACAATTGTGTTGTTTTTATGTAACAGCGGCTACACGATATTGTATTGGTAGTATATTGGTATTAATAGCCAAAGACAGCGGATTGTTCTGGCACGCATGCCAGCCGGATCATTAAAAACGCGTCAATTGACTAGGCTACAAAATCATACGATTTGATGCACCGCCACAACCACGACTCACGATTTTCTATTAGGAGAGACCTGTGAAATTAAAAAATCTTGCTCAGGTGATTTTGTTGGCCTGCTTTACCGGCACGGTGTTTGCACAAACGCCCGCATCAACACCACCGCCACCCAAAGTCGAGAAGATCGAAGTGACCGGCTCCAGCATCAAGCGCGTGCAGTCCGAAGGCGCGACACCATTGCAGATCATCACCAAGGAAGACATTGATCGCGAAGGGATAACCAGTGCGGAACAACTGGTGGCACTGCTCTCCGCCAACGGCTCCGGCGCCGACAACATGTCGTCAAACGTCGCCTTCAGCGTAAACGCCAACGAAAACCGCAACAGTAACAGCGTCGCGTCGGCCAATTTGCGCGGTCTTGGCGCGTCCAGCACACTGATCTTGCTCAACGGTCGCCGCGTTTCAACCCACGGTGCGCGTGGCAACGCAGTCGATTTGAACTCAATTCCATTGGCGGCGGTTCAACGTGTTGAAGTGTTGAAAGATGGTGCCTCCGCCATTTACGGTACTGACGCAATCGGTGGTGTGATCAACTTCATCATGCGTAAAGACTATAAAGGCATTGAGCTCAACGCCTCGACCAACGTGACGCAAATGGGTGGCGGTAATTTCACCCGCGCCTCTGTGGTCGGTGGTATTGGCGATTTGGCGAACGACGGCTTTAATCTGGTCGGCAGCTTTACGATGGACCGTCAGGAAAAACTGGCCGGCTCGCAGCGCAGTTTTGTCAACGGCAACCAGCCTAACCGCGGCCTGACACCTGACACTGGCGGTGGCCCGTTTGCCACACAAAACCAGGGTGCCGGCACCGCCATGGGCATCAACCCGATCGGCTCACCGATCATCGGGTCGTATACATTGCCTGTGACCAATATCTTCATGAACCGCGCCAACTTGTTGAGCTTCCAAAACCGTTGCGACACCATTCAGGATTCGTTCCAGTATCGCGCCGACGTGTTGGGCCCGGCGTTTTACAACTCGGCACGTGGTTGCGCGTACGACTACGGCAAACAGCGTGTGATCATCCAGCCGGTTGACCGCCAGAATCTGGTCGCACGCGGCACCTGGGCGTTCAGCCCGAACCACACCGCGATTGCCGAGATTGTCGGTTCGCGCACCGAGGCCACCAATCAGTTTGAGGAAGTTCAATTGACAGGCAGTATCGCCAACGGTGCCGCATACCCGGTCGGCGGCCCCTATTACCAAAGCCTGAGCGCATTCATTCCGACGTTTAATAACAATGCGCCAATCGCCTACCGCTGGCGTTGTATTGCCTGCGGCAAGCGTGAAAGCACCAACGTCTCGACCGCTTTCCGCGGCATGGTGGCGCTCGAAGGCACGATCTGGAACTACGACTACAAGCTCGGCTTTTCCCAGGCAGGAAACCGTGCCGGTTCGAACCTGGCAGGTGGGTACTACTACGACGTGGCACTGCGTGCCGCACTGGCCACCGGCCAGATCAATCCGTGGTTGCTCCCCGGGCAGACACAAACACCGGCGGCATTGGCGCTGTTGTCCGCCGCCAGCGCAAGCGGTCAGTCCCTGTTTGGTGGCGAAGCTGGATTGAACCAGTTTGACGGCGCCATTTCAGGTGAACTGTTCAAGTTGCCGGCCGGCGCAATTGCCGCCGCGGTTGGTTTTGACGTGCGCAAGGAAAGCTTCAAGTTCCGCAACGACGCGCCCGCCCTCGCGATCAACAATGCACCATTTGATTCCGGCATTAACAAGGCGACCCGCGATATCAAGGCGACCTATGCCGAGATCGCGATACCGATTCTGAAGTCATTGGAAGTCACCGCCGCCGTGCGTAATGACCGCTACAGCGACTTTGGTAATACCACCAACCCGAAATATTCGATCCGCTTTAATCCGTTCAGCCAGATTCTGTTCCGCGGCTCCTACAGCGAGGGTTTTCGCGCACCGAGTTTCTTCCAACTTTATTCGGTTGGCGGCGCGTCACCGTTGGCGCAAAACATCAACGACCCGACACTGTGCGCAACGTTTACCGCTGGCAACCCAAATTGCGGTATTCGTGTTGACCAAATCAGCGGCGGCAATGCATTCCTGAAGCCCGAGATTTCCAAGCAGCACACAATCGGTTTTGTGCTTGCACCGGTGGATTGGTTGTCGATCAGTATTGACGACTGGAAAATCGAACGCACACAACGTATTTACCTGTTGCAGGTTACCGGTGTGAATGGCGTGTTGGCAAATTTCCAGACCTTCCCAGACAGCTTTATCCGTAACGCGGCCGGCGCGCTTACCGCGATTCGTGCCGGTTACGTCAATGCCGACGGCGATATCGCCCGCGGCACCGAAATCGGTGTGGCGGCAAACTGGCGTGCACTTGGCGGCAAGTGGACTGCCGGCCTTGATGGCACCAAGATGAAAAGCTACAAGTCACGCGTCTTCAAAACGCGCGATTATGTTGAGGCCGTCGGTGGCGCGTGGGATGCATCCACTGTCTATCCAAAATGGAAACACAGTGCACGTATGACCTACGCGACGGGCAACTGGAGCACGACATTGAGCCAAAGCTACACCGCCGGATACAAGGACTTTGTGCCGGATGGCGTGGCGTTTGCACCAAATTGGAAGTCCGATGTTGAGAGCTACATTCTTTACAACGTGTCGGCGACCTACAAGGGCTTCAAGAATTTGACCATCATCGGTGGCATTCAAAATCTGTTGAATACCGATCCACCGTTCACCGCCGCAAACGTCGACTTTGCACCGGGCACCGCGTGGGACGCACGTATTGCCAATCCACGTGGACGTGCGTTCACGCTGAACCTCAACTATAAGTTCTAGACACCACTAGACTGTTACGGCAAACACTCGCGGGGCGCCAATTTGGCGCCCCGTTTTTATTTGTGATTCAATACCTCGCCATGACAACGCCATCAAAAATCAAAAGTCGATGTGTCCCGGTTGACGCGGTTAGCCGCAGACAATTTAACGTTGCGGCGTTGAGCGCGCTGGCCGGCCTTGCTGGTGTATTCGCACAAGACGCAAATGCAAGCGTCAAAGGCGTTCGTACCGCCGTCGATGGCAAGAACAAGCTGCCCCTGATCAAGCCGCGCGCACTCAAGCGCGGCGATCTGGTTGGTTTGGTGGCACCATCAGGGGCGACCAACGCAGTCTTTGTCGAGCAACGTGTCAAGAATCTTGAGGCGTTCGGCTTCAAGGTGAAAGTATCAAAGAACATTCTCGCCACCCGCGGTAATACCGCCGGCAGCGTCGCGCAACGGGTAAGCGATTTGCACGACATGTTTACCGATCGTGAAGTTCGCGCCATCTGGGCCGTGCGCGGCGGCTCCGGTGCATCACAGTTGTTGCCGACGCTTGATTACCAGTTGATCCGCCGTCACGCCAAGGTGTTGGTCGGTTATTCAGATATCACCGCACTGCATTTGGCCATGTTGCGTTATGCCGGCTTGGTGACCTTTCACGGACCCACCGCGTCGGCCTCGTTTACCGACTACGCTGCAACCCAGTTGGAAGCCGTGTTGATGCACCCGCGACCGGAAACAACGATTTATATGTCGGATGCCAATCGTCGCGAGGCTGAACGCTCAAATGAGTTTCAACTTCGCGCATTGACGGCCGGTGTCGCCGAAGGTCGGTTGGTTGGCGGCAATTTATCGGTGTTGTCGGCGATGATTGGCACACCCTACGCGCCCGACTGGAAAGGTGCGTTGTTATTTCTGGAAGAAGTCAGCGAGGCACCCTACCGCATCGACCGGATGCTTACCCAACTCAAACAGGCCATGCCATTTGAACAAGCCGCAGGCGTGATGCTTGGCGTCTTTCGCCGCAGTGTCGCCACCAATGCAAATGGCGGCAACAACAACGAGCCCAGTCTGACACTGGAACAAACACTCGATGACCACTTTTCGAATCTGCGGGTGCCGGCGGCGTACGGATTTTCCTTTGGCCACATTGCCAATAACATGACCATCCCGGTCGGCGTGCGGGCGCGATTGGACACACAGCAACAGACATTGACCCTGCTCGAGCCGGCCGTCATTGATCGTTAACGGGCGATCAAAACCGAGTAAATAATTTAATGAAACTCGTTTATTGGCGCTTGTTTTGAGGCTTTTTTGCCTGAAAACATCCGTCAATATTAGACTTTCTATTTCGGTTTTTGCGCCGGCTGAATGGCACCGGTGTAGAGCGCATCCAGAATCTGCTCCTCGTGCCGATACAAGCCCGAGTATTCGCCACGATTGGTTTCCGGGTCAAAGCCGGGCCCGCCGATCAGATAAATCATGCCATCGCGTGAGAACGGATTAAAAACCATCGCCGACGTCAAACCCCAAGCGTCGCCGAGATGGCCAAACGCGCGAAAGCCACCGGCCCGCACCAACCGATCGCCGCTACCCGCGCCGGTGATGTCGAGGAAGTGCTGATTGCCCAACCCCCAGGCATTCATCAATCGCCGCGCACTGCCAAAATCTGCTTCACCGTTCGGGTCGCCGTTGCTGCCGCCTGATACCTTCTCGCCTTTGCCGTTGTGATGCCATTGTTCTCGCAGCATTTCCGCGACTGACGTCGGTTTAAGGATCGCCCGGCCATGATGAATGCCGTCGTTCATCAACATAAACATGATCTCCGCCAGACCGGCGGCAGACAAACGACAATTGCCCTGCGGGCCAAACAGCGTGCCGTTGGTGCCGATTTTGTAATCCGGCAACGCACGGGGATTCGGACGCTGTTTGCTGTGATCGTCAACTTGCGCAACCCACGGGCCGCCGGTATTCCAAATTTCCCGGCCATTCACTTCAGTGCGCTTGCGGTAAAGCGTTGCAACATTGGCCAGATCGGTGTCCGACATATCGGCGGGATGAAAACCGCCGGGCAACGCCAACGGATCAAGAATTAACGTGCGCATCAGGCGATCAAAACGCTCGCCGGTGACACACTCCATGATGGTGCCGATCACACCCCACGGCAGATTGGCATACTGAAAATACACGCCGGGTTTGGCATTTTTTGCCCACATCGCGCCTTTGCCGTACCGAACGCCTCCGGGGAGCAGCACATCCTCCAGGCCGAGCTTGAGCGAGCCGTCCCAATAGTAGCCACCGTCATCACGCAACGATGATGTGTGCGACAACAGATGCCGCATCGTGATGACGCTTTCCGGAAAATGCGGATTGCGCAAGGCGTAGCCGAGATAGCGGCCAACGTCTTCATCGAGCTTGAGCTTGCCCTGCTCGACCAGTTTCATCACACCGAGTGTTGTCACCAGTTTTGAAATCGACGCGATCCGATACATCGTGGCCGCGCCCGCCGGCTTGCTGTTGGCGGGGTTTGCCGGATCAATCCACTTCGCCCCAAACTGTTTGTGATAAACCGTTTTGCCCGCCTTCACCGCCAACACGGAGAGACTCGCCAACGGCTGCGCCGGGCTATTGACGATTGCCGCAAACGCGGCATCGAGTGATTTGTTTGGCGCAAGCCCGCTCTTGTCAGGCATACCGTTGCCTCCGCCGTTGCTGGTGTTTGCCATCGCGCCCCTTCCCGCGACTAATGCCGCCGACCCCATCATTAGTGAAATTGCGCCGCGTCGGTTCATATTATTTCGCCATGTCATTTTGCAAGGTGGATGGAGCCGAGCTCGTCGGCACGCTTTAATACCGAACCGCCGGATGTCATCACGTCGAGAATCGCCGCCGTTTCAGCATCCGGTGTGCCGTCGAACAGGCTCTGGCGGTACTTCAACTGGAACGCCCCGATCATGGCGCGGGTGGCTTTATCCAGTTCGCCATTTTGTGGCGGGGAAAATCCATGCGCCTCGAGTTTTTGCTGAAACCACAACACATTCGGCAGCGATGTCTCGTAGTACGCTTTTTTCTCAGCGACCGCCTTCTCCTCGGGCCACGGAATGATGCCTTCATCGGCAAGACGTTTCCACGGAAAGCGTGGACCCGGATCAGTCTTGCGCAACGGCGCGATATCACTGTGGCCGAGGATGCGGTCCGGCTGTACGTTATGCTCCTTGACAATTTTTTTCACCAGCTTAATCACCAAATCCATTTGTGCCTTGGGGAAGTCAAAATACTCGCGTCCGCTGGGGCCGTCACGAAAACCGATGTTGACGATTTCAATGCCGATGGAAGCGGCGTTCAGTTGCGTGTGCCCCTTCCACGAACTCAGCCCGGCGTGATACGCACGACGTGTTTCGTCAACCAGCTGATAGATCATCGGCCGGAAATTATCCGGACTGTCACCCGCCCCGTCGCTGACCAGATAGTGGCTCGACACCGCATCTTGCGTCAGCACTCTGAGCGACTTCGGGTGATCGATGGCCGTGTAGTGCAATATCAGGAACTGCGCACGGCTGTCCTGGCTCTTGGCGGTGTAGCTTCGATCGATATACAGCGTCGAGCAGCCGGAAAATGTCATGACAAACATCAACGCGAACAGAATTTTTTTTATCACACGATTCTCCTAAACAATATCTGCTGATGCCGCCGCGCGGGCGGCAATGCGCGACGCCGCCAGATGCGCCTCGGCAACACGAACGGAAAGTGATATCTCCGTCGGAATGGCTGCACGCATGCGCATTTCAATCAACGGGTGAATTTTTGCCGCGCCACCGGCGAGTGCCATCGGCCGCGGCCCAAATCGGCCGAGCATGGCGTTGCCCAATCGCCCCAGTTCTTCACCCGCGGCAATCACAATGGCATGCGCGACCGGATCAATGTCAACCGTCTCGGCCACCGCCATGGCGAGTTGTCCGATTTCGCCGCGTTCACGTGTGTAGAAATACTGACGCGAAAACGACCAATCACTGCCGCCGATCAGTTTGAACATGGCAACGGCCATGGGTGACGATTGCCAACTGCCCGGCGCTTCGTCTTCGCGCCGCCAGATATTGCGCAGCGCTTCGCGCGCAATCCAAAAGCCGCCACCGGCGTCGTCCAGATACACGCCACGTCCACCCGCCCGATGCAGCGTTCCTGTCGGATCGATATAGGCGGCGATTGAGCCTGTGCCGGCGTAAACCACATAACCCTCGCCGGGGGCAAACAAATCGCGATAGGCAATCTCAATATCACTGTGCACAGTCACCGCGGCGGATTCAAGTCCGAGTGGCGCGGCAATCGCCGAACAGAGTTTTTCATCACGTGTATCCAAGCCGGTCACCCCCGCGCAGACCCGTTGCGGCCGGCCGATTGGCAACACCTGCGACGCGAGGTCAAGCATGGTCGACTGAATATGTGCACGACCATCGGTGGTACCGAGTTGAAGGGCGGTCATCCCCGCAACGTACCCCTCCGCCATCAGCGTACCATCTGCACGCGACAGCGCCCAGCGGGTTTTGGTGCCGCCGGAATCCAGGCCCAATCCGAGTGGTGACATTTTCATTGCATGCTCACGATATCAGCTGTGGAAAGGTGCACGCGGGCACTCTCGTTACCGGCGCGGTCAACCGCTGAAACCACCACGGCAACGATGCTGGCATTGTCCGCATCAAGGCGCGGAAGCAGGACCGAGGTCGCGCCGGTTTGAGCCGTATTCGCCACAATTTGAAACGTCCACTTCGGCGGCGCGACAACACCGGTAGTGCCTGTACCGATGGCCGGGGCGTAAGCCACCCACACCGCAAACTTGTCCGCTGCTTCGCCTTTGGCGGGCTGCACCTCGATGGCTGCCGCCTTGGCACTCGCTGAACGCGTTGTCGTCCGCACGCTTGGTGCGGGCGGCGCAACCGCATCGAGCCAGGGTGATGCCGGCACCAGCGCCGGCGTCTGATACAAGTTTTGCTTGAGCGCATCGTTGATACCTTTGCGATTTTGCGCCATTGCCACCATGCTGAAATGGACATGCCCGGTTACCAACGGGTCGGTCATCCCCTTTTGCCGTGTCATCGTGATTTGATTGACGATTTCGTCCGGCATCCATGATTTGTCGGTGTCATTGATACGACTGGTGTAAATTCCCGGCCACAAGTGTCGCCCAAGTGTGTTTTCTTTCGCCCAGTAATCAAGCAACACGCCATAGGCTTGCGCCTTCTGCTCGATCGCCCAGTACAGCTGCGGCGTGAAGTAATCGAGCCAGCCCTTTTGCAACCATAGTTCGGCGTCGGCGTACAGCTTGTCGTACTGGCTGAACCCGGCAATGCCGGCGGGACGTTTTTCCGGCTTGCCCAGACCAAACGGACTGATGCCAAATTTCACCAGTGGCTTTTCGCGCTTGATGCCGGTATGGATGCGCTCAATCAATGCGTTGACGTTTTGCCGCCGCCAATCCGCCCGATTCATTTTTCCGCCGGTGGATAAATAGGATTGCCACGCGGGTTCATCCGGAAACGGCAGTTCGGCGCGTGGCTGCGGCGTGTCATCTGCTGATGGCGGGGGCACGTCAGTTCCAGGAACGGGAACAGGGTAGGGATAAAAGTAGTCATCAATGTGCACGCCATCAATGTCGTAACGGCGCACGACATCAAGAATCACGTTCAGCGTGTGGTCGGATGCGGCCGCCTCACCCGGATCCATCCACAAAAATCCCCCGTACGACTTGACCGCCTGTGGCATGGTGTTGGACACATGCGTTCTGGCGGTCGGTGATTTGGCCTGCGTGTGGCGGGCACGGTATGGATTAAACCAGGCATGTAATTCGAGGCCGCGCGCATGCGCTTCATCCACCCACATTTTCAGCGGATCGTAATACGGCTCGGGCGCGCTGCCCTGCGTGCCGGTCAAATACTCGGACCAGGGCTCAAGTTTTGATTCGTACAATGCATCGGCACTGGTCCTGACCTGCAACACAATCGCATTGAGATTAAGTTGTTTGGCGCGATCCAGAATGCCGATGATTTCTGTTTGCTGTTGCAGCACCGTCAAGTCGCGTTTGCTTGGCCAGTCAATATTGGCCACGGTCGCCACCCAAACCGCGCGGAACTCACGCGGGGCCGATGGCGGGTCAGGTTGTGCCATTTTGGATTTGGGTCCGGTATCCGCGCATGACACCAACAAGGCCGTGGTGAAACACAAGGCCGATACCCAATACCTGCGCATGTTCAAACTTTGATAAACCATTTTTTCTTCCACATAAACCAGGCGATCAAAAACATCAACAGGTTAAACAATATTGCAAACAACAACGATTGGTTAACGGGTGACCATGGCAGCGCTTTGATGGGCGCATAGAGCATCGCCTTCATCGACAGCATTTTGCCGTCATCCTGGGTGAATTTGATAAACCCCAGCAGCTTGGCGATTAACCCGGAGAAGGCAAAGATGAATAAGGCATTCATGCCGTAAATTGTGAACGGTAAAAAGATTTTTTGCGCCTTTGACCGCAATGCAGCAGATTCGCTGCCATCGATCAACCAGTAGAACGCGGCAAACACCAGCAGACCCCAGCCGGTCATAAAAATGGCGTATGAGGTGCTCCACAAACTTTTGTTGATCGGCATGACCGTCGCGTCGATCATCGCCCCCACCCACAGACACAACAGGCCGGCCAGCATCATCCACACCGTTTTCTCCGCGCGACTGACGCCGCCCGCCAGCCAGTGTCCAAGCAGCACACCAAACAACATGCTGGTGAGCGCGGGAATGGTGCTGAACAACCCTTCCGGGTCCCACGTCTTTGATTTCGCCCACATATGGCCGGTTAGAAAAATCCGATCAATATACGCGCCCACGTCGCGCCCCGGCTCCAGCGCACCGGCGGTCACCACACCACCAACATCCGGCACCGGTACAAGCAACATTGCTGCCGTATAGAAAACCAGCAACCCGGCGATCCAGCGGCACTGCGCGCGCCAATCAAAATACAACACAATCGGTGCCGCCAGCATGGTACACAGCGCAATACGTTGCAACACGCCGGGAATGCGCAGCGTCTCGATGTTGAAATTTGGAAAAAAGTTTAGCGCCAGGCCGATCAAAAAAATAATGCCCGCGCGTTTCCATAACAACAACATCATCGCCAAACGATCTTCGATTACACCCGGGTTGGCGGCACGCTTGTTCGCCAAGGAAAACGTCATCGACACGCCGCAAATAAACAGAAAAAACGGGAATATCCAATCGGTAAACGTCCAGCCGTTCCATTCCGCGTGACCAAGTTGTGGGTAGAGATTGCCCCAATCGCCGGGGTTGTTCACCAGCACCATACTGGCAATGGTGAAGCCGCGAAACGCGTCGAGTGACGTCAGACGTGATGGTGTGGTCATCAAAAAATTAAATAAGTCGTTTATTGGCGGCTACTTTCAGACAAAAATGTCTCAAAGTGGTTGTCAATATTAGAGTTTTACTTCGTCCACTTTCTTGCCAAATGCCGGATCGATTTTGAGAAAGACCGCGACCAACATCGACGGGATGGTGCAGATACACACCCAAATAAAAAATTGCGGATAGCCCAACTGGGTTTGAATCCAGCCGCTCACCATGCCCGGCAACATCATGCCAAGTGCCATGAAGCCGGTACAAATGGCATAGTGCGCGGTTTTCTGCGGGCCATCCGCAACCATGATCATGAACAAGAGATAGGCCGCAAAGCCGAAACCATAACCAAACTGCTCAATGGCGATGGCGGTCGAGATGATCACCACGGAAGTGGGCTGGGTATAGGCCAAAAACACAAACACCAGATTCGGTACATGCACGGCAAGCAACATCGGCCAAAGCCATTTTTTTAAGCCGCCGCGCGAAATCGCAAACCCACCGATGATGCCGCCAATGGTGAGCGAAATAACACCGATGGTGCCGTATGCCAGACCGACGTCCGATGTGGTGAGCCCCAATCCGCCCTTGGCGGCCGGATCGAGCAAAAACGGTGCGACCAGTTTGAGCGCCTGCGCCTCGCCGAGTCGAAACGTCAATAAGAACGCGAGGATCAGCAGAATTTCTTTGCGGGCAAAAAAAGATTTAAAGGTCACCAGAAAATCCGTAAACACATTGCCGCTGCCGGCAATGGTCACATCACTGGCCGGCACCGGTAGCACCATGCGGTGATAGACACACAACAACACAAACATCGCTGCCAGTACCCAAAACACAATCGACCACGCCATCACCACATCACCGGTGCGATCCGTCAATGTACCTGCGAGGTATACCAGCCCACCCTGCCCCGCAATCATGGCAATACGATAAAACGTTGAGCGCACGCCGACAAAGGCGGCCTGCTCGTGCTGTTTTAGTGCCAGCATGTAATAACCATCTGCGGCGATGTCGTGTGTCGCCGAGCTGAACGCCATCAACCAGAACACGGCCAGTGTGATCTGAAAAAAATGTGTGGTCGGGATGGTCAGTGCCACCATCGCCAGCGATACACCAATCAAAAATTGCAGCGCGATAATCCAGAACCGCTTGGTACGAAACAGGTCAACAATCGGTGCCCACAGGGGCTTGATGACCCAGGGCAGATACAACCAACAGGTGTAAAGCGCAATGTCGGTGTTCGAGATATTCAGATTTTTGTACATGATCACCGACAGTGTCATCACCACCACGTAGGGGATGCCCTGGCCGAAATAAAGCGTCGGGATCCAGCGCCACGGATTCTTGCCGGTCGGCGCAGCGGAGGCGCTTGAACTTGCGATTGTCATATTTTCCTTCCGTCGGCCATGGTCGTGGTATCTAACGTCGCCATCACCTGATCAATACGCGAGCCTTCCGTGTCAACCACCACAAACTTCACACCCTGCCATGAAATGCTATCCGCTTTGCGCGGCCATTTTTTCAACAAGGACATCAAAAATCCGCTGATGGTTTGGTAATTCTCCTCCATCGGCAAACTCGACCAACCAAACAGTTCCTTTACGTCGCCAATATCCGCCATACCATCAATCAGCCAGGCGCTGTCGCGATCGTTCATCTTGACGATACTCTTTTCACGCGCCACTTCCTCGACAATGCGGCCCATGATGGCGGCCATGACATCGTTCATCGTGAGCAGGCCGACCACCACGCCATATTCGTTTGCCACCAACGCGATGTCTTCACCCGCGTTGCGAAACTGGTCAAGGCCATCAAGAACGGTGATGGTATCAGGTACCATCAGAAGCGTTTTCATTCCCCATGCCTTGAGCGTATCACGCTGCAGGCGCAACGACTCGTGATTGATTGCTTTTGCCAACAAATCAGAAGCGTCGATATAACCAATCGCGTGATCGATATCGCCGGCCGTCACAACAAAGCGCGCTTTTGGCTCTTCGGCCAAAACAGTTTTGATCGTCTCTTCGTCATCATCGACATCAATCGACACAATATTTTGCCGCGGCGTCATTGCGCTGGTGATGGCCTTTTCACCCAGGCTCAACACATTTTGAATCAAATGATGTTCATCGCGGTGCACCGCGCCGGATTGTGCGCCCGCTTCAAACATTGCATAGACATCGTCGGTCGTGACCGTTTCCGTGCCCTGGCTGCGGACATTAAAAAACGCCAGGATCGCATCGACCAGTTTGCTGAACACCCACAATACCGGCATGAACGGCTTTTGTAATGCGCGCAACACCGGTGCCAACACACAGGCAAAACGCTCGGGTGAATGTATCGCCAAACGTTTGGGCAATAAATCGCCGAACAGCAAAAAAACAGCGGTAATGACACCTACGGCAATGGTTAGCGACAATCCATCACGCAGCCAGCCGTCGCCCATTCCCCATGCGGCAAAGGTTTGCGAGACCCGCGCATTAAATGCCGCCTCGCCAAATACGCCGGCCAGAATGCCGACCACATTCAGCCCAATCTGGACAATGCCCAGAAAATTATTCGGATTGTCCTTGAGGTACAAAACAAGGCTCGCACGAGTATCGCCCGCGTCGCGCAATTGCATCAGCTTGATACGTTTGGCGCTGGCAATCGACAATTCCGCCAAGGCCAAAAAAGCGTTGAGGCTGACGAGCAGCAACAAGATAAATAAAGTATCGGTGAGACTCATGGTCACTTCAGTTTTTAGCGTGGCGGCTTCCGGCAAATTCGGCAAATGCGACCAACCACCAGAAACGAGGGCGACACCAGCATTCATTGACTACACTGGTGCCGTCTTCGGGGGGACACGGCTACGAGGGCGTTGCGGTGTTGATTGTAAAGCGTGGGCAGATCAGACTTGCCCACTCTACGGCAATGTTACAGCCGGTGAAACGGGCCTAGAACAATTGATCAAACGGTCAGGCTGGTTTTAGCAGCATATCACCATGACGCAACCAGCCTGACATTGCCGCGTCGCTACGATTCAAACACGATTACTTAAACGAGTATGAGACATTGACACCGATGGTACGGGGACGTGAATAAATAACACGTGGCCCCATGACGCCCGCCTCTTGTCCCGAAACGAGTGCTTTTTTATCCGTGGGATTTGAAATCCACGCCGAGACATCCCAGTCGCCAATTCCAAATCCACCATTCAAATTCACCAGGGTGTACGCAGGACGCTCAAGCACCGTCGATGTCGGCGAATCGGCACGGTCGACCTGCACTTTGCCAACATAACGTGCATTTGCACCCGCCCAAACATACATGCCGCCGGTCGTTGTGTGGTTGAATCGAGCACCGTAAACATGTTTCCACTTTGGTGTTCCGCCCAACTTGCCACCCTGACGCCATGTGCGGCAGGTGGTCGCGTCGCTATAGAGGCAATGTGTCTTTGTCGAACTCCACTCTGCTTCGGTCAACGCACCTGAATAGTTCACATGCCAGTTGTTGCTCAAACGCCAACGGAACGCCGTCTCCCAACCCTCTGACCGTGCATCACCAGCATTAACCGACCCATTGATCGGGAATCCGTTCTCCACTGACTGGTCGCGATAGGTTTGCACATTTTTCCAGTCAATTCGGAAAATATTGCTT
The DNA here is from genome assembly GCA_031368465.1 of Burkholderiales bacterium. Classification (GTDB taxonomy): domain Bacteria; phylum Pseudomonadota; class Gammaproteobacteria; order Burkholderiales; family Usitatibacteraceae; genus UKL13-2. The sequence goes on from JANMNT010000283.1 coordinate 16,647, forward strand.
TGCACGAAGAGTTGTTTGTCAAAGAAGTAACCCTTGATACCCAATTCATAGTTGTTGGTCGTGTCTGGCTCAAACTGACGGCTGTTGTCGGCCAGCGTCTTACCGCCAAAGTTTTTGAAACCGTTGGTGCCACCACGGCGGAATCCTTGCGACGCGGTGAAATAACCGAGTAGATCGTCGTTGAATTGGTATGACGTGTTGAACTTAAAGATTGACTTGCCACTTTCGCCGCGCGTAAAACGCAGGCTATTGTTGGTCAGATCATATGAATAATCGCGGATCTGTGCAATCGCCGTGTCGTCGTATTTAAAAATGCGTCCGCCGAAGGTTGCCGTCCATGCAGGCGTGAATTTGTAGGATGCTTCACCATACAGTGCGGTCTCCTTGTATTCACTGGCGAGGTTTTCCCGGTAACCCTCGTCTTTGACGCCACCCGCAGTCGTGCGGTTGATGCCATTGTAGCTATCGAGGCCGGGTAGAAATTCCGAGAAACGCAGGCTGCGATCCTGGGTGGTGTAATACAGACCGGCGATCCAGGACAACGGGCCGGCACCCTTCGACGTCAGGCGCGTTTCATGACTCAGGCCCTTGTAGGCATTGTCAAAGGTAATAAATGCCGATCGGCCGCTGTCAAACGCCGCACCGGCGTCACCTAATGCGAAATAGAAAACCCATCCCTGGCTCGCGTAGTCCGCCGTACCCACCCGTTTGTCATCAAACACCGAGGTGCTTGATCGCAAGCTGGCAAAGCCGATATCCCAATCAATCGCCAGCGCATCCATGGTTGTTTTGCGGTTGGCAAACTCGGGGTAGCGCGAGACGATGGTGTTGTCGTTTACCGCAACAGGCGTTGAAAACACGTTGGTGTAACGTGCGCCTGCCGCACACGATGAACTTGGGTTACGAATGCCGGCATCAATCTGTGCCGGCGTGGTCGCATTGGCGATGTTGCATGGCGTCAGACTGACCGCACCGGTACCATTGGCATCCTGATCCTGCTGGTTGCGGGTATAGGTGAGACTTAACGTCGGACTGATTTTCCACAACACGGCAAATCGCCCGCCGGTTGTTTCCGTCCAATTGTCTTTAGCATAAACATTTCGGCTGGGGTCGGGCTGCGTCACCCAGGTACGATTGCCTGTCCGCCATGGCGGATTTGAGACACGATCGATATAACCACCATCACTTAACTTCGAAATCGATCCACGAATGGCAAAGGATTCGTTCAGCGGGACGTTGAATACAAAGTCAGTATCGGTGCTGTTGTCACCGTTTTTGGTTTGATACACGCTGGTATTGAGTCGATACTGGGTTCGATCCAATCGTGGTTGGTTGGTGATGTAGCGGATGGTGCCGCCCAAACTGCCCGCGCCATAAAGTGTGCCTTGTGGTCCCAACAGCGTTTCGACCCGCGTGATGTCTTTGATACGGAATGCAATATTGGGCAGCGGTGTGTCGTCGAGGTAATAGGCGATGGTGGACTTGGAAAACTGCTCCAGATTGTTCGCATTCACCGGCGATATATTCAAACCACGCACTGTCACGGAGTCCGCAAAACGTGCCGGGTTGTCTGGCGCATTAATGCTGGCACTATCCTGAATCAAACGTTTGATGTCGGTAATATTTTGTTCACGCAATTGGTCTTCGCCAATTGCCGTGACGTTATAGGGCACCCGGTTGGCGGCAGTGCTGCGACCGGTTGCCGTCACAACGATGGTCTCGACCTTTGCCTCTTTCTTCTGATCCGCCTCGGCTTTTTCACGTGCCGCCTTTTCCGCCGGGGTCTCGGCCTTGGCCGGTGCGGTTGCTGCAGGCGCGGTAGGGGCGGTTTGTGCAGATGCAAAATGCGGCAACATCAAAACCAGTAGCGCGCTCGAAACGGCAAGTGAAATACGCGTTTTTTGTTGGGTCATGAGTTTTCCTTTGTAGGGGTTGGTGTTTGGTACGTCGGCACAACAAATGTTTCAGAAAAATAGCAACGTTCAAAATTCTGGCAACAATCAAAATTGATTTTATGTTGGCGGTGGCGCCTGCAATGCAATACGCACACTGCCGTTCGCGGCATCCAGCATGGTGCAGGCTTCATCCGGTCGGATTTGCTTTTTGATGGCGACAATGGCCAATTTGACGTGATAGTCCGACGCGATCAACACCCGGGTTGCGGTCTCCTCATCACAATCGGTGGCGAGCATGGTCAAACGAACGGTGCGGCGAATTAATTTGGCATTGGTTGGCTTGACGTCAACCATCAAATTGCCATAGACCTTGTTGAGCCGCACCATGATCGTGCTGGACAATGTATTTAATGCGATTTTTTGTGCGGTACCAGCTTTCAAACGGGTGCTGCCGGAAATGACTTCGGCACCGGTATCGAGCGTGATGCCAAATTCTGCTTCGAGCGCAACCGGCGACTGCACATTGTTTGCGATGCCGATGGTCAACGCGCCAAGTTGCCGGGCCGCCGCAAGTGCACCGAGTGCGTACGGTGTCGAACCAGAGGCTGCCAAAACAATCACAACATCATTTACCGTCACCGCACAACGATTAACATCAGCGGCACCTTGCTCACGACTATCTTCGGCACCCTCGATGGCTTTGTAAACCGCGTCGTTGCCGCCTGCCAGCAATGCGATGGCGCGCGCCGGCGGCCACGAAAACGTCGGGTAAAGCTCAACGCTGTCGAGCAGCCCCAACCGCCCCGAGGTCCCCGCACCAACGTAGACCAGCCTGCCCCCGGCATTGATTCTCGGCACCGCAGCCTCAACGGCGGCCGCAATTTCAACGCTGGCCGCGCGGACGGCGTCAACCGCTTGGTATTGGTCGTCTATAAACACGTTGACCAATTGATTGGACGGATACTCGTCGAGCTTGGTGTGCACCGCGCTGGGGGACTCAGTCTTGAGCATTTGGTTGGGGTTCATATTTGGCGCGGCGTTTGACGCAAAAGTGCTTGAAACAGCGCACCTGTGCTGGGATTTTGATTTTTATGCGCTAGGCATGGAAATGGGGATAGGAAAATGGTTGCGACAAGTCGGGTTGATACCAATAGAATACCAGCTAGACACGTTTCGCGGCGAACTAACTATGACGCATCGCAACATTTTGATCGGCAACAATATGGCCGTTCACACGACGCGGCGACAACCCTTTTTGGTGTTGGCGGCGATGTGCTTATGGCTGTGTCTGGCCGGTTGTGCGGCGACCAATCGCCCGGTTGCGAAAACAGAATCATCGGCTTCGGACAACCCGCGCGAAGTGCGCGGCACCTGGATCACCACCACCGCCAATACCGCCATTGCCACACCGGCCAACACTGCAACAACCATGCGGCGCCTGCGTGAAATCGGCTTGAATACGGTGTATGTCGAGGTGTGGAAAAACGGCTACACACAATTTCCGTCAGACGCGCTCAACAAAATGATCGGCGTTCACCAACGGCCAAATTTTTTTCCGCAGGACCCGTCCGACAGTGCGGAACAACTCAAACGCGCGCCGCGTGATTTGTTGCAGGAATCGCTGATTGAGGCGCACCGCAACGGCTTGATCACGATGGCGTGGTTTGAATACGGCTTTATGGCCGCCTACAAAACCAGCATGCCGCATTTACGTCGCATGAAGCCGGAAATTTTGTCGCGTGATATTAATGGCAATGACGTCGCACCCAACGGCTTTGTCTGGATGAACCCGCTGCACCCCGAGGCGCGCAAGTTATTGCTCGACATTGTTCTGGAGGCGATCGACAAATACGATCTCGACGGTATCCAGCTCGACGACCGTATTGTCTGGCCGTACATCAACATGGGCTACGACGACTACACAAAAAAAATCTACGCATCCGAACACAATGGCGCGATACCACCAGGCGATCACAAAGACCCGGCGTGGATGCGTTGGCGTGCCGACAAGATCAACGAATATGCGCGCTTGTTTGTACAGGAAGTGCGCGCCAAACGGCCGGGCTTGATCATTTCACTCAGCCCGGCGGTCTACCCGTGGTCATGGGAATATTATTTACTCGAATGGCCAAAGTGGGCGGCGTGGACATTAAATGACCGGCTACCAAATGTTTCGCCGGCCGCGCAAAAAATCACACCACGTTGGGATGAATTTATTCCGCAGGTATATCGCTTCAGTTACCCGGCATTTGAAAAAACCTGGCTCGAGCAGGTCGAACATATGCGCACCTTTGGTGGCAACCGGCAACGCGATATGCTGGCGGGCATTCGTGTGGTCGGCGAAGGCAAGGACGCAACATGGGAAGAGTTGCGTGACTCAATCAACCTGACCCGCAAGACCGGCGCAGGGGGTCACGTGCTCTGGTTTAGCCGCGGGGCACTCGATGTTTACCCACAACAATTGACGGATTTCTACAACGGCCATGTCGAATCGCCGAAATTTCCGCCCGGCTGGCGCAAGCCATCTGTTGCGCTGTTTCGTCAAGCGTCAACAACAGGGTTGTCATCCGGCCGCAACGAGTGGTTTCATCCGGATATTCCAGGCGGCCGATACCGTTTGATTGGTTTTGACGGCAAGACGTGGCACTACGTTGATAACCAAACCATCGAGCATGCCTCGGCAAGTACTGCCAGGACCATTTTTTTTGTTGATGGACAATACTCGGCCGTCGAATTGATTCTCGATCGGCGCGACGAAATGAACCGCCACCGTACCGCCCGATAACCGACCGGCACAAACATGAACCGCTCCCTCCCGCTCGATGCCTTACGTGGCATTGCCATTTTGCTCATGGTGTTGTCGAGCCGCATTCCATTTGGTGTGTTACCGGAATGGATGTATCACGCGCAGGTTCCGCCGCCGAATCACGTGTTTAACCCCGCCATCCCCGGCATCACCTGGGTCGATTTGGTATTTCCGTATTTCCTGTTTGCCATGGGCGCAGCCATTCCGCTTGCCTTGCATGCCCGGCTGCAACGCGGTGACGCATTGTGGAACGTCTCGTTGTCGATTTTGAAACGTGGCGCGCTGTTGGTGTTTTTTGCGATCTATGTCATGCACATTCGCCCAACTGTGATGGCCGTTCAGCCGGGCGTTTGGGAATATAGCCTGTCGTTGATCGGTTTCTTGTTGCTGTTTCCGATGCTGGCTACCTTGCCGACCGGTTGGTCGGCGGCGGCACAACACGTCACACGAATCGCTGGTTGGATCGGTGCGGTTTTGGTGCTGTTCTTATTTCAGGCCAAAGACGGCAGCGCATTCAGCGTGGCGCGCAGCGACATCATTATTCTGGTACTGGCGAATGTTGCGGTGGCGGGGTCATTCATTTGGATGGCCACGCGCACACGGCTTGATATACGGGTCGGCATCCTGGCATTTCTGTTTGCGTTGCGGCTGACACAATCGATCCCAGGGTGGGGCCAATGGCTGTGGAACATCTCGCCCGCACCGTGGATTGGCACCGTCTATTTTCAGCAGTATCTGTTCATCATCATCCCCGGCACCATTGCCGGTGACTTGCTACTCAGATTTGCCAACGCATCCCGCATTGCCAACGCCGGCAGCGGCAATGCCGACCAACCTGGCCAACGTTTGTGGACGATATGTGCGATTGGACCGCTGCTCACGGTGTTGTTGTTGGTGACGCTAAAGGGCCGGTTTGTGATTGAAGCAACCATTGCCAGCACGGCCGTTTGTGCCGCCGCATGGTTGTTGCTGCGCAGCATCACCACGGATCGCATCAGGCTGCTTCGTGCGATGTTTGGCTGGGGCATTTTGTGGTTAATGCTCGGGCTGGCATTTGAGCCCTACGAAGGCGGCATCCACAAAGACAAAGCCACCATGAGTTATTACTTTGTGACGTCCGGTCTGGCGTTTTTCACGCTGGTATCCCTGATCATCGCCATCGACCTCGCGCGCATCCGGCGTGGCTTTGGTCTCATGATTGCAACCGGCCAAAACCCACTGGTCGCGTATGCGGGTGTGCAGAGTCTATTGCCCCCGCTATTGGCGGTAACGGGCATCGGCAGCGTGATCGAAAAAATGACGACTTCCCCTTGGCTTGGTGCGGCGCGCGGGGCGTTCTACACGTGGCTGCTTGCCCACGTCGGCGCATCGTGCGCCAAGCGCGGGATTTACCTGCGGACCTGACGCCGCGCAGTTGTTTTGCGTCCGCCACACAAACCCACGGGCATATTGGAAACACCCGTTAAGCCCTGATGTGCAGGTCGTATGTCCTTGATTATTTTAGGGATTTGCGCATCATTTTCGTTGCACCGATTGCGTCCACCCGGTGGGGGTCAAACCGGCCGATTTGCAATGTGTTGTCACGCAAGAATCATTGCATTCTTTTCTTAAAATTGCCCTTTTCTATTGGTAGTGAAGTGGTATTATCTTGACAGAATACGAGGCTTGCCACAAATCCGTTCGGCATCGATGTGAGCGCAGTCCGCAGCAGCACCCATAAGAAAACAAAATCGTTTACAAATATCAGGAGATCGACGATGACTTTTAATAAAAGACCAATTGCAGCGGCGATTTCGCTTGCCCTGCTCGGACTGACTGCACCGGCGGTATTGTTGGCGCAAGCGCCACCGGCGGTGCCAACAGCACAAGCCGCCGCCGATGCCAAAAAGGCCGAGGACGCTAAAAAAGCGGCCGCCGCCAAAAAAGCCGAGCCGGAAGCCATCGTTGTCACCGGCATTCGCGCGTCGCTTGAGCGGTCGATCCAAACAAAACAGGATGCCGACACCAACGTTGAAGTGGTGTCCGCTGAAGACGTCGGCAAATTGCCGGACAAAAATATCGCTGACGCACTCTCGCGCCTGACCGGCGTGAACGTTCAGTACGGCGGCGCACTGGCAATGGACGAAGCCGAGCGTGTCGCTATTCGTGGTACCAGCCCCAACCTGAATCTGGTCACACTCAACGGTCACGCGCTGTCCTCTGGCGACTGGCACGTTGGTGATCAGGCCGGTTCCGGCCGCAGCGTCGGTTTTGGTCTGTTGCCATCCCAATTGATTGGTCAGGCGGTTGTTTATAAAACGGGTCGTGCAGACATCACCGAAGGTGGCATCGCCGGCACGGTTGACATCATCACCCGCAAGCCGCTTGATTTCCGCAAAGACTTCACGGGCGAAGCGTCAGTTGGCATGGTGTATGCCGACCTGCCAAAGAAAACCGATCCGCAGGTCAGCGGCCTGATCGCCTGGAAAAACGCAGACAAGACGTTTGGTCTGATGGCGCAGGCATTCAGCGAAAAACGCCATCTGCGCCGCGATGGCCAGGAAATTTTTGGCTACAACTACATCTCTGTCGCCCAGGCCAACGCCTCCGGCAACCCCGCGTTGATCGCTGCCGCGCAAGCGGCCGCAACCACCAGCACACCAACACAAACCAACGTCCGGATGCCGGGCAGCTTGAACTCCGCCATGTTTGAGGGTGTGCGTGAGCGCAGTGGTGGCTACTTCGGCGCGCAGTGGAAGCCAACTGCCAACCTCGACTTGAATTTCAGTGCATTCAAATCCGAACTCAAGGCGGATAACTACAACTCCAGCGGCTACGGCTTGCCAAATACTCTGCTGAACAACGGCTGGCAAATCCAGAACGGCGTAGTTGAAAACAACGTGTTGGTCGGTGCATCACTGGTGCGCCCTGCCACCGCCCCGGCAACCCAACGCGTGGTTGGTTTTCAGTTTGACCATTTCCTGCGTGAAGGCGCCAAGTCAAAGTCAAACTTTTTTGATTTGGACTTCAAGTGGAATGCCACCGAAAAACTTTCCTTTAAAGGTCGAGTCGGCAGCACAGAAGGTAGCGGCGTGACTAATTCCCAGCCAAGCATCGTTTTGGGAATTATTAACCCGAACATTACCTACCGGATCAACCCGGGTAGTGATGCGGTCGACTATTCCATCCTCAATGCAGCTGGCGGCAATATCAACCTGAACGACCCGGCAAATTTTGTCCAACTGAGCAATCAGGGCGCGTCGGTCAACTCCAACGACAAGGAAAAATACGTTCACATTGACGGCGAATACAAACTCGACGGCGGCATCTTCCGCAACATTAAGTTTGGCGCGCGACAATCCGACCACAAACGCACCTACGATGTGACCAATCCACGCTGGAACGCGCAGTACACCGCCGCGGGTGCAGTGGTTGTACCGTCACCATTTATCTCGGTAACCGGCGGATTGCTGGTGACCAACATCGTCGGCGCCATTCCGGTTGCGGCGGGCAGCTATCCGGCAAACTGGGCGTCCGGCGTCAGCGGCAACTTCCCACGCAGCATGATGCGCTACAACACCAGCCAAATGCAAAATTTGGCTAACCAATACATCAACTGGGACCCGGTGCTGGGCAAAAACTGGTCTGCTGGTTTTCAGGTCAAAGAAAACAACGACGCGCTGTACTTGATGACTGAATTTGAACTCAACGACAAGTTATCCGGCAATCTGGGGCTACGGGCAGCAACGACAGAAGTCAAGTCAACCGCATACCAAGCATTGCCCAACGGTACCGCCGCCGGACAATGTGTGCCGTTGCAGCCCTGCAGCGTCGCAAATGCGATTACCACCTCGTCGCTGGCAACCTACATTCCGCAAGTTGTTGAGACCAAACACACCGACTATCTGCCCAGCCTGAATCTGCGATGGGAGATCGAGCCAAAGTTGATCGGACGTCTTGGCATCACAAAAACGTTGGGCCGCGCGAACTACAACGAACTCGCCGCCGCAGTGAACTTGAACAACACACTGCTTACAGGAACATCGGGCAATCCACGTCTGGCACCCACTACCGCAACCAACGTTGACGTGTCGCTCGCATACTACTTCGCGCGTCGAGCATATGTTTCGGGTGCCGTGTTTGCCCAGGATATCAAAGACTACGTCAAGCCGGGTTCGTCAAATCTTGAATTCTTTAATACCTCAACCAACACTCTATCGACCTACCTGGTGACCTCACGCGTTGCTGTTGACGCAAAAATTCGTGGTCTCGAACTGGCTGGTGAAATGCCGATTGGTGCCGGCTTTGGCGTATTGGCCAATGCCACATATGTGGACGGCAAGGATGCAGACGGCCAGCCGTTCCTCGGCACCTCGCGGATGACCTATAACCTCCAGGGTTATTTCGAAGATGACAAGTTCAGCGCGCGTCTGGCGTGGAACTGGCGTTCAGATTATGCGATTGGTCTCCTGGCCAACAAACCCGGCGTGACCACGGTGGTCGGTACACACCGTTACGTTTCTGGCGGCAGCTTGTCGACTTCGCTGTCCTACAAAATCACGCCGACGATCAGCGTGCATCTTGACGGCAACAACCTTCTCAACCCTGTGCGCAGAACCTATTACATCAACGAACAGGCACCCGGCTATGCCCACGAATTTGGCCGTCAGTTCTTCCTGAACGTGCGCGCGAAGTTCTAAACAAGCAGGACGTTGCAATGATAAAAAGCCGCTGGCGAAATCCAGCGGCTTTTTTATTCCCTGCTGTTCCGATTGTTACGGCGCAAATTCACGATTGGTAGCATAGTGGTATTATCAAGAGCGTTTCGCCGGACCTGCCTTCAACCGCCAGGTAAACAATGTTAGCGCCATCCGCAAAAGGCTCGCCACAAAAAAACGACGAACTTCAGAGGAGATCGAAAATGCAAATTCTTAAAAAGCCTATGGCGATCGCGGTATCACTTGCACTGCTCAGCCTAACCACGCCAGCGGCTGTTTTTGCGCAAACGCCAGTTGCCGCATCGACCACCCAATCTGCCGCCGACGCCAAAAAGGCTGAGGACGAAAAGAAAGCGACTGCCGCCAAAAAAGCGGATCCGGAAGCGATTGTGGTCACCGGTATTCGTGCGTCGCTGGAAAAATCACTTGATGTCAAACGCGATTCGGGGGCAAACGTCGAAGTGATTACCGCAGAAGACGTCGGCAAAATGCCGGATAAAAATTTGGCCGATTCGTTACAGCGCCTCGCCGGCGTCGCGGTTCGGACCGATTATGATGAAGCCGAAAAGGTGTCAATTCGTGGCACCAACCCCGACATGAGTTTGATCCTCTTCAACGGGCATACGGTCAGCGGTGGCGACTGGTATGTATCGGATCAATTTTCCAGCAGCCGCAGTACCAGCTTGTCGCTGATGCCCTCCTCGGTGTTGAATCAAGCACAGGTCTATAAAACGTCGCAGTCTAATATCGTTGATGGCGGCCTAGCCGGTACGATCAACGTCACCACCCGCAAACCGCTTGACCAGAAAAAAGGGTTTGGCGGCGTGGTTAACGTCGGTGGTGTGTATTCCGATTTGCCGGACAAGTGGTCGCATCAACTCAATGCCAGCTTGAATTGGAAAAACGAATCGAATACGCTCGGCTTTATTGGCCAGGCGTTTTCTGAAAAGCGCTTCATGCGACGGGACTCGGTGTCGCGATTTGCCTACGGCGTCAATAGCGGCTGGGGCGAAATTAATACCGCCACCATGCTTGGCATTACCGATGCCTCGCTCGCAGGCACCGGCTTACGCGCAGCGGACTTGAACGGCGTGCGCATGCCGGGCAGCATGAGTACGGAATTTGTAGAAAGCGTACGCGATCGCAAAGGCGGAATGTTTGCCGCGCAATGGCGTCCGACAGCGAGCCTGGATTTCACCCTCACCGGCTTTCAATCGGAAATGGGCGCCAACAATTACGGTCGCCTGACCTCTGGTGCGATGTACAGCATGCTGCTCGGCTATAGCGATCCGACGGGCGGCACAACGCCAAACAGCTCAAATGGCCGCCGGGTCTATGCGCAGATTCGCAATCCCGTGATTATCAATACCGTCAGCAATTACGGCATTCCGCAACGCGTCTTGCAAAGTGCCGACATCGTCTATCCAGACGGCACAACACCGCAATACGTTGGCAACTCAGAAGGCTTCTACCGGGATGGTGCACGCGCAACCAGCGGCTTTATTGACCTTGATGCCAAGTGGCGCATCAATGATGACCTTGTCATAAAAGCATTGTT
>JANMNT010000292.1:0-1853 GCA_031368465.1 Burkholderiales bacterium
CCCACAGCCGACCCTTCGGCGGCGTTCGCCTTGCGCTTAGCCATGCCAAGCCGCGTTGCCGCGCCAACCGCCGTGGCGGACGCAACCTCACGTGGCGTGATCTTGTGCGGCGCATCTGGCGCAGCGTCGGCATGAGACGCTGTGGTCCGCGGCGGCGCTGGATGCGACGGTGTATCCGACATGGGTGAACGCTTTCGAGGCCAACAGACTAAGTGCTATCGGGCAAAGGCCTAACGCGGCAATGAGGACTTACCAGACGCCAGTATTGGCCATCGAGGCCCAGGGCTCGGCCTTGGACTTCGACTCGCCCTTTTGCAGCAGCTCAATCGAGATGTTGTCGGGCGAACGGACAAACGCCATGCGGCCATCGCGTGGCGGACGATTGATCGTCACGCCGGCCTTCATCAGGCGATCACAGGTGGCATAGATGTCGTCGACTTCGAAGGCCAAATGACCAAAGTTGCGGCCGCCGGTGTACACTTCCGGGTCCCAGTTGTAGGTCAACTCCAGAAGTGGCGCTTTCTCGGCGATACCGCGCGTCTTGTCTTCGGGGGCCGCAAGGAAGATCAACGTGAAGCGACCGGCCTCGCTTTCGACCCGCCGGGTCTCGACCATGCCCATTTTTGTGCAATAAAATTCAAGACTTTGCTCGACGTTCGCGATCCGAACCATGGTATGGAGATAACGCATTTCGCCTCCGACTGTCGTCAATTTTGCCTGTACGGGTCTGATACGCTCCCGCGCCCGCAGGGACAAGCGCAAACGATGGAATTGCACGCCTTGCGCGGGGCCTGAGCGGCAACGCAGCCGTTCTGCCGCAGGTTACTCAAACGTCATTCTGCGTTTATTCCAAAATTACGTACCCCTGTGACAACCTGTCCCAACCGGCAGGAACAACTGGTGCATAAGTGACCGCTCTGCCACGTGAGGATTTCGTGCACCGTAGGCGGAAGATCCCGACCGAATCAGACGAATCAGCCGCTCATTTTTTGTGTAAAAATGGCGGTACAATTTCTCATCGACCGGCTCAATCGTGACTAATCCACGACAAACCAGAGGCACAACCAAGGCACCACATGGATTGATTGTTTATCTATATTTTTCAATGGTATAAAAAATTCTGTAAACACAAATTCAGCAACCCTGGCGCGAATTTGACAATCGTTTCCCAAAAAAAGCAGTGGCGGTCGTTAACCTTTTTCTGCATGTTCCGGCCACTTCAACGGCGAGTGATTCTGTAGAGGGCATCTTCGGAACCATTTGTGGCTTGAAGACCACGAGTTGACGTGGGCACAGCAGTAAAGCGATGTAAGGGGGTACTCCGCATGGAGGTGACGAAATTGAACGATTTGACCGGTGTTGATCCGACGCTGATCGCCGAGGTGGGCGGCGTGCAGAACGCAGAAGGCCTAGAGGTCTTCGAAATTGCAGGCTCGATTAAGTGGTTCGATGCTTCGAAAGGTTTTGGCTTCGTCGTGCCTGATAATGGCCTGCCGGATGTCCTACTTCACGTCACTTGCCTCCGGGCTGGTGGTCACCAAACCGCCTACGAGGGCGCCCGCATTCACTGCCAAGTTTTGAAGCGTCCCAAGGGACTGCAAGCATTTCGGATCCTGAGCCTCGACGATAGCACAGCAATTCATCCCTCACAGCTCCCACAACGGACCCATGTCGTGGTCCAGCCAGAGAGCGAGTGGGAGCGCTCGATGGTTAAGTGGTTCAATCGCGTTCGCGGATTTGGGTTTCTCACCCGCGGTGAAGGCACGCCCGATGTGTTCGTGCACATGGAAACTCTGCGCCGCTTTGGCTTCACTGAACTCCGTCCCGGCCAGATCGTGCAAGTCCGTTGGGGG
>JANMNT010000352.1:0-3073 GCA_031368465.1 Burkholderiales bacterium
TTCAAATTGTCCCAAATCTTGCCCTTGGCGAGGTTAAAACTGGCTTTTCTGGCCGCCTCACCGAGCAATTCGTCGAGATTGTGGCCCTCGCGTATCAGGCGCGAGACCAAACCAAGGAAAAGATCCGTCAATTTGGGATCAAAATTCTTGCCCCGCAACGCCAAAATCTCGGTTAATGCGGACTCATTTGACCAAGCATGTTTGTATGGCCGCGCATGGGTGAGGGCATCAAACACATCTGCCAGTGCGGCAATCCGTGCCGCCAACGGAATCGCTTCGCCCGCCAGCCCTTTGGGATAGCCTTCCCCGTCCCACCGTTCATGATGAAAACGGGCAATCTCTTCGGCCATCTGAATTTGCGGAATATTGCTTTTTGCCAGCACGTCGGCACCGGCTTCGGCGTGCATTTCCATGATTTCCCGCTCGGACGCATTCAAACTTCCCGGCTTCAATAAGATACCGTCGGGAATCGCAATCTTGCCGATATCGTGCAATCGCGCGGCGATGTCAATCATGAACACCATTTCGTCGTCGCAACCGGCCTCTTTTGCCAGCAATGCCGACATCCGCCCAACCCGGTAGGAATGCTCGCCGGTCGAGTCGTCTCGCAATTCGGTCGCCACCGCCAAGCGCTCGAGGCTCTCGACGCTTTGCCTGAATAATTCGCGCTTGGCGATTCGACCTTCCAGCACTTCCTTGCGGGTTTCCAAGCGTTTGATGATTTGTTTTGAATCCTCGATTGGCGCGTTGCCCTCCTTGATGTGTAACTGCTGCAGATGCCGCTCAACATGACGGAGTGCGTTGGCCTCTTGTGTTTGACGCTGGGAAAGCAACATTTGCTTAAGATATTCAAGCGCCTTGTCATGTTGGCCAACGTATTCATGTGCTTTTACAATCGCAACCAAAACCTCACGAGTCGCCATCCTAAGCGTTTTCGCTTGCGCAAGCGTCGCTGTCAACCTCGAAATCCCCACGTCCGCCATGCCTGAGAAAACCTCCGCTAACCCTTCCGCGACTGAAGCCGTGATGTCGGTTCGTGGCGATTTTGACTGCGCCGCGAAGTTGCGGGCACTGGCCGCGTGTAATTTCGCACCTTCGAAATCGTCAATTTCAAGCAACAATCGAGTGTAATAGTTTTCAATGAGGACGCGGTTTTGAATGGAATGTGCACCAGTCGGTGCGCCCGAAGTCTCCATGGCTTTCTTAACGGCAACCAACCCTTGCGTCGCCTCATCCAGATTCAAAAAGCAAAGCGCAATATTCATATAGAAATTGGGAACCAACCTACCCAGCTCAGGCGTCGATGATGCAATGCCCTTCGCCTTTTCAAAACAGCTTATCGCCTCTTTGTAAAGGCCGCAATAAATTAGCGCCGCCCCCAAATTTGACCAAACCTTGCCTTCAGTTTCTCTATCACCCGCACCTTGAGAGAGAGAAAGCGCATCGGCATACGCCTCCATGGCGAGTGGGATATTTCCGGTGTCCGCTGCGCATATGCCCAAAATATTGAGCACTTTTGTTGCAGATTTTGTATCAGCCAACTCGAGCGCAAAACTGCGAGCCTTTACGGCAACCTCTAATCCGCGGTCAGGTCGGCCAGAAACGTACAAGAAAAGCGCGGCATTGACCGCAATAGCAAGCTGCCTAGGCTTGTCCTCAGACAGCCGCAGCACGGCAAGCGCAACGGCTTCAATTGCGCCAGGGTCCGAAGTTTCGCCAGACTGCAGCGCTTCCCCGACCAAACGTTCGGCGTCGAGCAATTTTGACAATCCTGTTGTGTCCATTTGGCGTTTCTGCCTAAAAGTCCTTGTGATTGAACTGGTTACCACATTAATTTATTATGCACTGTGAAGTATTTCACATTTTACGATTTTTAACTTTTTACGGAGAACAACCATGTCCAAAGAATTCACAACCCTTGAAATGAACAACGCTGTTGTCGAAATCGCAGTTGAAGAAGTCACCATGCTCGACGACGTTTGCCTTGCCCTCATCGGCGGTGGCGAAGCTGCTGTTTGCGTGTAGTCGGTTTCCTGACCCCATTTAATCTTTACTTTTCAACCGGAGAACAACCATGTCCAAAGAATTCACAACCCTTGAAATGAACAACGCTGTTGTCGAAATCGCAGTTGAAGAAGTCACCATGCTCGACGACGTTTGCCTTGCCCTCATCGGCGGTGGCGAAGCTGCTGTCTGCGTGTAGTCGGTTTCCTGACCCCATTTAATCGTTACTTTTCAACCGGAGAACAACCATGTCCAAAGAATTCACAACCCTTGAAATGAACATCGCTGTTGTCGAAATCGCAGTTGAAGAAGTCACCATGCTCGACGACGTTTGCCTTGCCCTCATCGGCGGTGGTGAAGCTGCTGTCTGCGTGTAGTCGGTTTGCAGTCTTATCAGTAATTGTCGAGTCTAATTGTACGGCCCCGCTGAACGGTCGCCCCTCTATGACTCACCATCACCAATGAAGAGACTCGAGCCCCAACCGCATCTCGAATCAGCCCTTCCTGCTCAATATCGACCTGATCCAGGGTCTCGTCAAGAATCAACAATCTGGGTTGACGGTACAAGGCACGCGCGAGCAACACGCGCTGTTTCTGGCCGCCGGATAACGATGAGCCGAGTGCACCGACGAACGTCGAGTAGCCCATGGGCATCTTCTCAATGTCTGCGTGGATTTGCGCGGCTTCCGCACACGCCTTGATTTGTTCCATGTCGAAATGGTCACCGAAGGCAATGGCATCGGCAATCGAGCCGACAAATAACTGATCGTCCTGCATTACCGCCGCCACCAGCCCTCGGTAGTGCGCCATATCCCAGTCTTTAAGATCGCGTCCGTTGACGATGATCTGTCCTTCGGTTGGCGTGAGCAAACCGAGCAAAACCTTCAAAAGTGTTGTTTTTCCACAACCTGACGGGCCGACTAGACAAATGTTTTCACCCGGCTTGATTTCCATCGACACGTGTCGGAAGGCAAACCCCTCCGGACCATAGGCGTAGCCCAGGTTAGTCGCCTGAATATGCACCGTCGCATCGGTCGCGGGCGCAACTGAGCCGATATTCGCCAGCCCG
>JANMNT010000358.1:0-2498 GCA_031368465.1 Burkholderiales bacterium
CGCAACCCTGATTGGCCTGCGTGGCGTGGTCAACATAAAGCCGCGTAAAACCACGCTCATAAATACGTGGCGGCGGCGTCCACGCTTTGCGGCGGCGCAGAAGTTCATCGTCTGTGACGTCCATATTGAGCGTACCGGCATCAATGTCGAGTGAAATCATGTCGCCGGTTTTGACCAGTGCGAGCGGCCCGCCCACGGCCGACTCGGGCGCCACGTGCACCACACAGGTGCCAAAGTGGGTACCGCTCATGCGCGCGTCAGAAATCCGCAGCATATCGCGCACGCCCTGCTGTAGTAATTTTTTCGGGATCGGCAGGTTGCCCCATTCTGGCATGCCGGGTGCGCCGACCGGGCCGCCGTGTTTGAGCACCAGCACGGTGTTTTCATCGACGACCAGATCAGGTTGATGAATCGTTGCCATCATTTCGGCGTTTGATTCAAACACCAGCGCCGGTCCGAGGTGTTTAAAAAATTTTGCACTCGCGGCAGACGGCTTGATCACCGCGCCGTCAGGGCATAAATTGCCGCGCAACACCGCCAGCGCGGCACCCGCCGACACCGGTCTATCCAGGGGACGAATCACCTCCGGATCGAGGTTTTGTGCTCCGGCAATATTGTCACCCAGCGTTTTGCCGGTGACTGTGAGTGCGTCGAGCGACAGATGTTCGCGAATCTCATTAAGCAGCGCGGGCAAACCACCGGCGAAGAAAAAATCCTCCATCAGTTTGTCACCCGACGGAAACAAATTCGCCAGTACCGGAATTTTGCCGGCCACCTTGTTCATATCGTCGAGGGTTAATTCAATACCAGCGCGGCCGGCCATGGCAATGGTGTGAATGGCGGCATTGGTAGAGCCGCCCAGCGCCATATAGGTCGCCAACGCATTGTCGAACGATGCGCGCGTCAGAAACCGTGACGGCTTCAAATCTTCCCACACCATTTCGACAATCCGTCGCCCGGATGCCGACGCCATCCGCACATGATTAGCGTCCATCGCCGGAATGCTGGTGGCGCCCGGCAAGGTGAACCCCATCGCCTCGGCCATCGCCGTCATGGTGCTGGCGGTGCCCATGGTGTTGCAGGTGCCTGGCGAGCGGGTCATCTTTGCTTCGAGCTGGATCCATTCAGTCGGTTGGATATTCCCGGCGACGTACTCGTCAAAAAACTTCTTGGTGTGGGTTCCGGCACCAACTGTTTTACCGCGATGGCGGTCGTTGAGCATCGGCCCCGCCGGGCAATAAATCACCGGAATATCCATGCTGATCCCGCCCATCAACAACCCGGGCGTGGTTTTGTCGCAACCGCCCATCAGCACCGCGCCGTCAATCGGATGTGAGCGCAACAACTCCTCGCATTCCATCGCCAGCAAATTACGATACAACATGGTGGTCGGCTTGACCATCACTTCGCCAAGCGACAGCGCCGGCAATTCAAACGGGAAGCCACCCGCCTGCAAGATGCCACGCCGGACCGACTCTGCCCGCTCACGCAAATGTGCGTGACACGGTGACAAATCACTCCAGGTATTAATGATGGCGATGATGGGACGGCCCATGAACTCTTCGCGCGCAAGCCCGCGTTGCTGCAGGCGCTGGCGGTGTGCGAACGAACGCATATCGTCTGGCGCAAGCCAGCGCTGGCTGCGGAGCGACTCCAAGGTGCGGCGTTTGGGGGCGTCTGACACGTTTGCGGGGATCAAATAAAAGTTTTGGATGCGTCACAAAACAAACGCGGTACCCAGTCTACAACGGGTACCGCGTCTGTCAAACTGCCAATCAACAACTGCCGAACAACAACGACGTTAGAGGCAAATTCTGTTTTACGTAGATTGGTTCGAACGAAGCGCAGTTGCGTTTACGACTCAGAACTCGTATCGTACATTTACGCCGTAATACCGTTTGTCGTCACGTGGCACCCCGCGTGTGGTGTTGGCACCGGGATAAAAAACCTGCGAGTAAGACTTGTCTGCGAGGTTCTTGCCGACCAAGGTCACGCGCCATCCAGCGGCATTGGCTAACGAGATTGACGCATTAAAAATCCCGTAGGCTGGTTGCAGGGTGTTCCGCGAGGTCGAGAGGTCGTACTGCGTCTCGCTTTGCCATGAGTAATCTGCCGAAATCGCCATTAAATAACCAGCAACGTCGGTACGATAGTTCGCACGCACAATCCCTTTTTGCCTAGGCGCATACGGAAGCGGCGTACCGGATGGGATGGCACAGGTTTGACCGGCAGGGCACTTGAATTGCTCAACAATGGCCTTTGTGTCAGCGTAGATAAGGCTAAGCGATAACTCGCGGCTCAGCTTTGCCTCCAAATCCAATTCAACACCTTTGGTCGAGACATCGCCGGCGTTGATGAACCGGGTGATTGGCTGACCACCGGAAAGGTCTGGATAATTCGCCTGATATCCCTCGTATTTGGTGTCAAAAATGGCGACGTTAACGCGCAAGCGATTATCGACCAGCGTGGATTTCAGCCCGAGTTCCCAACCCTTGGAT